>DASQWB010000129.1:0-61066 GCA_035640455.1 Gaiellaceae bacterium | reverse complement strand
CGGGAACCACGTCGACGGGCCCGAGTCCTGGCTCTATCCCCTCCAGGCTCCGCACTAGATGCCGAACCGGAAGAAGTCAGCCCGCCGCCAGCGCCTCGAGGCCGCCGTCGTCTACCCGCTCGACTGGCTCGAGGAGCGCTCCGGCCTCGTCGGCGGGGTCCGCTACTTCCTCTTCCGCAAGGTCCCGGCCGACACGAACTGGATGCAGACGCTCGGCTCGGCCACGCTGACCGCGTTCATCGTCCAGGCCGTCACCGGCGTGATCCTCGCGATGTACTACAAGCCGGACCCGAACTCGGCCTACGAGTCGATCCAGCACATCACGAACGACGTCTGGCTCGGGTGGCTCGTGCGCGGCATGCACCGCTGGGGTGCGAGCGTCTTCATCATCCTGATGTTCTTCCACATGGCGCGGGTCTTCCTCTTCGGCGCCTACAAGTACCCGCGCGAGCTGAACTGGATCGTCGGCGTGATGCTGCTCGCACTCGGGATGCTCGAAGGTTTCACGGGCTACCTGCTGCCGTGGGACCAGACGGCCTACTGGGCCACCGTCGTCGGGATCAACATCAACGGCACCGCTCCCTTCCTCGGGCCGTTCCTCGCGCAGTTCCTCCGCGGCGGCGCCGAGATCGGGCCCGACACGCTGGCCCGGTTCTACTCCATCCACATGCTGCTCCTGCCCGGGGCGATCGCGGGCCTGATCCTGCTGCACCTCTACCTCGTCGTCCGGCTCGGCGTGACCTCGCCGCCGTGGTCGAGGGACGCCGCCGGGGCCGACCGCGTCGAGCCGGCGCCGAAGGCCCGGCGCGGGCTGCTCCAGCCGGGCGCACGCGGAGGCATTCCAAGGTGACCCTCCCGGCCCCGTCCGCCGGCGCCGAGCCCGCGATCACGCTTCGCGAGGCGGCGTCCTCAGTCGCACTCGGGCTACCCCCGAGTGCTCCCTGCATCCTTGCCTCGCTCGGTGCTCGCGACCTCGGCACTCGGCAACGAGACCGGAAGGATCACCAGTAATGGCGTCGCGGGCCCTCGAAGAGCGCCGGGCGCAGTTCCAGCGCTACAAGCAGGACGTCAAGGATCGCGGCAAGCCGTTCTACCCGTACGCGATGTTCCACGACACGGTGATGAGCCTCGTCGTCGTGACGGTGATCGTCGGGCTCGCCGTGATCTGGAAGTACACGACTCCCGGCGACCACACGAGCACCGAGTCCGGCTGGCTCGGCCCGCTCTACACGGACAAGGCCGACCCGGGCACGACGAACTTCGTCCCGCGGCCGGACTGGTACTTCTACTTCCTCTTCTACCTGCTGCGCATCTTCAAGTGGCCGGACTCGGTGATCCTCGGAACGGTCGGGATCCCGACGGTTCTGCTGGTCATCCTGATCGCGCTCCCGTTCCTCGACCTGCGCCGGGAGCGGCGCCTGCTGCGGCGGCCGGTCGCCGTCGTGACGGCGATCCTCGTCGTCCTCTCGATGGGCGTCCTGACCTACAAGGGCGCGACGGCGCGCGAGTCGCTCGCGAGCGAGGTCGTCCAGGCCGTGCCGACGTGGGCGAAGCGGCAGGGGTTCGCCGGAAATGCGCAAGCCGTCGCGGGGGCGAGGCTCTTCGCGGAGTCGGGCTGCACGTCGTGCCACACCTACCTCGGCACAGGCTCGTCCAACCTCGGCGCACCGGACCTGAGCGCTATCGGGAAGACGAATCCCAACGCGAAGTTCTTCTCGGACTACGTCTCCGACCCGAGCAAGTTCGGGAACAAGGTCATGCCGAGGTTCGGCAACCTCGGCAGCCCGCAGAACATCCGCAACATCGGCATCTTCCTGGCCGCATCCAAAGGCCCGAAGTAGCCGCCGTGTGCGTGTCTTCCTCGGCATAACGGGTGCATCGGGGGCGCCTTACGCGGCGAGGCTCCTCGAAGCGCTGAGCGCCGCTGGGTGCGAGGTCGGGATCTGCGCGTCGCGCGCCGGCATCGAGGTACTCGCGACCGAGCTCTACCGCAACCCGCACCTCTCCTCGGACGAGACGATGGCGCGGTTCCTCGAGCACGGCGGCGGGGCGGCGATGCTCTACCACGAGCAGGACTGGAGCGCGCCATACGCCAGTGGTTCCGCCAAGGTCGACGCCTACGTCATCTGCCCGTGCTCGATGGGGACACTCGGCACCGTGGCGTCGGGGGCCATGTCCAACCTCATCCACCGCGCCGCGAGCGTCGCGCTCAAGGAGGGGCGGAAGCTTGTGTTGGTGCCGCGCGAGACACCGCTCTCGACGATCCACCTCGAGAACATGCTCCGGCTGCGGCAGGCCGGCGCCGTGGTGTTGTTCGCGGCGCCCGGCTTCTACCACGGCGCCGACACGGTGGGCGACCTCGTCGACTTCGTCGTCGGGCGCTGCCTCGACCAGCTCGGCTTGGAGAACGCGCTCGTCCCGAGGTGGGGTCAGTGACGACCGCCGAGCTGCGGTCTGGCCAGTTAGCGCCGGACGAAGTCCGGCGCATGTTCGACCGGATCGCGCCGGTCTACGACCTGATGAACCGGGTCATGACGGCGGGCCTCGACGGGCGCTGGCGGCGGCTCACGGCGGAGGCTGCGGTGCGGCCTGGGGATCGCGTCCTCGACGCGTGCTGCGGGACCGGCGACCTCGCACTCGCGGACGTGCAGGCTGGCGGCCGCGTCGTCGGCCTCGACTTCTCCGAGCGTATGCTCGACCGCGCGCGGCGGAAGTCGGCCGAGGTCGAGTGGGTGCGGGGCGACCTGCTGGAGCTTCCCTTCGCGGACGCGTCGTTCGACGCGGCCACCGTCGGGTTCGGCGTGCGCAACGTCGCCGATCTCGAGCGCGCGCTCCGGGAGCTGCGCCGCGTCCTCCGGCGCGGCGGCGGGCTCGGCATCCTCGAGATCACGACGCCGCGCGGGCCGCTGCAGCTCTTCTACCGGCTCTGGTTCGACCGGATCGTGCCGCTCCTCGGCAAGGTGCTCCGCGGCGGCTCGGCCTACACGTACCTGCCGGCGAGCGTGCGGCGGTTCCCTGGACCGGAGGAGCTCGCGGCGCTCCTCCGGGAGGCCGGCTTCGGCGACGTCGCGTTCCGGCTCCTGGCCGGCGGCATCGTCGCGCTCCACCGGGGGACGGCGGGATGAGCGGCGTCGCTTGCGATGCCGCCCTCAGGCGGTGCCGCCGGGGCGTCGTCTTGCGACGCCGATCCAGAGGTCGTGCCGGCTTCGCCGGCGCGACCGATTGCACTTGCCGGCTCCGCCGCCTGCGTCGCCGGCCCGGAGCGCCGGTTGATGAGGTGGACGCGTGAGCGCGCTCGCCGACCTTCGCGCCGCGCCCGGCCTCGACACGTACCTCGAGGAGCTCGAGGACCGGCTCGAGGCCGCGGTCGCCTCGCATCGCGGCGTCGTCGCGGCGGTCGGCGCCGAATCGCTCCAGGCCGGCGGGAAGCGGCTGCGGCCGCTGCTCGTCTTCCTCGCCGCGCCGCCGGGCACGCGGCCGACCGTCGCCGCGGCGGCCGCCGTCGAGCTCGTGCACATGGCGACGCTCGTCCACGACGACTTGATCGACGGCGCCGCCTTCCGCCGCGGCCGCGTCTCGGCGTGGCAGGCCTTCGGGCCCGCCGCGGCGCGCGCCGCCGGCGACTACCTCTTCGCCCGCGCCTTCGCCGAGCTGACCTCGACCGGCGATCCGCGCGCGGTCTCGATCCTCGCCGGCGCCGCGCTCTGCCTGGCGCGCGGCGAGGCGCTCCAGCGGAGCCAGACCCACGACCCCGACACGACGATCGACGCCTACCTCGAGCGGTGCGCGCTCAAGACGGGGAAGCTCTTCGAGGCGGCCTGCCTGCTCGGCGGCGGCGGGCTCGGCGCGTTCGGCCTCGCGCTCGGGATCGCGTTCCAGATCGTCGACGACGTCCTCGACTGCTCCGGCGAGACGATCGAGACAGGCAAGGTCGCAGGCACCGACCTTCGCGAGGGGACGCCGACCCTTCCCCTGCTCCTCGCGGCGCGGCAGGACGAGGTCGTGCGGCGCGCCCTCGCAGGCGGCCCGCTCGACGGCGCGCTCGTCCGGGTCGCCGCGACCGACGCGCTCGAGCGCTCCCGCGAGCTCGCGCTCGAGTACGCGTTCCGCGCCCGCGCGTGCCTGAACGGCGAACCTCGTGCCGAGGAGCTCGCCGCGCTGACCGACGCCGTCGTCAATCGGGAGTCGTGAGCGTGGCCGTCCTCGACCGCATCGAGACGCTGGCGCCGATCCGCGAGAAGGTGGAGGCGGGCGAGCGGCTCGACTTCGAGGACGGCGTCGCGCTCTTCGAGTCCGACGACCTGCTCGCGCTGGGGGAGCTCGCCGACCTCGCGCGCCGGCTGCGCGGCGGGGGCGACGAGGTCTACTTCGTGCAGAACCTGTACCTGAACCAGACGAACGTGTGCCGGGTGAAGTGCAAGTTCTGCGCCTTCGCGGCGACGTCGAAGCAGCCGCAGGCCTACACGATCACGGCGGACGAGCTCGTCGCGGACGCGCTCCGCCAGCGCGAGTCGACCGGGTTCACCGAGATCCACATGGTGAACGGCGAGAACCCGCACGTCGACTTCGACTTCTACGTGGAGACGACGCGGGCGCTGCACGAGGCGATGCCCGACGTTCACCTGAAGCTCTACACGGCGAGCGAGATCCACCACATGACGACCCTCGCCGGGCTCACGCACGAGGAGGTGCTGCGCGAGCTACGCGACGCGGGTCTCGGCTCGCTCCCGGGCGGCGGCGCCGAGGTCTTCGCCGACCGCGTCCGGCGGCTGATCGCGCCCGGGAAGGAGCACCCCGACTTCTGGTTCCTGACCCACGACACCGCCCACCGACTCGGCATCCCGACGCACTGCACCCTCCTCTATGGCCACGTCGAGACCTACGAGGAGCGGGTCGACCACCTGCTGCGGCTGCGCGAGCAGCAGGACCGGACCGGCGGCTTCCTCGCCTTCATCCCGCTCGCCTTCCACCCCGAGAACACCGTCTTCGAGCGGCGGGGGTGGCGGCACACGACGGGCTCCGAGGACCTGAAGATGATCGCCGTCTCGCGCCTCATCCTCGACAACGTCCCGAACGTGAAGGCGTACTGGATCATGATGGGGATGCCGCTGGCGCAGGTCGCGTTGCACTTCGGCGCCAACGACGTGCAGGGGACGGTCGTCCGGGAGGAGATCTTCCACGCGGCCGGCGCGACGACGCCGACCGAGCAGAAGCTCGAGGAGCTCGTGCGATTCGTGCGGGAGGCGGGCCGCGTGCCGGTGCAGCGCGACACGCTCTACAACGAGTTGAGGCGATGGTGAGCGCGCTCGACCACCTCGAGAGCGCGGACTTCCAGGAGTTCGCCACGGCGCTGGCGCCGGACGTCGTCTGGGTGGGCTTGCGGCCGGGGCAGCTGTGCCGGAGCCGGGACGAGGTAGTGGCGACGTTCAGGGCGGCTCTCGACGCGGGGCGGAGCGGCAGGCCGGAGGTCGTTGCTGAGATGGAGGGCCGCATCGTCGTCGATCCCCACGTCGAGCCCCTGTTCGAGGAGGCGCCGGAGCTGCACCATGTCTTCGTCGTCGAGGACGAGCGGATTGTGGAGATGCGCGACTACCCGAACCGGCGAGCGGCGCTCGAGGCGGCGGGCCTGTGATCCGCCTAGGCCGGATCGGCTACGTGAACATGGCGCCGGTCTTCTACCGCGTCGAGGCCGAGTTCGAGGAGGTCGTCGGTGTCCCGACGGGGCTCAACCAGGCGCTGCTCGACGGCGAGTGCGACCTCGCGCCGATCTCGTCGATCGAGTACGCGCGGCATGCGGAGCGGCTGCGGATCCTGCCGCGCCTCTGCGTCTCGTCGGAGGGCGCAGTCGACTCGATCCAGCTCGTCTCGCGGGTGCCTTTGGAGCGGGTGCGCTCGATCGCTGTCACGCCCGAAAGCGCCACGTCCGTCGTGCTGACGCGGGTGCTGCTCCCCGAAGCCGAGCACGTCCCCTTGGGGGAGGACGCCGATGCGACCCTCCTGATCGGCGACGCCGCCCTTCAGAGCGCGTTCGAGGATCCGACTCCGCACTACGACCTCGGCCGGCTCTGGCTCGAGCGGACGGGGCTGCCGATGGTGTTCGCCGTCTGGGCGTGCCCCGACCCGCCGCCGGAGGGGCTGTCAGAGGTCGAGGACGCCTTGGTCGCCTCGGTGCGGGTCGCGCGCGCCGAGCCGGAGCGGCTCGCCTACGAGGCGAGCGAGCGCTACGGCTATCCGCCCGGCTTCCTCGCCCGCTACTTCGAGAAGCTGCGCTACCGCTTCGGCCCGCGCGAGCGCGCGGGCTTCCTGACCTTCTGCGAGCTCGCCCGCGACGCCGGCGAGCTCGACCACGTGCCGGAGCTCCGCTTCGTCCACGAGGAGCCGGTGCCCGCGTGACCGCCGTCGCCGAGATCCTCGAGCGAGCGCTCGAGGGCGAGCGGATCTGGGAGGCCGACGCGCTCGCGCTGCTCGAGTCGCGCGACCTCGTCGCGGTGGGCCGGGCCGCGCAGCAGATCCGCGAGCGCAAGACCGACCCGAGCCGGATCACCTTCATCGTCGACCGCAACCTCAACTACACGAACGTCTGCTACACGGACTGCGACTTCTGCGCCTTCTACCGCCGGCCGGGCGACCGCACCGAGGGCTACCTACTGCCGAAGCCGATCATCTTCAAGAAGATCGAGGAGACGCTCGCGATCGGCGGCACCGGCCTCCTGATGCAGGGCGGCCACCACCCCGACCTCGGGGTCGAGTACTACGAGGACCTCTTCCGCTCGATCAAGGCGCGCTACCCGATCCACCTGCACGCGCTCTCGCCGTCCGAGATCCAGCATGCGGCGCGGCGCTCGCACCTCGACGTCCCGACCACCCTCGCCCGCCTCCGCGACGCCGGCCTCGACTCGATCCCCGGCGGCGGCGCCGAGATCCTCGTCGACCGCGTCCGCGACATCATCTCGCCGAAGAAGACGACCTCCGCGGAGTGGCTCGGGATCATGCGCCATGCCCACCGGATGGGCATCTCGACGACGGCGACGATGATGTACGGCCACGTGGAGACGCTCGAGGAGCGGGTCGAGCACATGCGCCTGATCCGCGAGCTCCAGGACGGTACGCACGGCTTCCGCGCCTTCATCTCCTGGACGTTCCAGGACGACGGCAACCGCCTCGGGGCGCGCGTGCCTCGCGAAGCGATGCCGACGTCGTTCGACTACCTCCTCACGCAGGCCGTGTCCCGGATCTACCTCGACAACGTCGACCACATCCAGTCGTCGTGGGTCACGCAGGGGCTGAAGATCGGCCAGGTCGCGCTCGGCTTCGGCGCCGACGACATGGGCTCGGTGATGGTCGAGGAAAACGTCGTCTCCGCCGCCGGAACGACATACCGGACCTCCACGGAGGAGCTCGTCCACCTGATCCGGCAGCTCGGCAAGACCCCCGTCCAGCGAGACACGCTCTACCGCGACGTCAGAGTCTGGAACTAGCAGACGTGGGGGAACCCCTGGTTCCCCCACGAGCCCCCTCCTTGACAACGGCCGCGTCGTTCCAACGGTTCAGGAGCCGGCCAAGGTCTTTGCGAAGCGGGGAGATCACCGTTGTGAGCCTCTCGCCGGGCGAAGCCCGGCTTCGGCGGCCATTCGCCCCTGTCCCAAACAGCTGCTCGTACGGCTGAGCCGGAGCCTCAGCCGGGGCGCACGACGAGGCGGCGGCTCAGCGCCGGGCTCGTCGTCTCGGTCTGGCACCCGCCGGGCGCGGTCGAAGGCGAGGAGCACCCCTCGCGCGGGAACGGGAACCAGAGCGCGTAGAAGTCCGTTCGCCGCTTCACCGTGACCGCGAGCCGGAACTGGCCCGCCCGGTTCGTCTCCGCCGCCCTCGGGGTCGCGAAGCTGATCGTGAAGCTCGAGGAGCCCTCCGTCCCGGAGATCGCGCGGAGGAGGCGGATCGTCGCGCCGCCGCGCGGCTTCCCCGCGAGCACGAGCCGGCCATAGAGGACGTAGCGGCCGTTCGCCTTGCCGTGGCGCGCGTGCAGGGTCAGCGCGACGGGCCAGGGGACGAGGGCGCGCACCTCCCACGCACCGTTCTCGTCGACGGCGCCGGTTGCCGTCGCCGGCGTGACGAGCGCGTGCCAGACGTAGATCCCCGGCAGGGTCGGCGGGACGATCGTGCGCAGCAGGTCGAGCTCGAGCTCCCGGAACGAGAGCCCCTGCGGGAGGTCGAAGCAGGCTCGGAGCTCGTAGCCGCCGAGCGCCGCGTCCGGCCCGGAGGCCGCGTCGACGAAGATCGGGACGTCGAGCGGCTCGAGTCGCCACACCGTCGCGTGCGTCCCCGACGCGCAGGCCGCGAGCGGGGCGTTCCCCGCGTAGCGGCTCGGGTCGGCGACGACGATGTCGCCCTCGGTCGTGGAGCCCTCGCCGCCGGGCGAGGCGGCGGACGCGAGCTCGAGGCTGGCCCGTCCGACGGTCGCGCCGACGGGGCGGGAGACGTTGAGGCCGAAGCCGGCCGGAAGCGAGATCTGCACCCGCGCGGCGGACGCGCTGCCGCCGCTCACGTCGATCGCAGTCTCGGCCGGCGTGCTCTGGACGAACAGGAACGACGTCGACTGGGCCTGCGCGGGCGCCGCCGGCCACAGCACGGCGACGAGGAGAAGGGGAAGCGCCCGCCTGACCACCTCCTCGCACGCTACACCCGAACGAGGACGAGGGGAACCTGGCTTTGGGGTACCTTGACCGCCGGGTCGTGCTCCGCAAGCTGGTCATCGGGGGGCTTCTCGCACTGGTCCTCGCCGCTCCGGCCTCGGGGGCTCCGCGCGTCCTGCTCATGCCCGGCGTCACCTACGAGCGACAGTTCGACCTGACGCCGCACGGGCCGGTGGCCGTCAACGTGCTCACGGCGCCGCGGCCGGGCGGCCTCTACGGCCTCGGGACGGCCCTCTCGAACGACGCGATCTCCGGCCGCGAGCGGCTGACGGCGATCGAGCGGCGCGTCTCGCCGGCGGCGACCGTCGCCGGCGTCAACGGCGACCTATTCTCGGCGAGCGGCGAGCCGGCCGGCATCGTCCTCCGCGGCGGGCTGCTCGACCATGCGCCCAATGCCGGCCGCTCGAGCATCGGCCTCGACGCCGGCGGCTCGCTGCAGGTGCAGCGCATCGAGTACGACGGCATCTGGCGAGGGAACGCAGGACGCCGCCCGCTCCAGCTCAACCGGCCGCCGGGCCCGAACGGGATCGCGCTCTTCACGCGCGCGTGGGGAGGGAGGACGCCGTCGGCGCGCGGCGCGGTCGAGGCGGTCCTGCCCACGCTGCCGCCGACGGCGCCGAACGCCGACCTCTCCGCCACGGTCTCGCAGATCGTCTCGTCGAACGGCGGGACGGCGATCCCGCGCGGCGGCGGCGTGATCCTGGCCCGCGGGACCGCCGCGACGAGGTTCGCCGCCGAGGCGCCAGCCGGCACGAATCTCTTCATCCGCTTCATCCTGACCCCCACCTGGAGCGGCGTCACCGACGCGATCGGCGGCGGGCCGCTCCTCGTCCGCGGCGGGAAGCCGGTCTTCCGCGCCAACGAGGTCTTCTCGCCCGCGCTGCTCGCGCCGCGCCGCCCGCGCACAGCGGTCGGCCAGCTCGCCGACGGGAGGATCGTCCTCGTCGCGATCGACGGGGGCTCCGCCGGTTACAGCGTCGGCGTGACGAACTTCGAGCTCTCCCTCATCCTCGTCCGCCTCGGCGCTGTCACGGGGGCGGCGCTCGGGAGTGGGACGGCGACGACGATGGCCTTCGACGGGACGCTCCTCGACCATCCGTCGGCGCCGGGCGGGGAGCTGCCGATCTCGGACGCGCTGCTCGTCTCGTACTCGGGCGTCTACGCCCTGCCGCCGCTGGCCGCGGTCCTCTCGCCGAACGGCGACGCGGTCGACGAACGGCAGACGCTCAGCTACAAGGTCGTCCGCCCCTCGACCGTGACCGCGACGCTCGTCGGCCCCGGCGGCGTCACCCGCGACGCCGGCAGCGGCGTCCGCGCCCCCGGCACGTACCGGTTCGACTGGAATGGGACGAACCCCGACGGCTCGCAGGCGCCCGAGGGTCGGTGGCGCTTCTCCGTCAGCGCCGTCGACGACCTCGGCCGCCGCTCGAGCGCCGAGCGCACGTTCGGCGTCGACGAGACGCTCGGGTTCCTCCGCGTCCCGGCGACGGTCACCGTCCGGCGAGGCGGCTCGTCGCTCCGCGCCTCCTTCGTCCTCGCCCACCCGGCGCAGGTGACGGTCGCGGTCGAGCGGCCGGGGGGCGCCGTCGTGCGGACGCTCTTCCGGCGCCGGCTCGACGTGGGGACGGTCCCGGTCGGCTGGAACGGGCGCGACGGCCGCCGCAGCCTCGCCTTCCCGGGCCGCTACGTGCTCCGCGTGACCGCCACGAACGAGCTCGGTGCCGTCTCGCTCGCGGGGCTGTTCCGCGTGCGCCGCGGGTAACCTCCGCTCGTGCCGCTCGCGAGCGTCTCGAGTTCGCTGACGACGCTCGTCGGCGACCACGGCCTCTACGCCGTCTTCGCGCTCATGGCGATCGACGCCGTCTTCCCGGCGGCGAGCGAGCTGGTGATGGTCTACGCGGGCGCCCTGGCGGCAGGCGTCTTCGCCGGCCAGCACGTCTCGCTGTTCGGCTGGCACGTCCACTCCGGCGTCGATGCGTACCTGGCGATGGCCCTCGCCGGCGCAGTCGGCTATCTCCTCGGCGCGATCGTGGGATGGGCGATCGGCTTCTACGGCGACAAGCGGTTCCGCGTCTCGGAGCGCAAGCTCGCGAAGGCGCAGCGCTGGTTCGACCGCTGGGAGGACTGGGCGGTCCTGCTCGGCCGCGTCACGCCCGTCGCGCGCTCGTTCGTCTCGATCCCGGCCGGGATCTTCCGCATGCCGTTCGCGCGCTACACGGTGCTGACGGCGATCGGCTCCACCGCCTGGTGCTTCGCCTTCGCGGGCGCCGGCTGGGCGCTCGGGCGGAGCTGGGAGCGCTTCCACCACGACTTCCGCTTCGTCGACTACGCGATCGTCGCGGTGGCCGTCCTCGTCGTCGGCTGGCTGCTCCTGCGCTGGCGCTCGGCGCGCCGAGGCCGGTTGGCTGCCGAGTAGACTGGCTCGCCGGTGCCGGGGATCCCGCTCTTCAACCCTGCCGCGCAATACGGCCCGCTCCTTCCCGAGCTGAAGAAGCGGCTCGGCGCCGTCCTCGACGGGGGCCGCTTCATCCTCGGCTCCGAGGTGCGCGCCTTCGAGGAGGAGGCCGCGGCCTTCCTCGGCGTCCCGCACACGATTGGCGTGGCGAACGGCACCGACGCGATCGCGATCGTCCTCGACGCGCTCGAGATCGGGGCCGGCGACGAGGTGATCTGCCCCGCCTTCACCTTCTACGCCACCGCCGAGCCGATCGCCAAGCGCGGCGCGACGCCGGTCTTTGCCGACGTCGATCTCGCGACGCTGAACCTCGACCCGGCCGACGTGGCCCGACGGATCACGCCGAGGACGAAGGCGATCATGCCCGTCCACCTCTTCGGCCGGCCGGCGCCGCTCGCCGAGCTCGCCGAGCTCGGCGTGACGATCGTCGAGGACGCGGCGCAGGCCTTCGGCGCCGAGGGCATCGCCACGACCGGGATCGCGTCGACCTTCTCGTTCTATCCCACGAAGAACCTCGGCGCCCTCGGCGACGGCGGTCTGATCGCGGCGATCGACGAGGCGCTCGCCGAGCGGATCCGACTGCTTCGCTTCCACGGTTCGCGCGACAAGAAGGACTTCTACCTCGTCGGCTACAACTCGCGCCTCGACGAGCTCCAGGCGGCGGGGCTCCGCCTCATGCTGCCCCACGTCGCCGAGTGGAACCGGCTCCGCCGCGAGGCGGCCGCGCGCTACGCCGAGCTCGGGCTCGGCGACCTCGTCGAGCTCCCGCCGGACGACGGCCGGCACGTCTACCACCTGTACGTCGTCCGCTCGCCGGAACGCGACCGCGTCCGCGCGGCCCTCGACGAGGCGGGGATCGGCTGCGCGTCGTACTACGTGACGCCGCTCCACCTCCAGCCCGCGCTTCGCTACCTCGGCCACTCGGCGGGCGCCTTTCCCGAGACCGAGCGCGCCTCGCGCGAGAACCTCGCGCTGCCGCTGTGGCCGGGGATCGAGCCGGCGGCTCAGCAGCGGATCGTCGACATCGTCCGCTCGGCCGTCCGCGAGCGCGTCGCCTCGTGATCCCGATCACGCGCCACCGGCTCTGGCAGCTCGCTGCCGACGGGGTCCTGGTCGCGCTCGCGTGGTGGCTCGCCTTCCAGCTCCGCTGGGACAACGGCGTGCCGCCGCCCTACCACCGGCTCTTCAACCGCTCGATCCTGGTCGTCGTCGCGATCACGCTCGTCGTCTTCGTCCTCTCCGGCTTCTACCGGCGCTGGTGGCGCTACGTCTCGACGCGCGACATGTGGGGCGCCGCCCGCGGCGTCGCGATCGGCTGCCTCATCTCCGACCTGACCGTCTACTTCATGCACCCCGTCCGCGGCTTCCCGCTCCCGCGCGGCGTCGCGGTGCTCGACTTCCTGCTCCTGCTCGCGTTCGTCGCGGGCTCGCGCCTACTCGCCCGCACTGTGACCGAGCGGCCCGCGCCGGGCCGGCTCGTCGTCCGCGGCAAGGAGGTGATCGTCGTCGGCGCCGGCGACGCGGCCTGGCAGGTCGTCCGCCAGATGCTCCGCACGCCCGAGCTCGGCTACACCCCGATCGGCCTCATCGACGACGACCCGAAGAAGCGGCACATCCAGCTCGAGGGCGTGCGCGTGATCGGCACGACCGGCGAGCTCCCGCAGGTGCTCCGCGACAACCCGCCGGACGAGATCCTGATCGCGATCCCCTCCGCACCCGGCGAGCTCCGCGAGCGCGTCGTCGAGGCGGCGCGGCAGGCGCGCGTGCCGGTGAAGACCGTGCCCGGCCTGCACGAGCTGATCTCCGGCCGGGTCAGCGTCTCGCAGATCCGCCCCGTACAGGTCGAGGACCTCCTCGGGCGCGAGGCGGTCGAGGTCGACATGGACGCGATCGCGTCGTACCTGAAGGACGAGGTCGTGCTCGTGACCGGCGCCGGCGGCTCGATCGGCGCCGAGCTCTGCCGGCAGATCGTGCGCGCCGGGCCGAACCGGCTCGTGCTCGTCGACCACGGCGAGACGCCGCTCTTCGAGATCGAGCGCGAGCTCGTCGACGAGCGCGGCTTCCACGCGGTGGTGCCGGTCCTCGGCGACGTGAAGAGCGAGCCGAAGATGCGCCAGCTCTTCGAGACCTACCGGCCGGCGGTCGTCTTCCACGCCGCCGCCTACAAGCACGTGCCGATGATGGAGGCGAACCCGCTCGAGTCGGTGCGGAACAACGTGCTCGCGACGAAGCTCGTGGCCGACGTCGCCGTCGAGTACGGCGCCGAGCGGTTCGTGCTCGTGTCGACGGACAAGGCGCTGAACCCGGCCGCGGTCTACGGCCAGTCGAAGGCGATCTGCGAGTGGATCGTCGAGGCATACGGGGCCCGAAGGGACGTGTCCACGCGGTTCGTGGCCGTGCGCTTCGGCAACGTGCTCGGGTCGGCCGGGAGCGTGATCACGATCTTCCGCCGCCAGATCGAACAGGGCGGGCCGGTGACGGTGACACACCCGGAGATGACGCGCTTCTTCATGACCATGCCGGAGGCCGCGCAGCTCATCGTCCAAGCGGGTGCGATCGGCGGCCGCGGCGAGATCTTCGTCCTCGACATGGGCGAGCCGGTGCGGATCGTCGACCTCGCGCGCGACATGATCACGTTGTCGGGCCGCGAGCCCGGGCGCGAGGTGGCGATCGAGTTCATCGGCACGCGCCCCGGCGAGAAGCTCCACGAGGACCTCTTCGGCGAGGGCGAAACCGTGAAGGAGACGCCGCATCCGAAGATCCGCCGGGCCACGCGGGCGCCAGTCGACGCGGCCTGGCTCGAGGAGGAGCTAGTGGAGCTGGAGCGGCTCGTTGAGTCGGGCGAGACGCTCGAGGTGGTCGCGAAGCTCGCCGAGACGATGCGCGAGCCTAGGCGCACCTCGGCGGCGGTTCACGAATCAGCCGCGAGCTAACGACTCGCACGCCCTACTTCCGCTTGAGGCATTCGAGCCCGTCGGCGATACAGCGCTCGATGACGGCGAAGGCAGGCGCACGATCAGCTCGATGTTTCTTCACTGCCGAGACGAACGAAGCCTCTCTCGGCAGCAGCTGTGCGCATAGCCGCGAATGTCCCAGTCGAACCAGGGATCGCGATCTTTTGAGAGGTGCGCGACCTGTCCGTTGATTCGTCGACGAACGTCGTCCTTTAGCCAATCCTTCGGCTTCCAATCGCTCTGCGAGATCCAGTCTTTGGCGTGCACCTGAAGAGGGTGGCGCCCTTTGCTGGCGAGGAAGTCGTCCAGCAGGCGTAGGTGCACCAGCGTGGCTTCCAGGAGTGCGTCATCGATGAGACGATCCTTGAACTGAGGAAGGTGGCATACCACCGGGGTAGCGTCTGTGGAACTCGCACGCCTGTGCGACGAGCATCGCGACCTCGTACTGAAGATGCGTGGTCGCCAGCTGGTCGAGTTGTGCGTCTGAGAATCTGCTCCTAGCTATGCAGCGCAATGTGCTGCCGGGGCGGGGTTCACGGCGGCGGGATCCTCAGCTGCCGGCAGATCGCACGCACAAGACCGGGGCCGATCTCGGCATGACGAGGCACGGCGGTAGCGCGTGTGCCATCAGCATTCCGCCACTTCGTGTGTTTCCCGCCTTCACCCACCATTCGCGCGCCCTCAGCAGTCAAGTGCTGCTCGAGTTCGCGGAGCTTCACGCAGACAGTGTGAGGTCGAGCTGCTCGCTTCGGCCGGCCGCGACGGCGGGATCGCCGTCATCGGGGGAGAGCATGAGCCGCAAGGCGTCGATGACGTTCTCGCGCGCTTCCTCGCGGCTTCTTCCCTGACTGAGCGCTCCCGGGACCTCGACGACACGGGCGACGATCCAGCCCTCCTCGTCCGGCTCGTCATACGTGATCGTCAGCGTGAGCTTCTCGTTCATCGCAGCAACGATAACTGCGACCTCGTATGGCGAGGCCGTCGTTTCTCTTTCGCCACACCGGCGACACGCTTTTGCCGGTCCTGCCGTCCCGCCGCGCTTCTAGGGTGGGCTCGTGATCCTCGAAGACCTGAACCCCGAGCAGCGACGCGCCGCCGAGGCGGTGCGCGGACCGGTCTGCATCCTCGCCGGCGCCGGCTCCGGCAAGACGACCACGATCACGCGGCGGATCGCGAACCAGGTCGCGACCGGCGCCTTCGAGCCCACCCAGATCCTCGCCGTCACCTTCACCGACAAGGCGGCGACCGAGCTCCGCAGCCGGCTCGCAAGCCTCGGCGCTACCGGCGTCACCGCCCGCACCTTCCATTCCGCGGCGCTCGCGCAGCTCCGCTTCTTCGCGCCTGACCGCGTCGGCGGGATCCTCGCTTCGAAGGCGATCCTCCTCCGCCAGATCGGAAACATGCTCCCGGGCGCCTACCGCTTCCGGCCGGCCGGCGACCTCGCCACCGAGGTCGAGTGGGCGAAGAACCGCGGGCTTACGCCGCAGACGTATCTCACCGCGCTCGGCGACCACCTCCCGCCGATTCCGCCCGACCTCATGGCGCGCGTCTTCCGCGAGTACGAGCGGCGCAAAACCGCTGCCAACCTCGTCGACTTCGAGGATCTCCTCCGGCTCGCGATCGAGCTCTACGACGAGAACGAGTGGGCGCTCGCGACCTTCCGCGAGCGCTACCGCGCGTTCACCGTCGACGAGTACCAGGACGTGAACCTGCTCCAGCAGACGCTCCTCGAGGGCTGGCTCGGCTCGAGCGACGAGCTCTGCGCAGTCGGCGACGACTACCAGTCGATCTACTCGTTCACCGGCGCCACGCCGGAGTACCTGCTCGCGCTACCGCAGCGCTTCCCGCACGCGACCGTCGTCCGGCTCGAGGAGAACTACCGCTCCTCGCCGGAGGTGCTCGAGCTGACGAACCGGCTCGTGCCGCGGCTCGGCGGCGCGCCGAAGAAGCTGCGAACGACGAGGCCGTCGGGGCCTGCGCCGGAGCTCCGCGGCTTCTCCGATCCGCAGGAGGAGGCGCAGTTCGTCGTCGAGCGTGTACGAGCCCTGGGCGCGGAAGGCGTGTCCCTCGAGGAGATGGCGATCCTTCTCCGGACGAACGCGCGCTCGGCCGACTTCGAAGAGACGCTGCATGCGGCGGACATTCCGTTCCAGGGCGCGTCGCTCCTCGCGCGCGAGGGCGCGCGCGGCCTCCTGAAGCGGCTGCGCGGCGCGTCCGGACCGGCCGAGAGTGTCGTCCGGCGGGTGGCGCGCGAGCTCGGGTGGCTCGAGTCGCCGCCGGAGGGGCTCGGCGAGCGCGAGCAGACACGGCAGGACGACCTCCGGCGGATCGTCGCGGTGGCGGCGCGGCTCGAGGACGTCTCCGAGCTGGAGGCCGAGCTCGAGCAGCTCTTCGGCTCCGGCGCCTCGCGCGGCGTCCACCTGCTGACGCTGCACCGCGCGAAGGGGCTCGAGTTCGACGCCGTCTTCCTGCCGCGGCTCGAGGAGGGCGAGCTGCCGATCCGGCAGGCGAAGACCGAGGTGGCGCGGAACGAGGAGCGGCGCCTCCTGTACGTGGGCATGACGCGGGCCCGGCGGCACCTCGCGCTGACCTGGGCCGGTCGGCCGAGCCGCTTCCTCGACGAGTTCGGCGTCGAGACCCGGCCGCCTCGCGTGGAGCGACGGCGCCTGCGGGACGAGGAGCTCCCGCCGGCGGCGCGAGCGCTTCGGGCATGGCGGCTCGAGCGAGCGCGGGCCGACGCCGTGCCGGCCTACGTCGTCTTCGACGACCGGACGCTGGAGGAGATCGTCCGTCGCTCTCCGGAGTCGCCGGACGAGCTCGCCGCCGTGCCGGGGATCGGCCCGGCGCGCCTCGAGCGCTATGGCTCGGAAGTGCTCGCCGTGCTCTCCGCCGCGTAAGCCGAGAGCAGCAGCCCGAGGAGTTGAGCCGGGTCGCGCCGCACACGCCCGTCGCCGCCGGCCACGCGTTTTCGCAGGTCGAGCGCGCGCGGGTCGGTGAGCGGGACGAGCCGTCCCTCGCGGATCAGCGTCTCATCGACGCCGCCGAGCCGCCCGCCGTAGGTCGTGTAGACCGGCACCCCCAGAGCGGCCGCCTCTCGGTTCATCGTGCCCCCGGCCGAGACGACGAGGTCGGCGAGCGCGATCAAGCTCTGTGCGTCGACAGCGCGCTCGGGCAGGATCACCGACGGGAGATCGAGCGAGCGGACGAACTCGCGCTGCTCCTCGGTGCGCGGGAGCACGACGGCGTGGACACCCTCGTCGCGGCCGAGCGCGTCCAGCGTCCGCGGGAAGAGCGGGTTGGAGTGCCGGTGGTAGAGCGAAACGTCGGGCGGCGGGCGCAGCACGACGAGCACGCGCGCCGGATCGATCGGCCACGGGTCGAGGACGTGCGGGTCGCACTCGAAGTCGGCGAGGTAGTACTCCTCCTTCAGGCCGGGGTACTGGAGGAGCTTCGGCGGCACCGCGCCGTAGCGGGCGAGCCGGTCGGGCGGGATCGTCTCCGGGACGACGACGCGCGTCGCAGCACGGCAGCCGAGCTGGTGCTGGAGCCAGGCGAATTCGTAGTCGAAGGTCGTCGAGCTCGGGATCCCGAGCCGGTGCGCGGTCAGCGTCAGCTCGTGCGAGCCGTGCGCGAGCGCGACGTCGAACCGCCGGCCGCGGGCCCAGCGGCGCAGGGCGTGCAGCCGGCTCCACAGCTGGCGCGCCTTGCCGAGTCGCGACCGGCCTCCGTGGCGGCCGATCACCTCCGCCTCGATCCCGTGCAGCTCGAGGAGCTGGAGCGTCTGCGCATACTCCCGCGCCGTCACCTCGACCTCGTCGCCGCGCCGCCGCAAGAGCTCGATGAGCGGCCGGAACACGAGCACGTGCGCCGACGCGGTCATGTCGATCCAGACGCGAAGCGGCCGCGAAGCGGCCGCGGAGCGTCTTGTCCGCGTAAGCGGACCAGGGGAAGGGGGCTCGGGGGAAACCGGGAGGTTTCCCCCGAGGTCTGGCACTCGGCGCTCGACCAGCCGGAAACGGACGGCGACGATCGGCGTGTCGCCGTCGATCGGGCGCTCGAAGAAGTTCTCGTGCGCGACGCGCCAGTCCTCGACCGACTCGAAGCCCTCGCCCTCGTCGCGGGCGAACTCGAGGTCGATCTCCCGCGCCGGGATCACGCGCGCCTCCGTCACCTCGACCACGCCGACGACCCGCTCGTCCTCGTCGTATAGGGCGAAGCGGTCACCCAGCTGCGACCGCTCCTCCTCGTCGCCGAGACCGGCCGTCGCCGTCTTCTCGCCCGCGAGCACCGCCGCCACGAGCCGGCGGCGCAGGTCGGTTCCGGGATAGCCGAGCCCGAAGTCGGGCAGCTCGCTCACCGAACCAGCCCCTGGAGTACGCGGTTGTCGAGCGGCTGCGGCGCGCGCTCGACGTGCCGCTCGTGCCAGAGCGTGAACGCCAGCAGGCCCCAGAGCTGGCGGCTCCGGTCCTCGCGGCCCGAGACGTGGTCGTCGAGGACCCGTCCCACTGCGTCTGGTCGGAAGAAGCCCTGACGCCCGAGCGTGTCGGGCGCGAGCACCTCGCGCGCAAACGGCTCCAGCTCACCCCGCAGCCACGCGCTCGCCGGGATCGAGAAGCCGCGCTTGCGACCGTAGACGATCTTCCGCGGCAGGAGCGGCGCTGCGGCGCGGCGGAGCAGCACCTTCTTCCTGAGCCCGCGCACCTTCTGCCGGTCAGGGAGCGCGAGCGCGAGGTTCGAGACCATCGTGTCGCAGAAGGGGACGCGTGCCTCGAGCGAGTGCGCCATCGACGCGCGGTCGGTCTTCACGAGCAGGTCGTCGACGAGGTACAGGCCGAGATCGACGTCCTGGAGCCGCGCGAGGAGCTCGGCGCCGTCGGTCTCGGCGAAGCGCTCGCGGTAGAGGTCGACCGGGTCGAACCGCGACCGCGGCCCCGTCAGCTCGGCGCGGGCCTCGGCCGAGAAGATCTCCTTCCAGGCGTGGTGCCGCTCAAGCGGCGGCAGGTGCGCCGCGCGCACGAACCGCTTCGCCCGGTAGTCGAAGCTCGCCTTCGCGCTCGAGCTCGGGAGGAGCTCGACGAGCGGCCGCGCGAGCCGCGCCAGCGGGGCCAGACGCGGCGCGAGCAGGTCGGCCGCGTACGTGTAGTAGCCGCCGAAGAGCTCGTCGCCGCCTTCGCCCGAAAGCGCGACCTTCACGTCCTCCGCCGCGAGGCGCGAGACGAGGTACGTGGGCAGCGCGGACGAGTCCGCGAAGGGCTCGTCGAAGGCGTCGGCGAGCGCGGGGAGCAGGAGCGCGGCATCCGGGCGGAGCACGAGCTCGCGGTGCCGCGTGCCGTAGCACGCCGCGACGAGCCGCGCGTTCCCGAGCTCGTCGAACGAGCGCTCCTCGAAGCCGATCGAGAACGTACGCAGCGGCTCCGGCGACTCGTCGGCCGCGAGCGCGGCGAGCACGCACGAGTCGATGCCGCCCGAGAGCAGCACGCCGACCGGCACGTCGCTGACGAGGTGGGCGCGGACCGAGTCGCGGAGCCGCGCGCGCAGCTCCTCCGCGAGCTCGGCGTCGTCCTCGCGGCGCACCTCGTCCGCGGGCACCGGCGCCGGCCGCGCGAACCGACGCAGCGCGACCTCTCCGGCCTCCCACGCGAGCACGTGGCCCGGCGGGAGCTTGCGGCACTCGCGGAAGATCGTGAGCGGCGCCGGGATCGAGTTGAAGGCGAGGAACGCCTCGAGCGCGTCGAGGTCGATCTCGCCGCGCGGGAGTGCGCGGAGCTCCGACGCGAAGGCGAGCTCGCCGTCGACGTGGCGGTAGAGGAGCGGCTTGATCCCGAAGCGGTCGCGGGCGAGCACGAGTCGGCCGGACCCTCGGTCGTCCCAGATCGCGGCCGCGAACATGCCCCGCAGCCGGCGCGCGAAGTCGTCGCCATGCTCCTCGTAGAGGTGGACGAGCACTTCGGTGTCGCAGCGCGTGCGGAACCGGTGCCCGGCCGCCTCGAGCTCCTGCCGCAGCTCCTCGTGGTTGTAGATCTCGCCGTTCTGGACGACGTGGACGGCGCCGTCCTCGTTCGCGATCGGCTGGTCGCCGTGCTCGAGGTCGATGATCGAGAGCCGGCGGGCGGCGAGCCCGATGCCGCCGTCCACGAAGGTGCCGTCGGAGTCGGGCCCGCGGTGCACGAGCGTGGCGCTCATCTCCGCGAGCCGCGCGGGGTCGACAGCGCCCCGCACCGACGCGATCCCGCAGATCCCGCACACGGGCTCGTACTCTAGAGAGGTGACTTTCGGGAGCCACGACGAGCTCGTCCTGCTCGGGCTCCTCGCCGCGGTCGCTGCGTTGATGGCGCTCGCCCCGACGCTGCGGATCCCGTACCCGATCCTGCTCGTCGTCGGCGGGCTCGCGCTCGGGTTCATCCCAGGCGTGCCCGAGCTGACGCTGCCGCCCGACCTCGTCCTCGTCGGCGTGCTGCCGCCGCTCCTCTACTCGTCCGGCTTCTTCACTTCGCTGCGCGACGTCCGCGCGAATGCGCAGTCGATCACGTTGCTCGCGACCGGCCTCGTGGCGGCGACGATGGCGGCGGTCGCAGTGGTCGCGCACGAGGTGGTCGGGCTCGCCTGGGCGCCGGCCTTCGTGCTCGGAGCCGTCGTCGCGCCGACCGACCCGATCGCGGCGACGGCGATCGCGCGCAGGCTCGGCGTCCCGCGGCGCGTCGTCACCATCGTCGAAGGCGAGAGCCTCGTTAACGACGCGACCGCGCTCGTCCTCTACCGCGCCGCGGTGGTGGCGGCCGTCGCAGGAACGTTCTCGTTCGGAGACGCGGCGCTGCGCTTCCTCGCGAGCGTCGCCGGCGGGATCGCCGTCGGCCTCGTCGTCGGCTGGCTCGTCGCGCTCGTCCGGGTCCGTCTCGACAACATCCCGGCGGAGATCGCGATCTCGCTCCTGACGGGCTACCTCGCCTACATCCCGGCGACCGCGCTCCACGTCTCCGGCGTGCTGGCGGCGGTCACGGTGGGCGTCTACCTCGGCTGGCGGGCGCCGGAGCTTTCGACGCCGGCGATGCGGATGCAGGGAAACGCCGTCTGGGAGACGCTCGTCTTCCTCGTGAACGCGCTCCTCTTCGCGCTCGTCGGCCTGCAGCTGCGGCCGATTCTCGACGCGCTCTCGGGGCAGTCGACGGCGAGCTTGATCGGCTATGCCGCGCTCGTGACGGCGACGGTCATGGCCGTCCGCCTCGCATGGGTCTATCCGCACACCTACCTGGCGCGCCTGCTCCTCTACCGCCTGCCGATACGCGAGGCGCCATGGGGAGAGGCGACCGTGATCGGCTGGACGGGGATGCGCGGCGCGGTCTCGCTGGCGGCGGCGCTGGCGGTGCCGCTCAGCACCGACACAGGCGCTCCCTTCCCCTCGCGCGCGCTCATCGTGTTCCTGGCCTTCTGCGTCATCCTCGGCACGCTCGGGGTGCAGGGCCTGACCCTTCCGGCCGTGATCCGCATGTCGAGACTCGAGGAGGACACGGCGCCGGCGCGGGAGGAGGCGAAGGCGCGGCTCCTCGCGGCCGACGCGGCGCTCGCGCGGCTCGAGGAGCTCCGCGAAGAGGACTGGGTCCGGGAGGACACGGCCGACCGGATGCAAGGTCTCTACAACTTCCGCCGCAACCGCTTCGTGGCACGGTTCGACGACGGTGACGACGGAGGGATCGAGCAGCGATCCCTGGACTACCAGCGCCTGCGGCGCGAGCTGCTCGAGGCCGAGCGGGCCGCCGTCGTCGAGCTCCGCCGCATCGGCCGCATCAACGACGAGGTCATGTACCGCGTCTTCCGCGACCTCGACCTGGAGGACTCGCGATTAGAGGTCTGAGGCGCCGCTGGCGGTGCCGATTGTCAGGACGCGCGAGCTTTGCTCGCGCGTCCGCCTGAAATGACCGGTCGATGGGCGTGAAGCCTTCGCTACGGCCGTAGGGACTGGCGGAGGACGCGCCACGCGGTGGCGGCGAGCGTGCGCAGGTAGAGGGGCACCGAGCGGTCGGCGATCCACTCCAGGTCGTGGGCGAGCTTCTCCGCCATCGAGGTCTCGTAGCCGCGACGCATCTGCGCAAAGCCGGTCAGCCCGGGCCGCACGACGAGCCGCTGCCAGTACGCGGGCAGCTCCGTCGCGAGCTCCTCGAAGAACCTCGGCCGGATCGGACGCGGCCCGACGAGGCTCATGTCGCCACGGAGCACGTTCCAGAGCTGCGGGATCTCGTCGAGCTGCGCCGCCCGGAGCCAGGCGCCAACCCGCGTCGTCTCCGCCCGCGTCCGCTCGACGAGCTCCGGCCCGAGGTATGGCCCGAGCCGCGCCTCGGCTCCGCGCCGAAGCGTCCGGAACTTGAGCATCGTGAACACCCGCCCGCCGAGCCCGACCCGCTCGCCGCGGTAGAAGAGCGGCCGGCCGCTCGTCGCGAGCACGAACGGGGCGATCACGAGCGTCAGCGGCAGCGAGACGAGCAGGAAGAGCCCGGAGAGGACGACGTCGAGCGTGCGGAGCACGAGGTCGACGCTGCCGTGTCCCGGGCTCTCTCGCGCGAGCCGCGAGTAGCGCTCCGCGATCGATTCGCTCAACACGGGCCTGGGCCAGTCTAACCCGGGCCGTCTGCATAATGAATCCTTATGGATACGCGGCAGCTTGCAGCCTTTTGCGCCGTCATCGAGCGCAAGAGCTTCTCGCAGGCCGCCGAGCGGCTCGGCGTCACGCAGCCGGCGGTCAGCCTCCAGATTCGGGCGCTCGAGGAGCGGCTCGGGCAGCGGCTCCTCGACCGCTCCGGCCGCCGCGTCGAGCCGACCGAGGCAGGTCTCTTGCTCTATCGCGGGGCGCAGAAGCTGCTCGCGCTCGAGGACCAGCTCATCGAGGAGGTCTCTGCCGGAGGAGAGGGCGCGCTTACCGGCCGACTCGAGATCGGCGCCTCGACAGGCCCGGGCGGCTCGGTGCTGCCGCCGCTCCTCTGCGAGTTCCAGGCCGCGAATCCCGGCACGACGATCGGCCTGTCCGTCTTCGACACGCAGACGGTGGTCGAGCTCGTCGCGCGCCGCGAGCTCGAGCTCGGCGTCGTCGGCGCCGCTCGGCGGCAGCGCGCCGTCGTCTTCGAGCCGTTCTTCACGGACGAGGTCGTCCTCGCCGTTCCGCCCGGGCACGCGTTCGCCGGGCGGACGATCTCGCTCGACGAGCTGCGCTCCGAGCCGCTGATCGTGATGCAGGAGGGCGCCGGCGTGCGGCAGGTGATCGAGGACGAGCTGCGCGGGGCCGGCACGCGCCTGCGGGACCTCGAGCCGAAGCTCGAGCTGGGGCTCCAGGAGTCGGTGCGGAGCGCGGTCCGGGCCGGCTACGGCGTCACGTTCATCTCCCGCTCGGCGGTCGAGGCGGATCTCGCGGCGGGAACGATCGCCGCAGCGCGGGTCGAGGGCCTCGAGCCGGCACGTGAGATCTCGCTCGTCCGCGCAGCCGGCCGCTCGCCGACGCGGCTCGCCGACGCGTTCGTCGCCTTCTCGCGCGAGCGGCTCGCGTGATCGTCCGCTGGGGCCTCGACTCGCTCGGCGGGGTCCTCGCGGAGCTGGGCGGCACGCGGCCGTTCGTCGTCGCGAGCGAGCGCTGGTCGGACCTCGAGCTTCCGGTCGAGCCGGCCGGGCGCTGGACGGAGGTGCCGTCCGAGCGCATCTACGATGCTGCCCAGGCGGCGAAGGACGCCGACGCCGTGCTCGCCATCGGCGGCGGCAGCGCGATCGACCTCGGCAAGGCGATCTCGGCGGCGATCGGGCTCCCCCTGGTCTCGGTGCCGACGACCTACGCCGGCGCGGAGTGGACGCCGTACTTCGGGATCCGCGACCCTGACCGTCGCATGCACGGCGGCGGCTCCGGCGCACGGCTTGGGGGCGTCGTGTACGAGCCGCAGCTCACGCTCCACCTGCCTCGGCGCGAGACGGTCGGGACGGCGATGAACGCGCTCGCTCACTGCGCCGAGGCGCTCTACGTCCAGGGGCACAACGAGGAGGCCGACGCGCATGCGCTCGAAGGCGCCCGGATGATCGGCGAGTTCCTGCCGCGGGTCGTCGAGCAGCCGGAGGATCTCCCCCTTCGGGAGAGGCTCCTGTACGGCGCCTGCGAGGCGGGGCAGGCGCTCGGCGGCGCGATGCTTGCGCTCGGCCATGCGATGGCGCAGGCGCTCGGCGGGCGCTACGGCCTGCCGCACGGAGCGCTGAACGCGATCTGCCTGCCGGCGGCGCTGCGCTTCAACGAGCCGGTCGCTCCCGATGCGCTCCGCCGGTTCGCGGCCGCGCTCGGCACCGACGACCCGATCGCGCGCGTCGAGGAGCTCGCCCGGCTCGGCGGCTTCGAGCGGCTGCGCGACCTCGGCGTGCCCGAGGACGAGCTCGACGAGGTCGCCGCGGCGGCCGCCGTGCGCGCGGGCGCGAAAGCGAACCCGCGGCCTGCTAGCCCGGAGCAGATCGCGGAGCTTCTGCGATCGATCTACTAGCTAGCAGGGCCCGTCGGACGGATGTCCGCCGGGCCCGGCAAGGTGGTACGTCCAGCCGTCGACGTGGAGCTGCAGGCAGTAGACCGTCTCGTTGGCGTAGATCACCTTCAGGTGCCGGAACGAGCGAAGCCGCGTGTCTTTGTAGGTGCCGACGAACGACTTCGCCTCCGCCTCGGCGTGGGCGGCGGCGCGCAGCTCGGCGTAGGCGAGCTCGCGGCCGCGGACGAGGTGGATCGAGCCGCCGCGGTGGAGCTGGAAGTGCTTCTCGGAGAGGGTGTAGCCGGACAGGATCAGGACGAGCCACATGAGGACGAAGCCGGCCGCCCGGGTCACGTGACGGTGATCGGCAGCACCTCTCCGCGGCTTGACCAAGCATAAGTCCATCTAATGCGTGAAATTAGGTAGACACTGGTACAATCGCCGGGTCATGGCGGCGCCCGTGCCCTTCGACGTGCTCGTGATCGGAAGCGGCGCTTCCGGCCTCGCGGCGGCGGTGTCGGCCGAGCGCTCCGGAGCCCGCGTCGCGCTCGTCGCCAAGGGCTCCGTCCAGTCGTGCAACTCGGCGAAGGCGCAGGGCGGGATCCAGGCCGCGTTCGGCGAGGACGACTCGCCGGAGATTCACGCCGAGGACGTCTGGCAGAGCTCGCACGAGACGGCCAACCGGCGGCTCGTCGAGGTGCTGACGACCGAGGCGCCCTCGGCGATCCACTGGCTCGAGGAGCTCGGGGTCGAGTTCACGCGCGAGAACGGGGGGTACCGCCTCGCCCGCTGCGGCGGCGCCACGCGCCACCGCCTGCTCCAGGTCGGCGACCGCACCGGGCACGCGATCACGAAGGCGCTGCGCGAGTCGCTCGAGGGCTCGACCGCGCAGATCTTCGCCAAGTCGCCGCTCCGGGAACTCGAGCCCACGGCGACCGGCTGGCGCGCGCGGTGCGGCGAGCACGTCTTCGACGCGCGGACGGTCGTCCTCGCCGCCGGCGGCCGCTGCTTCAAGGAGGCGCGCGAGCGTGGCGAGCTGTCGACGAATCACCCCGGCGCGACCGGCGAGGTGACGCGGATCGCGCTCGGCCTCGGCGCGGAGGCGCGTGACCTCGACGCGCTCCAGTACCACCCGAACGGCGGCGCCTGGCCCGAGACGATGCAGGGCTACTCGATCCCCGAGACGACGCGCGCCTACGGCGCGACGCTCCTGAACGCCGAGGGCGAGGAGTTCACCGACCCGCTCGGGCCGCGCGACGCCGTCTCGCAGGCGATCTTCGACGAGGTCGAGGCCGGGCGCGGCGTCGAGACGCCCGACGGCCGGCCCGCCGTCTACCTCGACACCACCCAGATCCCGGAGCGAGACGCGGACATCTCGCTTCCGTACATGCTCCGCCGGTACCGTGCGGCGGGGATCGATCCGCTGGCGGAGCCGATCCTCACCTACCCGGTACTCCACTACCAGAACGGCGGCCTCGTGATCGACGAGCACGCAGAGACGACGCTCGAAGGGCTCTACGCCTGCGGCGAGATCGCCGGCGGCACGCACGGACGCAACCGCATGATGGGGAACTCGCTCCTCGAGTGCTGCGTGTTCGGGCGGCGCGCCGGGCGGGCGGCGGCGGAGAAGGCGCGCGGATGAGCACGGTCGCGACCGATCTCCAGGCCGCCGTCGAGGACGCCGCGGCGCACCTCTACGTCTGGGCGCTGAAGGACATCCCGCAGGACCTCCGCGACGCGCTCGCGGCGGCGCGCGAGCGCGAGACCTCCGTCCCCGGCCGGCGCGTGCTCGACACCATCGTCCGCAACGTCGAGGTCGCGGACGAGGACAAGAACCTCGTTTGCCAGGACACCGGTATCGCCGTCTACACGTGCCGCGTCGGCGAGCGCTTCCCGCTCCACCCGGTGCGGATCTACGAGGCGCTGCGCGACGGCACCGCGCGCGCGACCCTCGAGCACCCGCTGCGCTCGAACGCGGTGCACACGATCACGCGCGAGAACACCGGGCCGAACGTCGGCCACCGGCTCCCGATCGTCCACTGGGAGTTCGTCCCCGACTGGGACGGCCTCGACGTGAAGTGCGTCCCGAAGGGCTCGGGCTCGGAGAACATGAGCTTCCTCAAGATGTGCGTCCCCGCCGACGGCGTGAAGGGGATCAAGCAGTTCGTCCTCGAGTCGATCGTCGGCGCGGGCGGCAAGCCATGTCCGCCCGGGATCGTCGGCGTCGGCATCGGCGGCTCGGCCGACTACGCGATGTATCTGGCCAAAGAAGCAATCGCTCGACCCATAGGGACGCGGAATCCCGATCCCGTCGTTGCCCAGCTCGAAGAAGAACTCTTCGAGCTGCTCAACGAGACCGGAATCGGCCCGATGGGCCTCGGCGGCGACGTCACCGTTCTCCAGTGCCACGTCGAGCACGCGGACACGCACATGACGCTGAACCCGGTGGCCGTGAACTACCAGTGCTGGGCGGCGCGCCGGGCCACGGCGCACGTCGCCGCCGACGGCACCGTCGACTTCGACCGGGAGGCCTAGTGGCGACGCACGAGGTCACCTTCCCGATCACGGATCCCGGCGAGATCTTGAAGCTCCGCGCCGGCGACGAGGTCGTCGTCCAGGGCCACGTCATCGGGATCCGCGACCGGACGCAGATCCGGATCTTCGACCAGGGCCAAGAGCCGCCGATGGACCTGCGCGGCGCGTTCCTCCTGCACACGGCGCCCGGCGTGAAGAAGCGCGACGACGGCGGCTACGACAAGGTCTGCATCGGCACCACCACCTCGGCGCGGATGGTCCGCTTCACCGAGCCGCTCGGCGAGCGCTACGGCGTCCGCGCGATCTGCGGCAAGGGCGGCTTCCCGGACGAGGCGATCGAGCCGATGCGCCGGCACGGGATGGTCTACTTCGCCATCGTCGGCGGCGCGGCGGCGCTCGAGACGACCCAGATCGAGGAGATCGAGGAGGTCGCCTGGGAGGAGCTCATGCCCGAGTGCCTGTGGAAGTTCCGCGTCAAGGACTTCGGCCCGCTCACCGTCGGGATCGACGCGCACGGCAACTCGCTCTACCACGACGTGCAAGCCGCCGCCCAGGAGAAGCTGAAGGAGCTCTATGCCAGGCTTTAGCGACGGGTTCCTGAACCTCCCGCAGCGGCCCGGGAAGCCGCGCGCGGAGGGCCTCACGCACGTCATCGACAAGGGCCTGAACCTCCGCGACATCGAAGGACTCTTCGACACGGCCGGCCAGTTCGTCGACGTCGTGAAGCTCGGGTGGGGCACGAGCTACGTCACGAACAACCTCGAGAAGAAGATCGCCCTCTACCGGTTCTTCGAGACACCCGTCGTCTGCGGCGGCACGCTCTTCGAGGCCGTCTACGGGCGCGGACGGATCGACGAGTTCAAGTCGTGGCTCGTCGAGAACCGCTTCGCGCACGTCGAGATCTCCGACGGCACCCTTGAGATCCCGCGCGAGCGGAAGCTCGAGCTCATCGCCGAGTTCGCGCGCGACTTCACGGTCCTCTCGGAGGTCGGGTCGAAGGACGCCGAGGTGAACATCGCGCCGTACCTCTGGGTGGAGTGGATCAAGGAAGAGCTCGAAGCCGGCGCCTGGAAGGTGATCACGGAGGGCCGCGAGGGCGGCACCGCCGGCATCTATCGCCCGACCGGGGAGATGCGCACGGGCCTGATCGACGAGATCGCGCACGAGGTCGACGTCCAAGAGCTGATCTTCGAGGCCCCGACGAAGGAGAGCCAGGCCTGGTTCGTGAAGGAGTTCGGGCCGAACGTCAACCTCGGGAACATCCCGCCCGACGAGGTGATCCCGCTCGAGACGCTGCGGCTCGGCCTGCGCGGCGACACGCTGAAGGAGGTGCTGCTCGGTGGCGACCGCGCCCCCGCTCCCTGAGCTCGACTTCGACGCCATGACGGCCGAAGAGGTGCTCCGCTGGGCAGCGGCCGAGTTCGGCGACCGGCTCTGCCTGACCTGCTCCTGGCAGCGCCAGAGCTCGGTGCTCGTGCACATGGTCTCCGAGCTCGGGCTCAACGTCGACGTGATCGAGCTCGACACGCTGGTGCTCTTCCCGGAGACGTACGAGACCCGCGCCCGGCTCGTCGAGCGCTACGGGCTCGAGCCGAAGTCGTTCCGCCCGATCGACCCGCCCGACCGGCTGTGGGAGCGCGATCCCGACCGCTGCTGCTACATCCGCAAGGTCGAGCCGCTCGAGCGCGCGCTCTCGGGCTACGACGCCTGGATCACGGGCATCCGTCGCGAGCAGTCGCCGTCGCGCGCCGGCGCCCGGCGCGTCGAGTGGAGCGAGCGCTACGGCGTGTGGAAGGTGCAGCCGCTCGTCGACTGGGACGCGAAGCGCGTGCAGGCCTACATCTACGTCAACGAGATCCCGTACAACCCGCTGCACGACGCCGGCTATCCCTCGATCGGCTGCGTCCCGTGCACGCGGCCGGTGGCGGCGGGAGAGGACGAGCGAGCCGGTCGCTGGTCGGGCTCGGGGAAGCTCGAGTGCGGGATCCACATCAATGCACCGCTGATCAAGGAGAGCGATGACTGAGAACGGCCGCGGCGGCTTTACCCTATGGTTTACAGGGCTCTCGGGCTCCGGCAAGACGACAATCGCGGAGCTCGTGCGCCCGGAGCTGGAGCGGCGAGGCCTCCTCGTCGAGTGGCTCGACGGCGACGAGGTGCGCGAGCACCTCTCCAAGGGCCTCGGCTTCTCGAAGGCCGACCGCGACACGAATATCGATCGAATCGGCTGGGTCGCCTCTCGGCTTACGCGGCACGGCGCGGCGGTGATCTGCTCCGCGATCTCGCCCTACCGGGAGGCGCGGCGCAAGGCGCGCGAGATGGTCGAGGAGCACGGCGCGTTCGTCGAGGTCTTCGTGGACGCCTCCGTCGAGGAGTGCGCCCGCCGCGACGTGAAGGGCCTCTACGAGAAGGCGTTCCGCGGCGAGATCCAGGAGTTCACGGGTGTGTCCGATCCGTATGAGCCGCCGCCGAGCCCGGAGGTGCGGATCGAGTCGGAGCACGAGGAGCCGGCCGAGAGCGCACGGCGGATCCTGACGGTGCTCGAGGAGCGAGGGCTGATCCCGGCCGAGGTGCCGGCGTGAGCACGACGGTCGGGACCGACCATCTGATCAAGCCGCACGGGGGGCAGCTGCTCGAGCGCACGGGGCCGCGGCCCGAGGGCGTCGACGAGCTCGAGACGCTCGTCCTGACCTCGCGCGAGCTCTCGGGCCTGGACATGCTCGCCTCGGGCGCGCTCTCGCCGCTCCAGGGCTTCATGGGCCGGGACGACTACGAGCGCGTCGTCGAGGACATGCGCCTCGCGAACGGTCTTCCGTGGGCGCTCCCGGTCTGCCTCGCCGTCGACGAGGCCCCGCACGGCGACGAGGTCGCCCTCGCCGACGAGACCGGCCGCGCGCTCGCCGTCCTCGAGGTGGAGGAGGTCTACGACTACGACAAGGAGCGCGAGGCCGAGCGGTGCTTCCGCACGACCGACCCCGACCACCCGGGCGTGGCGCGGCTCTACGCGCAGAAGCCGCGCTACCTCGCCGGTCGCGTCACCGTCTTCGAGCGCCGCGAGCCCGAGTTCCCGGAGCTCGCGCTCGATCCGGGCGAGACCCGCGCGCGGTTCGCCGAGCGCGGCTGGCGGCGCGTCGTCGGCTTCCAGACGCGAAACCCGATCCATCGCGCGCACGAGTACCTGACGAAGGGCGCGCTCGAGACCGTCGACGGGCTCCTGATCCATCCGCTGGTCGGCGAGACCAAGTCCGACGACGTCCCCGCCGAGACGCGTGTCGAGTGCTACCGCGTGCTGCTCGAGAGCTACTACCCAGCCGATCGTGTCGTCCTGTCGAGCTTCCCGGCCGCGATGCGCTACGCCGGGCCCCGCGAGGCGATCTGGCACGCCATCTGCCGCAAGAACTACGGCTGCTCGCACTTCATCGTCGGCCGCGACCACGCGGGCGTCGGCGACTACTACGGCACGTACGACGCCCAGCTGATCTTCGACGAGTTCGAGCCGCACGAGCTCGACATCGAGCCCATGTTCTTCGAGCACGCCTTCTACTGCCGCGCCTGCGGGCAGATGGCGACGCCGAAGACGTGCCCGCACTCCGGCGACGACCACGTCTTCCTCTCGGGGACGAAGGTGCGCGAGCTGCTCGCGGCGGGCGAGCTGCCGCCGGGCGAGTTCTCCCGGCCCGAAGTTGCAGAGGTGCTGATCGCGACGTACCGCGCGATCGGATGACCTGGGAGTTCAGCCTCACCGGCCTGCTGATCGGCGTCCTCGTCGGTCTGACCGGGATGGGCGGCGGGTCGCTGATGACGCCGATCCTGATCATCTTCTTCGGCTTCAAGCCGACCTACGCCGTCGGCACCGACATCCTCCACGGCGCGATCTTCAAGACCTTCGGCGCGTTCCGGCACCGGAAGCTCGGCACCGTCCACGCGCGCCTCGCGCTCTGGATGTTCGCCGGCTCGGGGCCGATGTCGCTCGTCGGGATCGGCGTCGCGGCGATCCTCGCCCACTACTACGGCGACACCGCGCAGTCGGTGGAGGGCAGGGCGATCGGCGCGGCGCTCCTCCTCGGCGGCGCGGGCCTCTTCGCGAAGGCCTTCCTGCAGCCGCGGCGCAACGGCGCGGAGCTCTACGTCCTCGAGCGGCGCGACAAGACGATCGCCTTCTGGCTCGGCTTCGTCGGCGGGTTCATCGTCGGCCTGACCTCGGTCGGCAGCGGGACGTTCTTCGGTCTCGTGATGCTGCTCGTCTACCCGCTCGCCGCGCGACGGATCGTCGGCACCGACATCTTCCACGCGGCCGCGCTGCTCTGGGTGGCGGGGATCGGGTACCTCGCGCTCGGCAAGGTCGACCTACACGCGATGGCGTGGCTCCTCGTCGGCTCGATCCCCGGCGTCCTGATCGGGAGCCAGATTGGCATTGGGCTGCCCGACCGGCCGCTGCGCGCCGCGCTCGCCACGACCCTCGTCCTCTCCGGTGTGAAGGTCGTCGGCGTGCCGGAGTCGTCGTGGATCATCGTCGGCGCGCTCATCGCCGGCACCCTCGCTCTCGGCGCGTGGAAGTGGGCGGAGCGCACCGCGGCGCGTCGCCCGCTGCCCGTGCGCGCAGGCGACTGACCCTCGCTCCGTAGAATCGGCGCCCGTGCGCGCCGTCTGGGTCAGCTTCGACACGATCGGGCGCGACTGCCTGCTCGCGGCCCGCGAGGCCGGCGCCGAGATCGTCGGCGTCGTCACGCTTCCCGGGCCGATCGACCCGAACCGCTCCGGACAAACCTCGTTCGAGGAGGTGGGCGCGCCGATCGTCGAGACCGCGGACGTGAACGCGCCGGACACGATCGACGCCGTCCGCGTGCTGCGGCCCGACGCGATCTTCGTGATCGGCTGGTCGCAACTCGTCCGCGGCGAGCTCATCGGGCTCGCGCCGGGCGCTGTGTACGGGATGCATCCCACGCTCTTGCCCAGGCACCGGGGGCGGGCGCCGATCCCGTGGACGATCCTCTCCGGGCTCGCCCGGACCGGTGTGACGCTCTTCGAGATCGTCGACCCGACCGCCGACTCGGGGCCGATCGTGGGCCAGGTCGAGGTGGCCGTCGAGCCCGACGAGACGGCGACGACGCTCTTCGACAAGCTCGCGCGGGCGCACGTCGACCTGATCCGCGAGTACGTCCCCCAGTTCGCGGCCGGGACCGCGCCGCGCGTTCCTCAGGATCCAGCGCGCGCGAGCGCGTGGCCCAAGCGGACACCCGCGGACGGGATCATCGACTGGGAGACGCGCGCGCCCTACCTCTACGACTGGGTGCGCGCTCAGACGCGCCCGTACCCCGGCGCGTTCACGTTCCTCGGTGACGAGAAGGTGGTCGTCTGGCAGGCCCGTCCCGTCGACTGGGCCGGCGAGGCGCCGGCGGGAACGGTCGTCGAGGCCGGACCGGTGGTCGCCTGCGGCGAGGGCGCCCTCCTCCTCGAGGAGGTCGAGACGAGCGCGCCGCTCGAGATCGGGGCGCGGCTCGGATGACGCGCGTGCTCGTCTTCGCCGCGCATCCCGACGACGAGATCCTCGGCATGGGCGGCACGATCGCGCTCCACGCGGCGGTGCACGGCGACGAGACCCGGATCGTCTGCGTCACCGACGGCAGCTCGAGCCAGTACCCGAACGACGCCGCGCTCCGGGAGCGGAAGAACGAGGAGGCCCGGCTAGCGGCGCGCGAGCTCGGCGTCGAGGACTACGTCCACCTCGACCTTCCGGATATGCGGCTCGACACCGTGGCTCACGTGGACCTGAACCGGATCGTCGAGGGGCACGTCCGCGACCTCTGCCCGGAGATCGTTTACGCGCCGCACCCCGACGTGAACCGCGACCACGTCGCGCTCTTCGACTCGGTCGCGGTCGCGACGCGGCCCGTCCCATCCCAGCCTGTGCGCCGCGTGCTCACGTACGCGCCCACCTCGAGCACCGAGTGGACGCCGGCCGGCCGCAACTGGTTCGTGCCGAACTGGTTCGTCGACGTGGGCGAGACGATCGAGCGCAAGCTTGCCGCCTTCGGCCGCTACGAGACGGAGCGGCGCGACTACCCGCACCCCCGCTCCGAGCGCGCTTTACGAGCCCATGCCGAGTTCTTCGGAGCCTCCTGCGGGTGTGACTACGCCGAGCCGTTCGTCCTCGTGAGAGCCCTGGAAGCTCCATAGAATCGGCCGCGCGTCGTGGCGCGGCTCCTGTCGACCTTGCTCGTCCTCGGCCTGCTCGGAGGCACGGCCGCGGCCTTCGCGGTGACGGAGCACCTGAAGCTCCAGCGCAGCCCGATCTTCCGGACCGATATCGCCAAGACCTTCTCGCCGGTCTGCGGCTGCTGGAAGGAGAAGGCGCGGATCCGCTTCCAGCTTCGGCGGGCCGACCGACTCACCCTCAGCATCGAGGACAGCGACGGCAGGATCATCCGCACGATCGTCGGCGGCTTCGACGCGAGACGAGGCAAGTTCGGCCGGTACTGGGACGGACGCGACGACGCGGGCGCCGTCGTCCCCGAGGGCGACTACAAGCCGCGCGTCCACCTCGCGCACCAGCACCGGACGATCGTCCTCCCGAACCCGATCCGCGTGGACACGACGCCGCCGCAGGTGGAGGTGCTCGGCTGGATTCCGCGCCGGCACGTCCTCACGCCCGACCGGAACTTCCTGCACGAGCGCCTCGAGGTGCGCTACCGGCTGAGCGAGCCGGGACACGTCATCCTGTACGTCGGCGGAAAGCGCCGCTATCGCAGCCGGTCGCAGCAGACGACGGGAATCGCGCGCTGGTTCGGGCGCGTCAACGGGCGGGGCGTCCCCGCCGGCCGGTACCGCGTCACCCTCGCCGCGCGCGACATCGCCGGCAACCTCTCGCCTCAGGTGCGCGTCGGCACCCTCTTCGTCCGCTATGTCCGCCTGCCGCACCGCGTCTATCGCGTGAAGGCGGGAACGCGCTTCGGGACCCGCGTCCGCACCGACTCCCCGGGCGTGCGCTGGCGGCTCGGCAAGCGGAGCGGAACCGGACGGAGCCACCTCGTGCTGCGCGCGCCGAAGCAGCCGGGGCGCTATCGGCTGACGGTCCGCGTCGGAGACCACCGGGCGACCGCGGTCGTCGTCGTGGAGCCGCGTCCTTGACGGCCGAGCTCGCCCGCGCCGGCGGGGTCGTCGGCTGCGCGGGGCTGGCGCTGCTCCTCGTCGCGCCGAGCCGCGCGCTTCGCCTCGCCGGGCTCGTCGCCTGGGCGCTCGGTGCCGCCGGCCTCGCCGTCTACCTCCTCCCGCACGGCCACCGGCCGCACCTCGCGGCCGCGGCCCTCGTCGGGCTCGTCCTCGCCGCCGCGGGCGCGTGGCTCCTGCGACGCTGGCCGGCGCTGCTCGCGTTCGCCGCGCTCGCGTGCTTCCCGGCGCGGATTCCGGTCAGCGTCGGCTCGACGGACGCGAACCTTCTCGTGCCGCTCTACGGTGTCGTCGCGGCCGCGGCGCTCGCGCTCGGCTGGGCGCTCCTGCGCGGCGACGGGCGTGGCCGCGAGCTCGGCCCGATCGCCTGGCCGCTCGCCGCCTTCGTCGCGTGGACAGGCCTCACCGTCCTCTGGGTCGACGACCTGCGCCAGGGATCGATCGCGCTCCTCTTCTACTACCTCCCGTTCGGCCTGCTCGCTGTGGCGGTGGCGCGGCTGCCGTGGAGGCGGCGCTGGCTCGTCGCGCTCTACGCGCAGCTCGCGCTGATGGCGGTCGCGTTCGCCGCGACCGGCGTCTACCAGTGGACGACCCGCGACGTCTTCTGGAACCCGAAGGTGATCGTCGGGAACGCCTACGCGCCGTTCTACCGCGTGAACTCCGTCTTCTGGGATCCGTCGATCTACGGCCGCTTCCTCGTCGTCGCGATCCTCGCGACCCTCGTACTCGCGCTCTGGACGCGCGCCGCTCGAGTCGCCGTCGTGCTCGCGCTCGTCGTCGCGGCAACGTGGGTCGGGCTCGTGCTCTCGTTCTCGCAGTCGAGCTTCGTCGCGCTCGGCGTGGGGGTGCTCGCGGCAGCCGCCTATGCGTGGCAGTGGCGGGTGCTGGCCGCCGCGGGCCTCGCCGCGGTCGTGCTCGTGAGCGTCGGGTTCGCAGCGCCCAACGTGCGGCACAACCTGCTCGGCCACTCGCTGAACCGCGTCACGAGCGACCGCTACTCGCTCGTCACGAACGGCCTGAAGATCGCCGTGCACCATCCGGTCGGCGGCGTCGGCATCGGCGGCTTCCGGCAGGCGTACGCGCGGCGCGAGCACCTGAAGGGGCGCGAGCCGAAGAAGGCCGCCTCGCACGACACGCCGGTAACGGTCGCGGCCGAGACCGGCGCCCCGGGGCTCGCGCTCTTCGCGTGGCTCCTCGGCGCCGCGCTTCTCGTCGCCTTTCGCCGGGTCGACTGGAGCTTCGTCGGGCGGACGCGGCTCTTCGTCGGGATCGCGCTCGGCACGATCGCCGTGCACAGCCTCTTCTACAACGCGCTCTTCGAGGACCCGATGGCGTGGGCGCTGCTGGGGCTGGCCGCGCTCGCGGCCGTCGTCGCGCGGGAGAGAGAGCCGGCGTGATCGAGGCCTGGCGGCGCGTCCTCGTGCTCGCGCCGCACACCGACGACGGCGAGTTCGGGTGCGGCGGGACGATGGCGCGCCTCGTCGAGGGCGGCGCGGAGCTGCGCTACGTCGCCTTCTCCATCGCGACGCGGTCGCTGCCGGAGGGCTTCCCGCCGGACACGCTTCGCCACGAGGTTCGCGCGGCCACGGCCGCGCTGGGCCTGCCCGAGGCGGCGCTGACCGTGCACGACTTCGACGTCCGCAGCTTTCCGGACCATCGGCAGGAGATCCTCGAGCTGCTCGTCGCGCTCTGGGAGGAGTGGCGGCCCGAGGTGGTCTTCCAGCCGAGCCTGAACGACGTCCACCAGGACCACCAGGTCGTCGCCGCCGAGGGCCTGCGAGCCTTCAAGCGGACGACGATCCTCGGCTACGAGATCCCGTGGAACAACTTCGACTTCTCCTACCAGGCGTACATCGCGCTGGAGCGGCGGCACGTGGAGCGGAAGATCGCCGCGTTAGGCCACTACGAGTCGCAGCAGCACCGGCGCTACATCGACCCGGAGTACATCCAGAACGTGGCCCGGACGCACGGCATCAACGTGAACCGCGAGTTCGCCGAGGTGTTTCAGGTGTACCGCGTCGTCGCGTAACGACACAAGAGGGCTGTCTCATTAAAGATGCCAGAGTTGATCGCAAACAAGTCAATTGAAGATGCCGCCATTGCTTGGGTCCTCGAGAGGGAGCGCGCTGCAGGGCGCGAGCCGCGCGATACTCGCTATGCGCGTGCCGCGGCCGACATAGAGAGTCCGCCCCGCCGGATTGAGGTCAAGGCATTCGGCACGTCCAATCGGGGGTACGGGCTTTGGCTCGAGGTTTCGCAAGTGGAAGAGGCTCGACGTAACCCCAACTTCTATGTGTACGTCGTCGAGAACATTCGCCAAGGCGATCCGAACTCGTTCACCCTGAAGGTGCTGGACAACGCGCGATTGTGTCGCCTACTTGAGCGCGCGAAGGAGCGTCGCTATTACGAGGTGCCGTGGCCGGGTGGCCGACTATGAGACGTGCCGGGACGACTTGTCGTGAGGGCGGCTCTGCCCTAGCGCAGGCTCGGCACGAGCCGCCTGAGCCGCGCTCGCTCGGCCGGCAGGTAGAAGCCGAGCGCGAGGAGCACGACGGGATACGCAAGCGCGAGTGCGATCGCGCCGGGAAGCGGCACGTCGAGGAGCTTCCCCAGCACGACGAGTCCGACCGCGGCGGCTGCGAGCGTGGCCACCCGCCGCCACTGGTACGGCACCGGATAGACGTGCTGCGCGTTCAGCGTCATGCCGGCGAAGAGGACGACGTAGGCGGCGAGGGTCGCGATCGCGGCGCCCATCATCCCGTACGGTGGGATCAGGATTACGTTCAGAACGACGTTCACGGCGGCGCCGATTCCGGTGACGATCCAGTTGAACTGCGTCCGGCGGGCGCGGCCGACGCCGATCGCGATCACGGTATAGCCGGCGTACGCGGCGCCGGCGAAACAGAGCGTCGCGACGGCCTCCGAGGCGCGATGGAACCCGGGCTTGCGGGCCAAGAGCTCGACTAGCCACGGCGAGAGCAGCCCGAGCGCGAGCGACAGCCAGCAGGCGACTAGCAGGAGGTACGTCAGCACGAAGGCGTAGGTGCGGCGCGCCTCGCGGTCGTCCTCGATCGAGTACGCGAACGCAGGCCAGGCCGTCCGGAAGGCGATCAGCAGGAAGACGACCGCCGACGAGATCCGGACGGCGACGGAGTAGACGCCGACCTCCGACTGGCCCTTGAAGAGCGCGACGAAGAAGCGGTCGATGAAGTTCACCGCCCACAGCGCGAGCGCCGACGGCACGAGCGGCATGCCGAACTTGTTCATCGCGCGGAAGAGGCGCCGGTCGAACTGGAGGCCGAGCTGGTAGCGGCGATAGCCGAGCAGGACGACATAGACGCAGAGCGTTCCGACGAAGTTCCCGATGAGCACACCGAGCGGCCCCTTGTGCGCGGCGACGACGAGCAGCACAGTCGCGGCGACGGTGATCAGGATGTTCGCGAGGCTCGCGAGCACGAACGCGACGGACCGCTCCTCGACGCGGAAGAGCGAGGTTAGCTGCTCGTAGTTCATCTGGGCCCAGAGACCGACAGCCGCGGCGCGGACGAGGTTGGGCTGGTCGCCGAGGCGGAGGACGTGGGCGATCGGGTCGGCGAGGACGAGCCCGGCGACGAGGCCGGCCGTCGCGCTCGCCATCGTGAACCAGAAGGACGTCCGGACGACGAGCACACGCCGCTCCGGGTCGGGTGAGTCGAGGTAGAAGCGGAAGAAGGCGCTCGAGATGCCGAGCCGCAGCACGATGACGAGGACTGTCGACGCGGCGACGAGCGTCTCGATCTTCCCGTAGTCGGCGGTCGTGAGGTAGCTCGTGTAGAGCGGCAGCAGGAGGACGGCGAGGACCCGCGAGACGAGGCCGCCGAGGCCGTAGATCGCGGAGTGGCGGGCGAGCCGCTTGATCTGTCCTGCGAGCACCCTAGGCACCGCTTGCGGTGCCGGTGTCAGGATGCGCGGGCTCCGCCCGCGCATCCCTCTGAAACGACCGGTCGATCCGCTCGAGCGTCGACGGTGACATCTAGAGCCGAGAGTAGATGTCCAGGAGGCGGTCGGCGACTCGGTCGGCGTCGTGGACGCGCTCGACGTAGGCTCGGCCTTCTGCGCCGCGGCGGCGCCGCTCGTCGGGCGAGGTGACGAGCGCGCGCAGGCGCTCGACGAGCGTCTCCTCCCTCGCCGAGACAATTGGTGGGGCGACGCCGAAGGCCTGCTCGGTACGGCGGACCGCGTCGTCGTGCAGGAAGGTCACCACCGGCTTCCCGAGCGCCATCGCCTCGATCGCGAACAGGCCGTACCAACCGGCATTGAGCTGATCGATGACGATGTCGGCTCGCTCGTAGCGGCGGCGCGCCTCGTGGTGCGGGAGCCCTTCGACGACGTCGAGCTCCAGGTCGAGCTCGCGGCAGGCGGCGACGACGTGCTCGGTTCCCTTGCGCGCACGGTTCGACGGCGCATGGACGACGAGCGGCCGGGGGCGTTCCGAGGGTGGCACGGGCTCGTACGCGGCGAGGTCGATCCCCGGCGGCACGACCTCGGCCTCCGGCACCCAGCGGATCGCGTCGTAGGAGCCGACGATCTGCGCGCCGGCGCGCCGGCCGTACGCGAGTTCCTCTGGCGTCTTGCCGCGGATGTCGGAACCGAGGAAGTGCAAGACCGAGCGGCGGCCGGTGAGGCGGAGCAGGGGGAACTGAAGCGACTTCGGGACGATGGTAAGGCCGAAGTAGAAGTGGAAGACGTCGGTGCGGGGGAGGAGACGAGCGAACGCGCGCCACTGCGTGAGCTGGCGGCGGAGGAGGCCGCCGGTGCGGTCGAGCGACCAGTCGGCGTCGGGGTGCAAGCGGCCGCGCTCGAAGACGACGAGGCGGGCGTCGACGCCGCGACGGCGGAGCGCCTGGACGTTTGCCCACGGCACGCCGGCGACGTTGACGGGGCAGTGGGTGACGCGAAGCGCGAGCGGGTCGACGGGTGGGTCGGCGGCGGGCGAGCCGCCGCTGCGGCGCGAAGTTCTCACGCTTCCGGCACGCCCGCGTCACCTTCGGCGCGGGTCGCGCGGCTACGGTGTTCGTGCCCCGTGGGTGGGTGGGGGTTAGGGATGGAAAACGCCCCTCGCAACGATCGCGTCCCGAGGCCGAGCGCCTCCGCCTGCCGCACGCCCCTCACGCCGGCGCGTCCCACTCGACCTGGTCGAAGTAGCGGAGCGCCGTCCGCCCCGGTCGCACCCGCGCGCGAAGCGCCGCGAGCTCCTCGTCCGTCACCTCGCCGAGCGCGCGCTTCACGCCCAGGTACGGAAGGTTCAGGTCCTCCTGGTACACGACCGTCGAGATCCGGGGATTCACCTCGATCACGTGCTCCTCCACGAGCTGGATGTTGAAGAAGTGCTCGATCTCGAGCTCGCGAACGATCCGCTCCGCGACGTCCATCAGCGCCGGATCCTCGAGCGTGAGGAAGTACATCGCGAGCCCGGCGCGCATCGACTCGCGCGTCTTCGGGTGCCCGAGCACGATCCGGCGGCCGTCGGCGATCCCGTCGATCGTCCGCTCGCCGCCCTGCGCGAGTTCCATCACCAGCAGATCCGGCCCGCCGTCGGTCGGCAGCAGCTCGAGCGCCTCCTCCAGCCGCATCGCCACCGACCCGGGCCGCTCGTGCAGGAGCTGGTGCGCCCGGTCCACGTCCGGATCCAGCACACGGAACCCACGCGATCCCGACCCGAAGACAGGCTTGAAGCAGACAGGTCGCTCCGGATAGCCGAGCTCGCGCGCCGCCTCCGCCACCGCCGCGGCCCCGCGAACCCGCCGGAACGCAGGCGCCGGAACCCCGATCCGGTGCAAGAGCGCGTAGCACTCCGCCTTGTCGTTCGAGCGGCGGATCGTCTCCGGCGAGGAGACGAGCACCGGCACCTCGAACCGCTCCCGTGCGGCCGCGAGGCCCGCGAGGTCGAACGACGACTGCGGCAGCACGACGTCGACGCCCTCCGCCGCACACACTTCCAGCACCGCCTCTGCGAACCCAGGATCCGACCCCGGCGGCACCAGCCGGAACGCGTCGCAGAGCAGCCGCCCCACGGCTCGCTCGGACATGTCGGTTCCGACCAACCGAACCGTCCGTTCCCCGTTCTCCCGCAGCGCGCGGAGCAGCGCGGCGGTGCCCGGCGCGCCGCACGCCGACACGAGGACGGTGACGTCCCTCACGAGAGGTCGATCCGATCCGCCGCCAGCTGCTCGAGCCGCCGCACCTGCTCCGCCTCCAGCATCGCCAACATCGTCTCGCGCATCGTCGTGCCCGGGTAGACCCAGATCTCTGGATGGATCAAGAGCTGGAGCCACTCGAACTCGCCGCGGGCGAGCGCCCCGTGCGGACAGCCGGAGCGCCAGCGCTGGTTCGAGTCGGAGCGGTACCGCTCCGGCGCGAAGAAGCGCGGCTCCATCGCGTTCGCGGCACCGTCGACCGGCGCGGTCATGAACTCCGGCTCGGGGTTGTGCCAGGCGACGACGGGGTCGAAGCGCCCGTCGAGCTCCGCCCGCGGATGGACGGCGTGCAGGCCGACGCGGTGCCCGAGCACGCGCAGCCGCTCGAGCGCCCGCTCGCCGGCCGCCGAGGCGAGGTTGTAGAAGACGCTCTCGGTCATCACGAAGTAGGTCGCCGCCGCTCCCAGCTCCGCCTCGAGCTCCGCGAGTTCGACCGCTGCCTCGAGCGACAGGTCGATGTCGTGGCGGAGCAGCAGGTCGCCCGGCCGCGGATCGCGGTCGAAGAAGGCGAACCGGTAGCCGCCGGCCCGCGCCGCCGCCAAAAGCTCCCGGTAGTGCGCCAGGTCGAACGCGCAAGTCACGCCTCCACCTCCACGTCGACGAGCGCGGCCGCGGCCTGCGCCCGCTCGAGCGCGTCGAGGTTCGTGTCGCCGAGGGCGATCACGTAGCCGCGCCGGTCGCCGTCGACCTGCACCGGCCGGATCGTCTCGCCGGGCTGGATGTACGTCTCGACGCGGACGACGCCCGGAAATGCCTCGGCGCGCCCCACACCCTCCACGCGCCGCACCTTCCCCGTCGGGAGGACGCCCGGCCTCGCGGTGAGGAACGAGATCGCGAACGGCTGCTGGAAGCGCGGCCGCAGGAGCTCCTCCGGCACATCGCGCCCCAGCGCCTGCAAGACCGCGATCTCGACGAGGTCGATCCCGATGCCGACGCGCGGAACCTCGCCCATCTGGCCCCCGGGAATCCTCGCCGCGACCTCGACGACGCGCACGCCCCCGTCGCCGACGAGGAGCTGCGGGTAGGCGATCCCGGTGCGCAGGCCGAGTGCCCGGACCGCGGCGACGGCCACGCGCTCGACCTCCTCCAACGCGTGGCCGAAGAACGTCGAAGGGTAGACGTGCGCGAGCGCGACGCCGAAGCCGACGCCGTCGGGACGCATGCGGTCGGAGGCCGTCAGCAGCCGCACATCGCCGCCCGTCGCGACGAGGAGCGTGTTCACCTCGTCGCCGGCGTGGTATCGCTCGACGATCGCCTCGGCGCTCGTCGACGCGGCGAGCGCCGCGTGCAGGTGCGCCTCGAGGTCGTCGAACGAGCCGAGCCGGAAGACGCCTCGCTGGCCAGCCGCGTCGGCCGGCTTCAGGACGGCGGGAAAGCCGACGGCGTCGGCGGCGGCCCGTGCCTCGGTATGCGTGCGGACGGCGGCGAAGCGCGGCTGCGGGACGCCGTGCTCGGCGAGCTGCCGCCGCATCGCGACCTTGTGGGTCATCACGTGAGCGGTCTCGGAGCCGATCCCGGGGAGCCCGAGCCGCTCGGCGACCGCCGCCACGATCGGAACCGCCCGATCGGCCGCAACCGTCATCACGCCCTCGACGCCGTGGCGGCGCCCGACCTCGACGGCCGCGTCGACGTCGCTGAAGTCGACCACCTCCGTCTCGTCCGCCGCGGCCAGGCCCGGCGCGTCCGCGTTCCGGTCGACGGCCACGACTCGGGCGCCGAGCTCGCGGGCCCGCTCGATCGCGCGCCGCTGGTGGCGTCCCGCGCCGACGAAGAGGATCGTGCCCAGCACCGGGCGCGATGCTAGCCGGGTGGGGTCGTCTTAACCGGAAACAGGAAGGCGACGCGGTCCCAGCGCTCGACGCCGCAGGAGCTGTATCGCTCGAAGCCGGCGTGGACGGAGCGCCCGCCGTAGATCCCGCGGACACCCGCCATCTGCAGGCCCGCGTTCACGGACACGCACCCCCCGGCGGGTGATGCGGGCGCAAACGGGTTCTGGACACGGACGAGCTTGGCGCAGGCCGACGCGGCGTGCGGGAGTGTCCCTCCTGCAGGGCGGCACCGCAGCGAGTAGCGCCGCTGCGGCGGGTTCCGTACGGAGCGGCCCAGCGGCCAGACCCTGATCTCGAGCGAGATCCGCCCTCGCACCGGCCGAGCGGATCCCGGCCGGAACACGTACTCGCAGTCGCGCGAGACGACGTCGACCCGGTCGACGTAGGCGATGTCCCCCTCGGGCCCGTTTCGCGTCTTGTTCGTGCCGCACGAGACGACGTCGCGCCGGCCGTCGCGGGCGTAGATCAGGTCGCGGCCGCCCCCTCCGTAGACGACGTCGCGGCCCGGACCGCCGATCAGCAGGTCCGGGCCGGCGCCGCCGCGCAGGATGTCGTTGCCGGGCCCCCCGTCGAGCTTGTCGCTCTCGTTCCCGCCGACGAGGAGGTCGTTCCCCCGCCCGCCGAGGAGGGTATCGCCGACGCGGTCGGCGTCGAAAGCGCGCAGCGTGTCGTTGCCGCCCCTCCCGAGCAGCACGTCGGCGAGGTGCGTCCCCATGAGGACGTCGTCGCCTGCCGTCCCGACGATCCGGCAGTCGTTCGTGAGCCGCACCGGCTTGCCCGAAGAGAGGTCGACGCGGTAGATGCCGGTTCGGTTGCGGCACTCGCCGCCCGACGTGAACGCGAGCTGCCGCGCGTCGGGCGACCACACGACCTGGTAGCCGAAGCTCGAGACGCGTCGCTTGCGGCCGGAGGCCACGTCGAGGATCCAGACGCCGGCGCCGTTCGAGTAGGCGATCTGGTCGCCGCGCGGCGACCACGCGTAGTCCGAGGGCTGGACGCCGAACGTGCCGACGCGCGCCCCGTTGTCGCCGAAGATCTCGAGCGTCGTCCTGTACTGCTTCTGGTCGTAGCGCGCGACGGCGAGCCGCGTGCCGTCCGGGGACCAGCTGGGCCGGCTCAAGGCGCCGCCGCTCGCGACGCGCACGTCGCCGCTGCCGTCGGCGTTCACGAGGTGGAGCTCGTTCTGGTCGTACGGCGTCGTGAGGTACGCGATGCGGTCGCCCGTCGGCGCCCATACCGGCTGGACTCCGCTCACGACGCGGTGCGCCTCGCTTCCGTCGATCCGCGCGACGACCACGTCGGCTCGGTTCGGGTCGGAGCTCGGCGCGACGAATGCGACGCGCGTCCCGTCGGACGACCAGGAGGGCTTCGTCTGGTACGCGGCCCTGCCAAGGCTCAGCCGGTCGGAGCCGTCGAGCCGCTCGACGACGAGCTGCCCGTCCTCCCAGGCGGCGACGTGCGACCAGTCCCGGGAGAAGGAGTATGTCGGGTTCGCCGGCAGCCAGGGGATCCGGTGCTCGTCCGAGCCGGCGGGGCTCATGACCCGGAGCGACGTGCCGTCGCGGTCGCTGAGGAAGACGATCACGCTCCCGTCGGGCGACCACGTCGGATGCGAGTCGCCGGGCGGCGGCGGGATCGGGATGCCGCCGCCGGCCGCGCCCGCGAGGGCCAGCAGGGCAAGAACGAGGACGACGAGCGCTCGCACGTGCCGAAGGTAGCCGGAAGCTGTAAAGCCCCTGCTAAGGCGGCGCTTGCGACGCCGCCATCAGAATGCGGCGGGTTTCCCGCGCGTCCGTCTGAACCGACCGGTCGACACGCTGGTGTCATGTCGAAAACCGCTGCTAAGACGCCCGCTAGACTCGCCGCGTGCCTCTCCAGGGCAAGCGGATCTTCGTCACCGGCGGCGCCGGGTTCATCGCGACGACGCTCGCACGGCGGCTCGTCGACGACAACGAGATCGTCGCGCTCGACAACCTCCACCGCGACGCGCTCACCGGCACCGACCTCGCTGAGCACCCGAACCTGACCTTCGTCCAGGGCGACGTCCTCGACGCGGCGCTCGTCCGCGACCTCGCGCGCGGAGCGACGCACATCGTCCACTGCGCGGCGATCGCGGGCGTCGACACCGTCCTCGAGAGCCCCGTACGGACGATGCGCGTGAACCTGATCGGCACCTACAACGTCCTCGAGGCGGCGCTCGCGACGCGGGAGTCGGTCGAGCGGCTCGTCGACTTCTCGACGAGCGAGGTCTTCGGCACGCAGGCCTACAACGTCCGCGAGGGACACGTCACGACGACCGGCTCGGTCGGCGAGGCGCGCTGGACGTACGCCGTGTCGAAGCTGGCCGGCGAGCACATGGCCCGCGCCTACCACGACGAGTTCGGTCTGCAGACGGTGACGCTGCGGCCGTTCAACGTCTACGGGCCGGGGCAGATCGGCGGTGGCGCGATCCGCGCCTTCATCGAGGCGGCGCTCGAGGGCTCCGATCTCGTCGTCCACGGCGACGGCGCACAGATCCGGGCCTGGTGCTACGTCGACGACATGGTCGTGGCCCTCCTGCTCTGCCTCGAGCGGCCGGAGGCGGTCGGCCACACGTTCAACGTCGGGAACGCGCGTTCGACGGTGACGATCTTCGACCTCGCCCAGCGCGTGAAGCGCCTGACGAGCGCGCCCGGGCAGATCGTGTTCCAGCCCCTCCACTACACCGACGTCGAGATCCGCATTCCGAACGTGGACAAGGCGCGTCAGCTGCTCGGCTTCGAGGCGAACGTCGACCTCGACGAGGGCCTCGCCCGCACGATCGCGTGGTACAGGCAGAGGAAGCCGGCGCTGGCATGAGAGGAAGCAGGAGGTTTTGAAGGAGGGGGCTCGTGGGGGAACCACGGGTTCCCCCACGTTCGAAGCCGGCGCTCGCCTGATCCGCCTAGCGCGACCGGACGTCGGCGCCGAGGAGGCGGCCGCAGTCGCCGAGGTGCTCGAGAGCGGCCGGCTCACGATGGGCCCGAAGGTGGCGGAGTTCGAGGCCGCCCTGGCCGAGACGTGCGGAGTGAAGCACGCGCTCGTCGTCTCGTCCGGGACGGCCGCGCTCCATCTCGCGGTGCTCGTGCTCGGACTCGGTCCCGGCGACGAGGTCCTTGTCCCGGCCTACACCTTTCCCGCCACGGCGAACGTCGTCGCCCACGCCGGCGCGACGCCGGTGCTCGTCGACGTCGACCCGCGGACGATGAACCTCGACCCGGAGCGGGCGCGCGCCGCCGTCACGCCGAGGACGCGCGCGGTGATCGCCGTCCACCTCTTCGGCCGGCCGCTCGACAGGGAAGCGCTCGTCGAGGCGTTGCCCGACCGGGTCGAGCTCGTCGAGGACGCAGCGGGCGCGCTCGGGGCGCGGCGCCGCGGCCGTCCGTGCGGCGGGCTCGGGCAGCTCGGCTGCCTGTCGTTCCACCCGCGGAAGATCGTCACGACGGGCGAGGGCGGCGCGGTCACGACGAACGACGCCGACGTGGCGCAGCGGATCCGCGAGATGCGTGACCACGGCATCGACCGCCGCGGCGCGTTCGAGATCGCGACCCCAGGGCTCAACTACCGGCTCTCGGACATCCTCTGCGCCGTCGGCATCCCGCAGCTCGCGCGGCTCGAGGAACTTCTCCGCGCCCGCGAGCGGCTCGCGGCGGCCTACGCCGAGCGGCTCGCTGGCCTCGCCGAGCTGCCGGGCGCGGAGGAGGGCGACCGCCACGGCTGGCAGGCGTACGTGGTGCAGCTCGACCGGCGGGACGAGGCGTTACCGGCGCTGCGCGAGCACGCGATCGAGGCGCAGATCGGCACGTACGCGCTGCACCGCCTCGCGGCGTACCACGACCAGGGGCCGTTTCCCGGCGCCGACCGCTGCTACGAGCGGGCGCTCGCCCTGCCGTTCCACACCCGCCTGCGGGAGGAGGATCTCGATCGCGTCGCGGATGTACTTGACAAGGTAGTGAGTAACCACTAATCTACGCCGCCATGGTGACGACGAGGCAGAGCGCGGAGGAGCGGCGCGAGGCGGTCCTCGACGCGGCGCAGATCGAGTTCGCGGCGCGCGGGCTGCACGGCGCGTCGACGGAGGAGATCGCAAAGCGGGCCGGCATCTCGCAGCCGTACGTCTTCCGGCTCTTCGGGACGAAGAAGGAGCTCTTCAAGGCCACGGTCGCCCGCTGCCTCCGCGAGACGCTCGAGACCTTCCAACGCGCTGCCGAGGGCAAGCGCGGCGAGGAGGCGCTCCACGCGATGGGTGACGTCTACGTGAACGAGCTCATCGTCGACCGCACGAAGCTCAAGGCACAGCTCGAGGCGTACGCGGCGTGCGACGACCCGGAGATCTGCGAGGTCGTGCAGAACGGCTTCGGCGACCTCGTCGCCTACGTCGAGCGCGTGTCCGGTCTCCCACCGGCGGAGGTCAGCCGGTTCTTCGCCACCGGGATGCTCATCAACGTCATGGCCGCGATGAAGCTGTCGGAATCGAACGAGGAGTGGGCGGGGCGCCTCCTCGACGGCTGCAAGGAAGAGGCGTAGCCCGTGCATTTTTTTGCGCTGCAAGTAAGTGACTACTCAGTAACAACGGCGATGAGAAAGGAGTCGTGATGAACCCCAAGCTGCTCTGGACCTTCGCGATCACCTCGACCGCGCTTTTCATGACGACGCTCGACAACCTCGTCGTCACGACGGCGCTGCCGGTGATCCGCCGCGACCTCCACGCGGGCCTCAGCGGGCTCGAGTGGACGGTCAACGCGTACACCCTCACCTTCGCCGTCCTCCTGCTGACGGGCGCCGCGCTCGGCGACCGGCTCGGCCGCCGGCGCGTCTTCGCCCTCGGGCTCGGCATCTTCACGGCCGCCTCGGCGGCCGCGGCGCTCGCGCCGTCGATCGTCGCCCTCGATGTCGCGCGGGCCGTGCAGGGAGTCGGCGGCGCGATCGTCATGCCGCTGACGCTGACGATCCTCTCCGCTGCGGTGCCGGCCGACAAGCGCGGCCTCGCGCTCGGAGCGTGGGGAGGGATCAGCGGCCTCGCCGTCGCGTTCGGGCCGCTCGTCGGCGGCGCGGTCGTGAACGGCATCTCGTGGAACTGGATCTTCTGGCTGAACGTGCCGTTCGGCCTCTTGCTGATCCCGCTCGCCCTGACGCGGCTCGACGAGAGCCACGGCCCGGCGCAGCGGCTCGACCTCCGCGGGCTCGTGCTCGCGAGCGGTGGCCTGTTCGGGATCGTGTGGGGCCTCGTCCGCGGCAACGAGCTCGGCTGGGGCTCGGCGCAGATCGTCGGCTCGCTCGTCGCCGGCGCCGTCGTGCTCGCCGCCTTCGTGGCCTGGGAGCTGCGCGCGCCGGAGCCGATGCTGCCGATGCGGTTCTTCCGCAACCGGACGTTCAGCCTGGCGAACGCGGCCTCGCTCTTCATGTCCTTCGGGATGTTCGGCGCGATCTTCCTGCTCGCGCAGTTCTTCCAGACGGTGCAGGGCTACTCACCGCTCGCCTCGGGCGTGCGCATCCTGCCCTGGACGGTCATGCCGATGTTCGTCGCCCCGATCGCCGGCGCGCTCTCCGACCGGATCGGCGGCCACAAGATCATCGGCGTCGGGCTCGCGCTGCAGGCGGTCGGCCTGGCGTGGATCGCCGCCGTCTCGACGCCGACGACGCCGTACATCGACCTCGTCGGCCCGTTCACGATCTCCGGGATCGGGATGGCGCTCTTCTTCGCGCCCGTCGCGAACGTCGTGCTCTCGGCGGTGCGGCCCGAGGAGCAGGGCCAGGCCTCCGGGGCGAACAACGCCGTGCGCGAGCTCGGCGGCGTCTTCGGCGTCGCGGTGCTGGCGGCGGTCTTCTCGGCCTACGGCGGCTACGGCACCGGCGAGCACTTCGTCGCCGGCATGAACCCCGCCGTGTGGATCGGCGCCGGCGTCGTCGCGCTCGGCTCGCTCGCCGCCTTCGCGATCGGCAAGCGGCCGCGGCGGCAGGAGCAGCACCTCGAGCCCGCGCTCGAGCCGGCCGCCTAGCGCTCGACGACGTCCCACCCGGCTGGGAGCTCCGGCAGCTCCCAGCCGGGCTCGGGGCGCCAGTCCTCCCAGCCTGTCGGGAACGGCCACTCGGCGAGCACCCGCTTCGCCTCGGCTCGTGCGAGGCGGGCGTCGTCTTCGCCGAGGAGGCCGAGCTCGACCGCCTGCTCCAGGTGGGCTTCGTCCTTCCAGGTGACCGATCCGTCGGGCTCCACGATCAGGTCGAGCTGGAGGTCCCTGGTGTCGAACCCCTCGGGCGGCGGCGCAGCGGCTCCTGGAGGTTCACGTACCAGCCCCGGAACGAGTCGTGGTTGTCGCGGAGCAGACGAATCGCGTGCGCTCGGCCCGGCGGCACGAGGTCGAGGGAACCGCTCCCGAACCATGCGCGATGTACGACCCTCCAGCGAGCGAGCGGGAGGAGCCGACCGTCTTCGTCCTGTCCGTCCGGGTAGACGACCGGTGTCCCCGGCGCGATCCCACGTGACGACGAGGTCGGGGCGATCGGCGACGACGCGCACGGGCGCCGCTTGGACGACACGGCCGTGGTGGACGTGTCGTACGAGGATCGCCTCACCCGGTTGCTATGTCACCTGCGGGCGGCGTTTCTGATCGTTATTCGGGCACTGGCCGTTGCGGAGTTTCCGGCCGCGTCCCACGCTCTCACGCGAAGCCGGTAGTTCCCGTTCGCGACTCTCCGCGTGTCCCAGTAGGCGCTCGTCGGACGGGCGAACAGGCGGAACCAGTACCGAGCCCCACAATCGACGGGCTGCGCCTTCAGGCAGCGCCCGACCGGGAGCGCCTGCCGCGTGCCCGGCGCGTAGTGGTAGCCGATCGGAACGGCCTGCGTCCCCCGCGAGTCGCCGAGGAAGACCGCGGCGCGGAAGACCGTCCGGACGAGCACCGGCCGGCCGTCGCTCTCCGGCGCCACCTCGAGCGAGACGCCGTAGGGATGCGTCGGCGAGGCGAGGACGCTCCGGCGCGGCGGAGGGTCGTCGATCCACGCGCGGACGTCGACCAGACCCGAGAGGAGCGCACGGCCGGTGCTCGCCGCCGGAAACCGCACACCCGCCGGCGGCAGCGTCACCCGCGCGGCGGCGGTCCAGCTCGGCATCGCCGGCCGATAGAACGCGATCGCGTGAATTCGCGGCGCCTCGGTGTCCGTGGACGGACCGAGCTTCATGCCGGGATGGACCGGGTTCACGTACACGCGGCGCCCGTACAGCTGCATCCACTCCGAGAGGTGCACATGCCACAGGCCCTTGCAGGTCCAGCCGACCATCTGCCCCGGCCGGATCTGTTCTCCGTCCTTCACGACTCCGCTCGTGTCGACGTGCCAGTAGTCGAAGTGTCCGATCGAGACCTTGCGATCCTCGCACGGGCCTAGGGCCCACCGCGCAGGCCGGATCGCCGTGCCGCCCTCGACGGCGTAGACCCTGTGGGTGCGGCCGGGCGGCGCCGCCGGCTCCGGCCGGTCGTCGCGGACGAGGATGTCGATCCCGAAGTGGTAAGCGGCCTCGCCGCCCGTCCGTAGCGTTCCCGGCCGCGGATCGAGGAACGAGCTGCGGATCGGGTGCTCTCGGTACACGGGCGTGACCGGCCAGCCGATCCACGAGTCGTCGTAGCTCCAGCGTTGCGTGAGCGAGCCCGGGGCGAGCAGGAACTGGACGACCTCCGGATCGCGGGGGTTCAGGCGCGCCGCGTCCCTGAGCGCTCGGCGCTGCTGGCGGCCCGAGCTCAGCCGCATCAAGCTCACCCACGGACGCCACTCTTCGGGGCTCTTCGCGATTGCCTTCTTCAGGCTTCCCCGCGCGGCGACGAGCTGGCCTTCTTGGCTCTGGGCGAGTCCGAGCCGCCGCCATGCTTCGTCCGACCAAGGCAGCCAATGGATCGCCTTTCGGGCCTGTGACGCGGACTGCCGCCACTGCTCGGAGCGCGCGGCGCGCGCGCTCGCGGCGAGCGCGCCGTTTCCGATCAGGCCGACGAACGCGAAGAAGGCCAGCGCCAAGGTCCCGGCCACCGCGACGGCACGAGCGGCCGGCGGCAGGGTCTGCGGCTTTGCCCGTCTCGCCGCGAGCAAGAGCGCGGCGCCGCAGAAGAGGCCGAGGAGGGTGGCCGCCGGCATCTCCCAGTCCCAGTCGCCGGCCGCGTGGACGAGGTAGGCGACGTAGGCGGCGAGGGCACCCGGCACGAACGGGTGGGAGCGACTCGTTGCGACGGCGAGGAGCGGCAGGGCCAGCGCCGTCACGAGCAGTCCGAGACCGAGAGGCCCGAGCTCCGCGAGCGTCTCGAGGTAGAGGTTGTGCGCGTCGCGGACGTTGGCCGAGATCCGCCTGTGCCGGAGCCAGTACTGCTCGAACGTCCCGGCTCCGGAGCCCAGTTCCGGGTGCGTCTCCCAGTCGCGCCAGGCCTGCCGCCAGAGCGGGATCCGTCCGCTCAGCTTCGCCGGCGTGAGAGCACGGCGGTTGCTGGCGACGGGTCCGTTGTAGAGGTAGCCGAGCATGGGCCCCGTGCCGAAGTGGACGATCGCGGCGCCGGAGACGACGAGCAGAGCGAGGAGCAGCGGGACGACTGCGGCGGCGGGGATTCGCCGTGCAGCGAGCGTTGCGAGCGCGGCCGCCGCGGCAAGCAGGACGGTCGCGAGGGCAAGGAGGTGGCCCGCGTGGGCGCGTGACCCGAGCCATAGAGCGACGCCGGTGACGGGAGCCACCGCGACGAGCGTCCGCAGGAGTGCCCCGCGGCGCGGATCGAAGGCGAGCATCGCGGCGAGGCCGACCGCGAGGGCGATCCACGTCCCGCGACTGAACGTGAAGAAGATCGTGAGGACGAAGACGACGAGGCAGACCGCTGAAAGAGCTCGTGTCAGCTGGGAGCGGGCATGGGCAGCGAAGGCCGCGGCCAGGAGCGCACCGATCGCCGCGACGAGCGCGAGCGCGTTCGGGTAGCCGAGCGGGTCGGATAGGCGACCGTCGGCTTCGGGGCCCGCGAAGAAGAGGTGCGCCAGCGCGAAGGTCGAGGTGACGAGCGCGGCGCCGTACACGGCGACGAGGAGCTCCGTGATCGACCTGCCTCTCGCGACGAGGAAGACCACGAGCAGGCCGCCGAGGTAGACGATGTCGCGCTGCACCTCGAGGATCGAGCGCTCCGAGCTCGTCGACCACGTCGCCGAGAGCGCGACCCACGCGACGAGACCCGCGAACGACGCGAGCGTCGCCGCCTCGAGGCGCCCGAGGGAGAAGCGGTCGCGGAGGAACAGTATGACCGCGGCGATCCAGAGCAGCGCGAGGGCGCTCCAGCCCCAGTCGGGCGGGAAGTAGCCGCCGTCGCTGAACGCGATCGCGACGCCGAACGCGATTGCGATCGCCGCGAGGGGCCAGTCGATCCGCCGCAACGGACGGGTCGGAAAAGGGCTAATCGTCGTCGACGATCGTGCCGAGGCCCTGCCCGTCGCCGATGTACGCGTTCGCGCTCGGGTTCGACAGGTTCACGAAGAACGTCTCGTTCCGCTCGCGCGTTCTGTCGCCGACGACCGCGACCGTGATCGTCTTCGTGTTCACGCCGATCGGGAAGGTCAGGGTGCCGCTCGCAGACTGGAAGTCGGACGGCGTGCTCGCGGTGCCCGAGGCCGACGCGTAGTCGACCGTCACCGGCGAGAGCGGGTTCCCGGAGAGCGAGACCACGAATGTGAAGGCGGTCGTGCCGCTCTTGCCTTCCTTGCCCTGGACATCGGAGATCTCGATCTTGCACTCGAAGCGCCGCTCGTGCAGGTGGTTCTTGTCGCCGCACCCCTTGCCGGGCTTCGTGCTCGTCGGCGTCGTCGTGCTCGTGGAGGTGCTCGTCGAGGTCGAGGTGCTCGTGGAGGTGGTCGTCGGAGTGGTCGTCGACGTCGTGCTCGTCGAGGTCGAGGTGCTCGTGGAGGTGGACGTGCTCGTGGTCGTCGGGGTGGTCGTGGTGGTCGTCGACGTCGTGGTCGAGCCGGTGGTCGTGGTCGTCGAGTACTGGTCGGCCTGGGCCGAGCTGAGTCCGGCCGAGGTTGCGTATCCGAGGCCGCCGAGCCCGACGAGCGGGATCAGCACGGCGAAGGTCGCAATCGCGACCACCAGAATCCGACGCCGCCGCAGGTTCTTAGGCCTCATCCGCCACTCTCCCCCTGTACGAGCATCGCGCATCGCCTTTGCGGTGTCAATCGCGCCTCACCCGCGGCCTCGGTTAAGTTCCCGCTGCAAATGACGCATACTCGCCCCGTGCCGGCACCCGCGCGTCTTCGTGAGGACGCGCCGCCCCCCAACCTGTCGGTCGTGGTAACCCTCTTCGACGAGGAGCAGACGGTCGACGAGGTCTACGAGCGCACGACCGCGGCACTCGACGCTTTGGGCCGGCCGTACGAGCTGATCTTCGTCGACGACGGCTCGCGCGACGGCACCTTCGCGCGCATCGAGCGGCTCCACGAGCGCGACGGCCGCGTGAGGGCCGTCCGCTTCAAGCGCAACTTCGGCCAGCACCCGGCGATGCACGCGGGGCTCGCGCGGGCGCGCGGCGACATCGTCGTGACGATGGACGGCGACCTCCAGAACGCGCCGGAGGACATTCCCCGTCTCGTCGCCGCCGTCGAAGCCGGCAGCGACGTCGCGAGCGGGCGACGCGTCGCGCGCCGCGACTCGTGGGGACGGACGCTTCCCTCACGGCTCATCAACGGGATGCTGCGGCGCTTCACCGGCGTCGAGATCTCAGACTTCGGCTGCGCCTTCAACGCCTACCGGCGGAGCGCCTTCGAGCCGATGCTGCCGGCGATCGGGCGGCAGAAGTTCACCAAGGCGCTGGTGCTCTCAGGGGGCGCGAGCGTCGTCGAGGTCGACGTCGCGCACGCGCCCCGACAAGGGCGCTCACGCTACTCGCCGCTTCGTCTGACGCGCCTCGCGCTCCACGTCCTGGCCGGCTTCTGGCCGCAGCCGATCCAGTGGATCGGGATCGCTTTGGGAGTGGTCTGCACCCTGCTCGCGCTCGCGCTCGGCGCCTACGGGATCGGCTACTGGATCGACAACTCGAACTTCCCGGGCCCCTTATTCGGCGGCGTCGCGGTCCTGTTCGTCCTCGGCGTGCAGGGGTTCATCCTGGCGCTCGTCGGCGAGTATCTCGGCCGGATCCAGCGGCAGGTCGAGGGGCGGCCGCTGTACACGATCGAGCGCGAGCTCGACTGACGAACCAGGGCCGCCGGTTTCGGCGTGGGGCGCCGCGGCCGCTACGCCGCCGTACAGCCCGTTCACAGAGCGGGTCGATTACGCTTCCGCGCGTGCCGAAGCGGGTTCTCGTCACGGGCGGCGCCGGGTTCATCGCCGCCAACTTCATCCGCCACCTGCTGGCGAAGACGCCGTACGAGGTCGTCTCGCTCGACGCCCTGACGTACGCGGGCAACCTCGAGAACCTCGCCGACGTGATGTCGCACGAGCGGCTCTCGTTCGTACGCGGCGACATCTGCGACGCCGACCTCGTGGCGGAGGTCGTGGCCGAGGTGGACGTGATCGTGAACGCCGCCGCCGAGTCGCACGTCGCGAAGTCGATCGCCGAGGGCGGCGCCGAGTTCGTGACGACGAACATCCAAGGCACGCGGATCCTCCTCGACGCGATCCGCGAGGCGCCGGTCGAGCGCTTCATCCTCATCTCCTCCAGCGAGGTGTACGGGACGGCGCTCACGGCGCCCATGGACGAGGAGCACCCGCTGAACCCGCGCAGCCCGTATGCAGCGACGAAGGCAGGCGCCGACCGGCTCGCCTACTCGTACTTCGTCACCTACGGCCTGCCGATCGCGATCGTGCGGCCGTTCAACAACTACGGGCCGCGGCAGCATCCCGAGAAGGTGATCCCGCGCTTCGTCGCGCAGGCGTTCCGCGACGAGCCGCTCACGATCCACGGCGACGGGCACGCGAGCCGCGACTGGCTCTACGTCGACGACGACGCCGAGGCGATCGAGGCGATCATCGCGGCGCCGCTCGACGTCGTCGCGGGCGAGGTGCTCAACGTGGCGACCGGGATCGACATCTCGATCGACGAGGTCGCCGACCTCGTGCTCGAGCTCGTCGGCAAGCCCGCGTCGCTCAAGACGCACGTGCCCGAGCGGCCGGGCCAGGTCGACCGGCACATCGGCTCGACGGAGAAGATCCGGCGCCTCTGCGGCTGGTCGGCACGCACGTCGTTCGAGGAGGGCCTCGCGCGGACGGTGGCCTGGTACCGCGAGAACGAGGCCTGGTGGAGGACGACGGAGCGCCCGAAGGCGAAGCTCTCCTCGTCCTAGGCGCCGGGCCGGCGCAGGTCGGCCTGCTCCGCGCCGCCCAGGAGCGCGGCCTCCACGTGATCGCCGTCGATCGCGATCCCCGCGCTCCCGGCTTCCGGTACGCGGACCGGCGCGCGATCCTGTCCTCGGAAGACGAGCCGGCAGTCGAGCGGCTCGCCCGCTCGGCGCACGTCGCCGGCATCGTCGCTCCGGGCACCGACTGGCCGGTCGGCGTCGCGGCGCGGATCGCCGACCACCTGCGGCTTCCCCATCCGCTCTCGCCCGCCTCGGCTGCGCTCGCGGTCTCGAAGCTGCGGCAGCGGGAGCGCTTCGACGAGCGCGGCGTGCCCCAGCCGGCGTGGCGGGCGCTGACGCGGGAGGATCCGCTCGACCGGCTTCCGACGCGCGCCGTCGTCAAGGCGCCCGACCGGCAGGGGCAGCGGGGACTGTCCCTCGTCACGCGGCCCGAGGATCTCGCCCCTGCTGTCGCGCGCGCCTTCGAGGCCTCGCGCGCCGGGGTCGCGCTCGTCGAGGAGCTCGTCGAGGGGCCCGAGGTGACGGTCAATGCCTTCTCGGTCGGGGGCCGTTTCATCCCGCTCACGGTGACGGACCGGGTGACGGCCGAGCCGCCGGCCTTCGGGGTGGCGCTCGCGCACGTCTGGCCGAGCGAGCGCGCGGACGAGCGGGCGGTCGAGACGGCCGAGCGAGCCGCCGAGGCTCTCGGGATCGAGCACGGCCCGACGTACACGCAGCTCCGGCTCGGACCCAACGGGCCGCAGGTGATCGAGCTTGCCGCGCGCCTCGGCGGCGGCCACGACGCCGAGCTCTGCCACGCCGCGCTCGGCGTCGAGCTCAACGGGCTCGCGATCGCGGCCGCGCTCGGCGAGCCGCTCGAGCCGCCGCGGCCCGAGCCGCAGGTCGGCGGCGCCTGCACGCGCTTCCTCGTCCCGCCGGAGGGGCGCCTCACAACGACCCAAGGCGTCGAGGCAGCGCGCGCCGTCGAGGGTGTCGTCGACCTCCACGTCTACCGCTCGCCCGGCCACGAGTTCGGGCCCTTCCGCACGGGCAGCGATCGCGCGGGAGCCGTGATCGCCGTCGGGGCGAGCCGCGAGGAGGCGCTCGCGAGGGCTCGCCGCGTGACCGATCTCATACGCTTCGTCGTCACGGATGCGGAAGTCGCATAGCTCGGCCGAACGCCGCGCGACCTTCCTCGGCTTCCAGCCGCCGGCGATCGGCGAGGAGGAGGTGGAGGCGGTCGCCGAGACGCTGCGCTCCGGCTGGCTCACGACGGGGCCGCGGACGGCCGAGCTCGAGGCCCGGTTCGCCGAGTACCTCGGCGCGCGGCACGTGGTCGCCCTCTCCTCCGGCACGGCGGCGCTCCACCTCTCGCTGCTCGCGCTCGGGATCGGGCCGGGCGACGAGGTGATCACGAGCCCGATCACCTGGCCGGCGACGGCGAACGTGATCGTCCACGCGGGCGCGGCCCCGATCTTCGCGGACGTGCGCGACGCCGACCTGAACGTCGATCCGGCGCGCGTCGCCGAGCTCGTCACGGAACGGACGAAGGCGATCGTCCCCGTGCACCTCGCCGGCCAGCCCTGCGACATGGACCCGCTGCTCACGCTCGGCGTGCCGATCGTCGAGGACGCCGCCCACGCGGCCGAGAGCGTCTACCGCGGCCGCAAGATCGGCACGCTCTCCGACGCGACGTGCTTCTCGCTCTACGCGACGAAGAACGTCGCCGCGGGGGAGGGCGGACTCGTCGCCACCGACCGCGACGACGTGGCGGAGGCGATCCGCGGCCTCTGCCTCACGCGCCGCGCGCACGGCTCGCTCTACGACGTGGCCGTGCCCGCCTACAAGGCGAACCTCTCCGACGTCCTCGCCTCGATCGCACTCGTCCAGCTCGCGAAGCTCGGGCGCCACCGGCGGATCCGCGAGCGCCACTTCGCGCTGTACGACGAGGGCGTGGCCGACCTCGACGGGATCGAGCCGCTCGCCCGCGACCCGCGCGACGTCCACGCGCTCCACCTCTACGTCGTGCGGATCGACGCGTCGCGGGCGGGCGCGACCCGCGACGACTACCAGCGCGTGCTGGCCGAGGAGCAAATCGGGACGAGCATCCACTTCCTCCCCCTCCACCGGCTCGCGTGGTACCGCGAGCGCTTCCCGAACCAGCGGCCGCTCCCGGTCGCCGAGCGCGCCGGGGCCGAGGTGCTCTCGCTGCCGCTCTCGCCCGCGCACTCGGACGAGGACGTCGAGGACGCGATCGCGGCGCTGCACCGCGTCCACGCCCGCTTCACCGCATGAGGCGACTCGCTCGCGTGGTCGCGACGCTCGTCGTCACCGGGCTCTGCGTCGCCTACCTGCTCTGGAAGATCGACCTGCGGCGCACGGGGCACGAGCTCGCGCACGCGCGCATCGGCTACCTCCTCGCCTCGCTCGGGATCATGGTCGTCACGGTATGGCCGATGGCGTGGCGGTGGCAGCGCCTGCTGCGGGCGAAGGGCGTCGACGACCGGCTCCCGTGGCTCGTCCGCACGTACTTCGTCTCGTACATGGTCGGTCAGGTGCTTCCGACCGCGGTCGGCGGCGACGCGTCGCGGATCTACGAGACGACCCGCCGCCACCCGGGATACGGCGGCTCGATCGCAGGGTCGGTGCTGCTCGAGCGGGCGCTCGGCGGGGCGGCGACGCTGCTGCTCGCCGCGATCGGCTTCGTGCTCGCGATCGGCCGCTACGACGTCGGCGCGTACCTGTGGGTCGAGGCGGCGTTCGTCGTCGGGACGATCGTGCTCGGCGTCGCGCTCTTCTCGCGCGCCGCTCGCCGGCCCCTCGCCCGCGTCGCGCCGCTCCTCGCGAGGCTGCGGATCGACCGGCCGCTGCGTGCGGTCTACGAGGGCATCCACTCCTACCGCGCCAACTGGGTGCTCCTCGTCGGCGTCCTCGTGCTGACGGTCTTCGTGCAGGCGTTTCGCGTGCTCGCGATCTGGCTGGCGGCGAAGGCGGTCGGTGTCCCGCTCGGGCCGCGGCCGTTCTACGTCATGGGCCCGCTCCTCTTCCTCGTCATCCTCGTCCCGTTCACGATCAACGGCCTCGCCGTGCGCGAGTCCTTCTTCGTCAGCTTCCTCGGGCACCTGAACGTGGACCCGGACCGCGCCTTCGCGACGGGCTTCCTCTTCTTCCTCGTGACGTTCGCGCTCTCTCTCCCGGGGGCAGCGATCCTCGCCTGGGAGAGCGTCCGCGGGATCGCGCGGCCGAGCATCCGGCATGGCTGAGCCCGCTGTCGCGGTCGTCGTCGTCACCTACGACGCGCTGCCGTGGCTCGAGCCGTGCCTGGCGAGCGTCGCGCGGTACGAGACCGTCGTCGTCGATCACGGCTCGACCGACGGCACGCTCGACTTGGTGCGCGAGCGCTTCCCGCGCGCCAGCGTGCTGGAGCGCGAGAACCGCGGGCTCGCCGCCGGGTGGAACGCCGGGATCGCCGCGACCTCGAGCCGCTACGTCCTGCTCCTGAACGCCGACGCGTGGGCGCGGCGGGACGCCGTCGAGCGGCTCGTCCGCTTCGCCGACGACCGGCCGCGCGCCGCGGTCGTGGCGCCGCGCCTGCGGAACCTCGACGGCTCGCTCCAGCGCTCGGTGCGTGGCTTCCCGACGCTGTGGCGGCTCGCGACCGAGTACCTGTTCCTGCGCAAGCTCGCGCCGCGCTCGGCGCTCCTGAACGGCTTCTACGCGGGAGGGTTCGCGCACGACGAGCCGCGGCCGATCGAGTGGGCGATGGGCGCCGTGCTGCTCGTCCGGCGGGCGGCGGTCGAGGAGGTCGGCCCGGCCGACGAGAGCTTCTTCCTCTTCAGCGAGGAGACCGACTGGTGCTACCGCCTCGCGGCTGCCGGCTGGAAGGTCTGGTTCGATCCCGACGCCGAGTTCGAGCACGTCGGCGCCGCCGCGCACGGCGGCCGGCTGTACGTCGAGAACCTGCGCGGCCAGCTCCGCTTCCTCGCCAAGCACCGGGGCCCTCGGGAGGCCGAGCGGGCGCGGCGGCTCCTCCTCGCCGGCACGCGCCTCCGCGCCCTCGTGTTCCCGCGCGAGCGCGCGGTGGGCTACCGCGAGGCCGCGCGCTGGCTGGCCTCGGGGAACGCGAGGGCGCTGCTGGACGCGCCTCGGTGAGCGCCGTCGAGCTCTACCTGCGCCTCGCCGGGGCGACGACGGTCGTGCTCCTCCCCGGGCTCCTCCTCGCGCACGGTCTCGGCCTCGCCGGACTCTCACCGGGTCTCGTGCTCGGGCTCGGCGGGCTGGCCGTCTGCCTCGCGTTCACCTTCCTCGTCCACGGCTCGCTCTGGCTCGCGCTCGGCCTCTACGGCGCGTTCGGGCTCGGCGCGCTCGCGCTCGCGATCGCCCGGCACGCGCGGCCGCGGATCGGGCGGGTCGAGCTCCTCGTCGTCCTCGTCGGCGTCGCATTCGGGATCGCGCTCTGGCACGTCGCCGGCGCGGTGGAGGGGGACGGGCTCTTCCACCTCGCCCGCGTCCGCAAGCTCGAGGCCTTCGGGAGCCTGAAGCTCCGCACCGTTGACGAGTTCCGGGACGGCGGCCTCCATCCCGGCTATGCGTTCCCGCTCTGGCACGGTTTCCTGGCGGCGATCGCTCGGATCGCGGACGTCGACCCGGCCCAGGTCCTGCGGCACGAGCCGAGCCTCCTCGCGCCGCTCGCCTTCGCCGCCGCCTACGAGGCCGGCTATGCCCTCTTCCGCTCCGCCCCGGCGGCGATCGCGGTCGTGCTCGGCAGCGTCGCCCCGATCGCGCTCGCTCCGGGCGGCGGCGGCTCGTACCGCGTGCTCGCGCTCCCGGCGACGAGCGCGCGCCAGCTCCTCGTGCCGGCGGCGCTCGCGCTCGCCTTCGCCTTCGTGGACGGGCCCCGCTTCGCGCTCGTCCTCGCGCTCGCGTGCGCGGGACTCGCGCTCGCCTTCGTGCACGTGACCTACGCCGTCTTCCTCCTCCTGCCGCTCGCCGGGTTCCTGCTCGCCCGCGCCGCGCTCGAGCGGCGCGACCTGCGCTGGATCGCGGCGGCTCTCGTGGCGCTCGCCGTGCCGACCGGCGCCGTCCTGCTCTGGTTGCTCCCGCTCGCCCGAGAGACGGTCTCGCACGAGCCGACGCGCGAGGTGCGCTGCGGCTACGCGCACGGCATCAAGCGCTACCCGGGCCAGTTCGACGTCTGGAGCTGCGACCGGTTCCGCCTCGCCCCAGAGGTCTTCGGGCGCACCGGCTCGGTCGCCGTCGCAGCGCTCGCGCTCGTCCCGCTCGCCGCGCTCGCGTGGCGGCGGCGGTTCGCGGCCTTCGTGCTCGGCGGGACGGTGGTCGTGCTCGGGCTGCTGCTCGTTCCGTCCTTGTTCGTCCGCTTCTCGGACGCGGTCTCGGTTTCGCAGGCGCGGCGCGCGGCGGGCTTCGTCCCGCTCCCGTTCGCGTTCGCCGCGGGAGCAGCCGTGCTCACCGGGCTCGTCCGTTTCCTCGTGCTGCCGCTCGCGCTCGGCGCCGGCATCGCGCTCCAGCTCGCCTGGCCCGGCGACTTCGGCTACCGGTTCGGCGGCGGCGGGCCGGCGATCGTCACCTGGATCGCGGTCGTGGGAGGCGCGGCAGCGGTCGTCGTAGCCGCGGTGGTACGTCGCCCACACGCGCGGGAGAGCCACGGGCCGCTCGTGGCGGCTGCAGCGACGCTCTTCGTCGTCCCCGTCGTGTGGCACGGTCTCGCGCGCTTCGATCCGCCGCCGCGGGGTGCGCACCTGCCGGCGGGCCTCGTCCACGCGCTCCGGCGCGACGTGCGTGCGGGAGACGTCGTCTTCGGCGACGTCGAGACGAGCTACCTCGTCGCCGCGGCCGCCCCTGTCTACATCGTCGGCGCGCCGCGAGCGCACGTCGCCGACACGAAGAGCAACCACCCGCTGGAACGGGCCCGCGACGTCTATCGCTTCCTGAGGCATGGCGAGCTCGCGATCCCGAGGCGCTACGGCGCGCGCTGGATCGTCCTCGACCGCCGCCGCACGCGGCTCCGCCTCCACCTCCGGAAGGTGTGGGCCGACGGGCGCTACACGCTGTACCACTTGTAAGTAATCCGGGAGTGCGTCAGAACCGGGCTCGTTACATCGGGGCAGGCGGTCGGCGTGGGGTCTCGCGCGTCAAGCGCGCCCGCTCGGCTGCCGATGACTCTCGCGATGGAAGCGACCTTCGCGCCCGCCGTTCCCGCGCATGCGGAGGAGCAGCCGCTGCGGGTCGTCCACCTCACGACGTCGTACCCGCGCCACGAGGGCGACTTCGCGGGCCGCTTCGTCGCCGACCTGGTGCGCGGGCTTGCCGGCCACGTGGACGTCTCGGTGCTGGCTCCGGCCGCGACAGCGGCCTGTCCGCGCAAGCGGACCAGTGGAGGGGGCCCGGGGGAACCGGGAGGTTCCACC
>DASQWB010000128.1:0-6127 GCA_035640455.1 Gaiellaceae bacterium | reverse complement strand
CGCGGCGAGTTCGAGGAGCGCCTGAAGGCGGTGCTCGAGGAGATCAAGCGCGCCGAGGGCGACATCGTCCTCTTCATCGACGAGCTGCACACGATCGTCGGCGCGGGCGCGGCCGAAGGGGCCGTGGACGCCGCCAACATGCTCAAGCCGATGCTCGCCCGCGGCGAGCTGCGCGCGATCGGCGCGACGACGCTCGACGAGTACCGCAAGCACGTCGAGAAGGACGCGGCGCTCGAGCGGCGCTTCCAGCCGATCTTCGTCGGCCAGCCGTCCGTCTCGGACACGATCGCGATCCTGCGCGGCCTCAAGGAGCGCTACGAGGCGCACCACGGCGTGCGCATCCGCGATGCCGCGCTCGTTGCGGCCGCGGTGCTTTCGGACCGATACATCGCCGACCGGTTCCTCCCGGACAAGGCGATCGACCTCGTCGACGAGGCGGCTTCGCGGCTGCGGATGGAGATCGACTCCTCGCCCGTCGAGCTCGACGAGGCCGAGCGGCGCGTGCGCCAGCTCGAGATCGAGCTCGCGGCGATGGCAAATGAGGATCGCGCGAGGCGCGATCCTCTAGCTGCTCAACTCGCCAGTGTGAAGGAAGAGCGCGACGCGCTTGCAGCCCGCTGGGCCAAGGAGAAGGAGAGTCTGGAGCGGGTCAAGGAGATCACGCGCCGCATCGACGAGCTTCGGATGGAAGCCGAACGGGACGAGCGGGTCGGGAATCTCCAGCGCGTGGCGGAGATCCGCTACGGGGAGCTTCCCGCCCTCGAGCGAGAGCTCTCAGCTAGGGCGGAGCCGGAGGCTCCGCCCATGGTCAAGGAGGAGGTCGACGAGGACGACGTCGCGGCGGTGGTCGCTCGGTGGACGGGGATTCCAGTCGACCGGCTGTTGGAAGGTGAGACCGAGAAGCTCATCCACATGGAGGAGCGGCTGCACGAGCGGGTCGTCGGCCAGGACGAGGCTGTCTCGGCCGTCGCCAATGCGCTGCGGCGCGCTCGGTCGGGCCTCCAGGACCCGAACCGGCCGATCGGCTCGTTCGTCTTCCTCGGGCCGACGGGCGTCGGGAAGACGGAGCTCGCCCGGGCGCTCGCGGAGTTCATGTTCGACGACGAGCGGGCCATGGTGCGGCTCGACATGTCCGAGTACATGGAGAAGCACACGGTCTCGCGCCTGATCGGCGCGCCGCCCGGCTACGTCGGCTACGACGAGGGCGGACAGCTCACGGAGGCGGTGCGGCGGCGACCGTACTCGGTCGTCCTCCTCGACGAGATCGAGAAGGCGCACCACGACGTCTTCAACGTCCTGCTTCAGCTGCTCGACGACGGACGGCTCACCGACGGCCATGGCCGCACGGTCGACTTCCGCAACACCGTGCTGATCATGACCTCGAACGTGCGGACGACGGAGGAGATGCGCGAGCGCTTCCGGCCGGAGTTCCTCAACCGAATCGACGAGATCGTCGTCTTCGAGCAGCTGACGAAGGAGCAGCTTGCCGACATCGTCGAGCTCCAGCTGGCGCGCCTGCGCGCGCGGCTCGCGGAGCGGGGGATCGGCGTCGAGCTCACGCCGGCGGCGAAAGAGCTACTCGCCGAGGCGGGCTGGGACCCGACCTACGGGGCACGTCCGCTCAAGCGGGCGCTGCAGCGGCTGGTCGAGAACCCGCTTGCGGCGGCGCTCCTCGAGGGCCGCTTCGGCGAGGGCGACACGATCCTCGTGGACGTGAGGGACGGCGAGCTCGCGTTCGAGCGAGCCGCGGTCGCAGCGGCGGCCGCCGCCTGATCGCTGGCCCGTTCGGCCGCGCCGGCCGCAGCCGTGTCCGGGGTCTGACCCCGGAGATCCCGGCCGTGGCCGAAGAGGCGGTCACACCCGACCCGAAGAGTCAGCTAGCGTGCGCGGCGTGAGCAGGACCGCCGAGCGGAGCCGGCGATCGCGGGAGCTCCCGCCGCCGCTCCCGCCCGAGACGCGGACGGTGGGCCAGCTCGTCGCGGAGACCGTCCGCTTCTACGGGCGGCGGTTCTGGGCCTCGCTTACGCTCGGGCTCCCGCCCGCGTCCCTCGTCGTCGCCGAGGCGCCGCTCACGCAGCTCGAGCGGCTCGTCCTGCTCGTCACCGCCGGGTCGATCCTCTTGACCGCCTCATACGTCGCGGCGTGCGTCCTCGTCGCCGACGAGCGACGCGGATCGCTCGCGCTGGCCTTCGCCGTCGGCGCGCTCGTCTTCGTGCCCGTGCCGGTCTTGACGACGGCCTTCGTCCTGCCCGGGCTCGCGTGGCTCGCACTCTTCGGGCTCGCGGTGCCGGCGGTGCTGCGCGAAGGACGCGGCTTCCGCGCATCGCTCCGGCGCGGGATCGAGCTCGCGCGCGCCGACTACGTCCACGCGCTCGGCTCCCTCGCGACGCTCGTGATCGTCGTCTTCCTCAGCCAGGGCGTGCTGTTCTTCCTCCTTCGCGGGGCCGGCGAGGCGGCGGTCGCAGTCGCCGGCTTCCTCGCGAGCCTCGTCATCTCGCCGCTCCTCTTCCTCGGCGCCGCGCTGCTGTACGACGACCAGGTGGCGCGCGTGCGATCATCGAAGACCGATGGCGCGCTACCACGAGGGAAGCCGGCAGCTTCAAGACCGGTTCGACACCCGTCGTCTCGCTGACCGGATCGACGAGCGGCTCGTCCGCGACACGATCGACGACGACGACCGCGCCTTCGTCGAGGCGCGGGACATGTTCTTCATCGCCACGGCCGACGCGGAAGGGCGGCCGCAGTGCTCCTACAAGGGCGGCGCTCCCGGCTTCGTGCGCATCCTCGACGAGCGGACGATCGCCTTCCCGATCTACGACGGAAACGGCATGTACCTCACGGCCGGGAACGCGCTCGTCAACCCGCAGGTGGGGCTGCTCTTCATCGACTTCGAGGGCCGGAAGCGGATGCGGCTGAACGGGATCGCGTCGATCGACGCGGAGGACGAGCTCCTCGCGGAGTACCCCGAGGCGCAGTTCGTCGTGCGCGTGCGCGCGACCGAGGTCTTCCCGAACTGCCCGCGCTATATCCACGAGTACCGGCTCGTGCAGCGCTCGCGCTTCGTGCCGAAGGAGGAGTGCCGGACGCCGGTGCCGCGGTGGAAGAAGGCGGAGTGGTCGCGAAATGCGCTCCCCAAGGGCGATCCGGCGCAAGATCCATCTCGGGAGACGCTGGACAAGGGCTAGTCCTATCGTGCTCGATCGACTGGCCGGAGGGCGTTCGTCACCGGCCGATCGCGTTCGAAATCGGCCGATGTAGCCGTTGATGTAACCGTCGTCCGGAAGCGGCTTTCGCTTGTAGGCCTCCCCCATAAGGCCGCGATCACCTCGACGTACGGCTGAGGCTAGTACCTCTGATCTATCGGGTCATGTTCGGATCGAGGCGGTGAGTCGTAGGGTATGCTGGTGAACTCAAAGAGGGCGTTGGGTCATGACGATTTGTTCCGCGCACTAGCCAGGCGGATGGAGGCTGCTCCTCCGCGCGCCCTCAACAGCGAAGCCTGGAGGCGAGAGTTTCTCATCAGCCCAGTACTCACGTCGGATGTGGGACTTCGCCTCGACCCATCGCAGATCGCGTGTGAAATCTCATTTCCGATCACACCGGAAATCGCGCTTGCAGCGGAACTCCACCCCGGCCGCTTCAGAGTCCGTCCCGATTACCTCCTGATCCCGGAATCCGCGTCGAACGCAGTGGCGGTTATAGAGGCAAAGGTCGCGCTAGCTACGGCTGCCGTCTCGTCGGCCTATCTCCAGCAAGTGTTGCTTGAACAACTCGTCTCCCGGAGTCGATTCGCAGCACTCACGAACGGTCCTGTTTGGGTCGTTTACGAGGAAGGGGAACTTGTCTTCTCGAGCAATGGCTTTGACGAGCTGGCCGCGGGGATCAGGCATCTTCGAGAGTTATTAGGAGCCGAGTCGCTGCTGAAAGAGCGCGAGCGGCTCACACCTGTCCGCATCTTCATGGTTTCGGAACCGCCAAGCTCCAGAGCGAGCCCTCACAAGCCCTATATCGAGTTCTTCCCAGGGCTTCGCCGCGATCCGTATGTGCGCGTGCTGGCCCCGGCGACGCCCACATACAACAGCTTCGCGTGGGCGGCAGGCGATGACCGGCGCTGGTGGTTTCCGCCCATTGCTTCGGGACCAACGTATTGGCCCGTCGGTGCTGCCGCGCTCGAGACAGTAGAGGCTTTGTTGCCGCCTATGAGACGCTGGGGTACGTTACGGATCCCGATCCTGACCGATCGCGTCTCATTGGGGCTGAACAGATCTCCATCTTTGCTGGGGCTGGAATTCCGACTCATGCTGCGCGCCGCCTCGACCAAGATAGGTGGTCAAGCAAGCTCGGCGCATTAGAACTGATTGCGCACTCGCTAAGCTCGCTTGAGGGTCCCCACTACGGCGTAGTAGCCGAGATCATGTCAAGGCTCCCGCGTCACGTTGCGCGGAAGAGCTAACTCTCGAAGGGCGTCGCTCGGAGCGGTGCCGTCGAGCCCGTAGATCGCCTACAGCCGCGACGTGCCGGCTCCTGTGGCCTCAGTAGCAAGCGTCGCGGCTGATCCGGAATTAGTCCGAAGTCGTCCATCGAGGCTAATCCGCGCTGCGATAGTCGAAGCGAGCGGCGTAGCCGCAGTTCCCTCGGTACTCGAACCGAAGCGACGTGTCCTCGACCTTCATGTACTCCGCGACGAGCTCCTCGCCCGCCTGCTCGTGCCCGGGGATGACGCAGGTGACGGTCGCGGGACCGTCGACCGGGCCGCGGATGCGGACGCTGAGCGCGTCGCGGACGCGGAACCACTGCCGCCGTGGGGTGTGGTCGATCTCGATCCGCGCCGGCCGCACGGCGAGCACGTGGCTCGGCTTCCACGGGCGCGGGAAGTGGTCGATCTGCGTGCCACCGACGCGGCCGAGGAAGATCCGCTCGAGCCGCCGCCTGCTGCTCGGGGTCGGCTCGCTCGTCGAGGTAGAGAACGATGCTCCACGGCGAGCCGGCCTCGTCGTCTGAGTGGCTCGAGGCGATGGCGACTTTTAGGCCGGAGAGGTCGGTACTCCCGTGCTGGCCATCCTCGATCAGCCACGACAGCGCGCCGAGGCAGAGCCCGTACGTCGACCGCCCGCGCGGCCGCCCGTCGATGCGTCGGCACGGGCAGATCGGGTCGCAGTTGCAGGACTCGGCGTACGTTCCCTCGACGTGCCAGGTCATGCGAGCGCGAGCCAGACTCCTGTCGCGACGCAGGCAGCCGCGACCACGCGAGGCAGTCGGTCGCCGACCGGCAGGACCTTATCGGCGAAGACGACCGCCGCAACGACGGCCATCAACGCGAGGCTCATCAGGCCGAGCACGAACAGGACGAGCATGAGGCCGAAGCAGCAGCCGACGCAGTGGGCGCCGTGCTCGGCTCCCATCCGCCCGGCGCCGACGCGACCGGGTCGCCAGCGGCCGAGCACGAAGTGGAGCGGCGTCCGGCAGTGGCGGAGGCAGAGTGACTTGAGCGGCGTGACCTCGTACAGGCCGGCCGCGGCGAGCGCTGCGGCCGCGAGGTAGCGGCCACCCGAGTCCCACCGGCGCCGCCGCCTGCAAGGCGCGGTAGATCGCGTACGCGACGAGACCGTAGGCCGTCCACGCGACGAGATAGCCGGCGAGGAAGAACGTCGTTCCGGCTCGCGCGCGGCGTTTCACCTGCGTGTACGCGACCACCGTCGGCGCGACCGAGGGCAGCATCATCGCCGCCGTCATCGTCACCCAGACGCCGAGGTACCAGCCGAGTGAGCCGAGATCCATCCCCGGACCCGCGTCCATGCCGCGCATCTGGTCGACGAGCACGATCCATGCCACGAGCGAACCGGCGAGGAGCGCCGCGGCGGTACGGACGGCGGCGGACGAGGACATCCGCGGAACTGTAGGCGGCCCGGGCCGCGGAAGGCATTTACACTCGCGCCTCTCGCGATCGTCTCCAAGGAGCCGCCATGCCGACGTACATCCTGCTCACGACCCTCACCGCCCAGGGCGTCCAGACGCTGCGCTCGAACCCCGACCGGCTGCGCGAGGTGAACCGCGACGTCGAGGAGCTCGGGGCGAAGGTGGTCAACCAGTGGGCGACCCTCGGCCCGTACGACTTCGTCAACGTCGT
>DASQWB010000127.1:0-2070 GCA_035640455.1 Gaiellaceae bacterium | reverse complement strand
CGCCACTACGCGGGCGGGCAAGCGATTGCCAACGCTCGGGGCCGTGCGTTAGCGTGCCTTGCCTGGCAGTCCTCGTCCACGGCGCGGTGGAGGGTAGATGCCGTCGACCTACTACGTGGCCTGGTGGAACCTCGAGAACCTCTTCGACGAGGAGAATTCGCCGCGCAGGACGGAGAAGCTCCAGCGCACGATCGGGGCCGACCTCGCTGGCTGGACGCCGGCTCGACGCGACCGCAAGGTAGCCCAGCTCGCGTCGGTCATCGCCCAGATGAACGGCGGCGCAGGGCCTGACCTGCTCGGGGTGTGCGAGGTCGAGAACCGCTTCGTGCTCGAGCTTCTGGTCGCGACGCTCGCGACGCCGTTGCCGGGCCGGAACTACGACATTGTCCATGCCGATACCGAGGACGCGCGCGGGATCGACGTCGCCTTCCTCTACGACGCCGGCTTGTTCACGGCGCCGGCCGATCAGGTGTTCTTCCACGTCGTGATGCGGCGCAACGCGACTCGTGAACTCGTCCAGGTCAACTTCACGACGCAGAAGAACCGGACGTGGGCGGTGTTCGGAAACCACTGGCCGTCGCGTAGCGGCGGCCAGTTCGAGTCCGCCGGGTACAGGCACATCGCCGGCGAGACGCTCAGTTTCTTCCATCAGCGCGTGCTCGAGGTGCACGGACCGGCGACGCCGGCACTGGCGATGGGCGATTTCAACGACGAACCCTTCGACACCTCACTGGTCATCCACGCCCTCAGCACGCGCCAGCGCCAACGCGTCGTCGAGGCCGACACGCCTAGGTTCTGGAACCTGAGCTGGGAGGTGATCGGCGACCCACCCGACGGCACCTTCTACTTCAACAACGAACCGAACCTGCTCGACCAGTTTCTCGTCAACAAGAACATGGCCAGACAGAACACGCCGCTACGAGCGAAAGCCGAAACCGTCGAGATCCTGCGCTTTCCCGGCACCTTCTCGACCGGCAAGTACCCGCGACCGAAGCCGTTCGGAGGCATGGGCAAAGCCGTCGACGAGGACGGCTTCTCCGACCACTTCCCGATCGGCATGCAGGTCACCGAAGCCGACTAGGAGAGTTTGACGGCACGCTGTAGCCGCCTAACCATGCGGGATCGAAGGCTACCCACCAGGGCGGCTACCCCACTTTCGGGCCGGTTTTACCCCAATCTCGGTTCCGACCGAGGCTTTTAAGCCGTCCGTAAGAAACATCCTGCGACCCTTGGGGGTGGCCGCCTGGTTTTGGGTTTCCTCCCCTTGGCCGGGCGGCCACGGTTGCCCTCTTGTCTGGGTGCGTGGGGAGGGAGTAGATTCCGTACGTCTTCTGCCCGGACCCCGCAGGCCGACTACATGCGAGATGACCGGGTGCCCGAGAAACGCCGTCTCTGGAACGACCAGGTATGCCATCAGGCGAACCTGAGGATCAACGAAGCGGCAGCGCCGCTTCGACACCGGCGACGGGCACGTGTTCGAGTTCTTGTGCGAGTGCGACCGCCCGGACTGCCGGGAGATGGTTCGACTCACCCTCGCGCAATACGCCGCGCTTGGCGGCGACCGCGTTACCTCGTCATTCCGGCGCACGTCGATAGCGAGCGGCGAGTCATGACGGTGGGCGAAGGCACCGACGCGGTCGTGCGCGGCAATAGACGGGGCCGGTAGCCGGGAGCGGTCCGGGCGGCTCACCGAAAGTCCGCGCGCCTGCCCCTTGCTTCGTCGCTACGGTGTCGCCTCTCGCCTTGCGCCCGCTTCCGCATCGACGGCTGCCGGCGCTCGGGCGGAGCCGTGTCTCGCTTCCCACACACCGTCGTCCGCGCTCGCGTCAGCGTCAGTCTTGTGTCCGCGTCGGGACCGATCGCGATCAGGTACGGCTGACGGAGCTGCTGGCGGGAACGACGAGGGCCTCCCTTTCGTCGCAGGACGTCTGGGAGGCCCTCTTCTTTGCTTCCTAGCCGGTGACTGCTCGGTAGGCGTTCACACGGCCGTAGCCGTAGGCGGGATCGAAGCCGGGTGCGCCGAGGTCGTCGGCGGTCGCCTTCAGCTTCGAGTAGACGAAGGCGGGCGTC
>DASQWB010000126.1:0-2153 GCA_035640455.1 Gaiellaceae bacterium | reverse complement strand
CCGCGCCGAGCACGTTCGGCTCGGCCGCCCGGCGGCGTTGAAGCTGCTCGCGCCGGTACTCGGCGAGGCCGGCTTCCGCGAGCGGTTCCTGCGCGAGTCGCGGCTCGCCGCCTCGATCGACCACCCGAGCATCCTGCCCGTCTACGACGCGGGCGAGGAGGACGGCTTCCTCTACATCGCGATGGCGTGTGTCGAAGGGAGCGACCTGAAGACGCTGCTCGCCGAGGAGGGGCGGCTGCCGGTCCGGCGGGCGCTCCGGATCCTCGGCCAGATCGGCTCCGCGCTCGACGCCGCCCATGCGCGCGGGCTCGTCCACCGCGACGTCAAGCCGGCGAACATCCTCGTCGGCGCCGACGACCGCGCCTACCTCTCCGACTTCGGCGTCGTGAAGGAGCTCGCCTCGAACGGCACGACGCGCACCGGCACCTTCGTCGGCACGATCGAGTACTGCGCGCCGGAGCAGATCGAAGGGCGCGCGGTCGACGGGCGCGCCGACGTCTATTCGCTCGTGTGCGTGCTCTACGAGTGCCTGACCGGGACGCCGCCGTTCCACCGGCCCTCGGAGGTCGCCGTCCTGAACGCGCACCTCCACGCGCCGCCGCCCAAGCTGACGCGCGCCGCGCCCGAGCTGCCCGGCGCGCTCGAGCCGGTGATCGCGAAGGCGCTCTCGAAGTCGCCGCTCGACCGCTACGCGAGCTGCGCCGAGTTCCTGGCCGCCGCGCGCGGCGCGGTCGCCGAGCGGCGCATCCACCGGCGGCGGCTTGCGGTGTCGCTGACGCTGCTCGCGCTCGCCGCCGCGCTCGGCGCGGCAGGGGCGCTCGGAATCCGGGCGCTCGTCGACCGGGGAGGCGCGAAGGCTGCGCCGCCGGCTCCGCCCAGCGCCGTCCAGCCGCAGGCGGCGAACGTCTCCGTGCTCCTGAAGAGCAACGACGGCCGGACGCTGAACGACGCGGCCTTCTGGCTCATCCGGGCCCACGCCTACCGACAGGCGATCCCCTTTGCCCGCAAGGCGGTGCGCAAGACGTCGCGCGGCAGCCTCACGCGCGGCTATGCGACCTTCAACCTTGGCTATGCGCTCCTGAAGGTGGGGCGCTGCGGCGAGAGCCTGCCGTACCTCCGGAAGGCGCTCGAGATCGAGTTGCCGTCGCAGGCGCCGTTCATCCGGCCGCGGATCAGGCAGGCGAAGCGCTGCGTGCAACGTGAAGAAGCCGCGCGAATGCACCCCCGCTCGTAGGACGGGCCTGCGGATCCTTCTCGAGCGCGCAGAGCAGCGCGGCCGCCAGGTCGGCCGTGAGCTCGGGCCGGCGCTCCCGCGGGTCGGGCGCCGGCTCGACGAGGTGCGCGAACCCGACCTCGGCGGCGCGGCGGCCGGCGAACGGCGGGTCGCCGACGAGACACTCGTAGAGCAGGCAACCGAGGCCGTAGAGATCGCTCGCCTGCGTCGCCTCCAGTCCCTCGATGAGCTCCGGCGCGAGGTAGTGCGGCGTGCCGACGATCTGGCCGTCCTGGGTCACGCGTGTGGAGTCGGCGGCGCGCGCGAGGCCGAAGTCGGAGAGCGCCGCCGCGCCGTCCGCGGCAAGGAGGACGTTCGACGGCTTGACGTCGCGGTGCAGGATGCCGTGCTCGTGGAGCGCGTCGAGCCCGCGCCCGAGCTCGGCCGCGACCTTCACGGTCCGGTCGAGGCTGAGAAAACCGGTCTCGCGGAGCCGGCGCGCGAGCGAGCCCTGCGGGTAGTAGGGCATGACGAGGTACGTCCCCTCGGGCGCCTCGCCCACGTCGAGGATCCGGACGACGTGCCGCGACTCGATCCTGCGGGCGAGGCGCGCCTCGCGGAGGAAGCGCGAGCGGGCGACCGCGTCGGCGGCGCGCTCGGGGCGGAGCAGCTTCAGCGCGACGATCGTCTCGTTCTCGTCCGCCGCCTCGAAGACGAGCCCGGTCGCGCCCTCGCCGAGCAGCCGCCGGAGACGGTACGCGCCGACGCTCTCCACCGGTGGATTATCCCCGGGTGATGACGGAGTTCCGCCTGCTCGGGCCGCTCGAGGCGCTCGTCGAGGGCCGGCCGGCCGACCTCCCGAGGGGCAAGCCGCGCGCGCTCCTCGCCCGCCTGCTGCTCGACGCCGGCCGCGTCGTCGCCGTCGAGACGCTCGTCGAGA
>DASQWB010000125.1:0-18076 GCA_035640455.1 Gaiellaceae bacterium | reverse complement strand
GGCCGTCTTCGCCATCAGCTTCACGTAGTCGTCGGTGGCGAGGTTCTTGAAGAAGTGCAGCCGCGAGTCGTCCTCGTGCTCGCGGAACTTGCGGATCCCGCGCGCGATGTGCTCCGAGCCGGCGTCGGCGTTCGGCCACAGCACGATCGCCGGCAGCCCGACCTGCTGCACCGCCTTAAGCGTCTCCGTGATCTGCCGCTCGCCGTCGCCGTACTCGGTCGTCACCGGGTGCTGCGACACGATCAGGAACGGCTCCTCGAGGTCGAACGCGCCCCCGACTCCGACCGCGAACAGGTCGCTGAGCCCGTTCTCGCCGTCGGCGAGGACCTCGGCGACGAGGTCCATCCGCGGGCAGCCGACGACGTGCACCGTCTCGGGATCCTCGCCCATGCGGACGATCCGCTCGGCCGCGTCCGAGCACGCGGGGAAGTGGAGGTGCGCGAACTTCGTCACCGCATGACGGATCGACTCGTCGATGTTGCCTGAGACCTCGCCGCCCATCGTGTGGGCGAGCGGGATGTTCATGTACGTCGCCGCGAGCGCCGTCGCCATCGTCTCGAAGCGGTCGCCGACGGTGATCACGATGTCGGGCTCGAGCCGGTCGAAGGCCGTCGGCAGCTCGAGCAGCCCCAAGCCCGTCGACTTCGCCATCGTCCCCGGGGTCTCGCCCTCGATCAGCATGAAGACCTTCTCGTCGGGCTCGAAGCCGTCCCGCTCGATCACGTCGACGACGGTGCCGTAGCGGTCGAGGAGCGCCGAGGCTCCGACGACGAGCTGGAGCGTCAGGTCGGGGTGATCGCGCACGGCGCGCATCGCCGACTTGATCGACGAATAGTTCGCCCGCGAGCCGACGACGACGCAGACCTTCCTCACGCGAGCAGGTCCTCCGTGAGCACCGTGTCGGCCGCGATCGCCACGGCGGCCCGGCGGCCGACCACGTCGTCGAGGCGCGCCGCGGGAATGCCCGTTCCCGGCTTCTTCGCGGCGAGCATCTCGCGGGAGATGACCGCGCCGGCCGGAATCTCTCGCGCCGAGACGACGCTCTTCTCGAAGATCTCCTTCATCCCGTGGAGCGCGGCCGCCTCGGCGTCCTTGTCGACCGGCGCGGCGAGGATGTCGGAGATCTCGCGGATGCCGTCGACGAGCTCCCCGAGCTCGTCCGGCTCGAGAGCGAGCGCCGCGTCCGGCCCGTACATCTCACGGGAGAGCGTGAAGTGCTTCTCGACGATCTCCGCGCCGAGGGCGACGGCGGCGAAGGCGGCGTAGGGCCCGAGCGAATGGTCGGAGAAGCCGACCGGCTTCCGGTAGCGCTCACGGAGCTCGGCGATGAGGTTCAGGCCGACGCGCTCTGGCGGCGTGGGGTAGGCCGAGGTGCACTGGAGGACGGCGGCGTTCTGGCCCGCGGCCTCGACCGCCCCGTCGAGCTCCTCCCAGGTGCTCATCCCCGACGAGACGAGCACTGGCTTCCCGGTCGCCGCTGAGCGGCGGATCAGCTCCAGGTTCGTCACCTCGCCGGAGCCGATCTTGTAGCGCGCGACGCCGACCCGCTCGAGCCGCTCGAGCGCCTCGAGCGAGAAGGGAGCGCAGACGAAGTCGATCCCCGCGGCGTCGCACGCCTCCTTTATGCGACGCCATTGGTCGTCGGTAAAGGAGGTCCGCCGGAAGTACTCCCAGCGGCTCTCGTGCTGGAAGTACGGCGGCGACGGGGCGTCGCGCGTCGACTCCGCGGCCGCGTCGTGGAGCTGGAACTTGACCGCGTCGGCGCCGGCCTCGGCGGCGACCTCGACCATGCGGATCGCGTTCCCGAGGCTGCCGTCGTGGTTCATGCCGGCCTCGGCGATGACATATACGCTCACGCGCGCGATGCTAGCCGCGCTTCCGGTTAGCTCGGTGTGGCGTTGTGCCGTGTTGCGGCGCCGCAGTCGGTTATCGCTACGGCGCCACTAACGTCTCTCGGTTTCCGACACCGGATCCGGTATCGTAAGCGTCATGGCGTCGTCGACGATCCTCCAGGAGGCAAGGCGTCGGGCGGGACTGAGCCAGCGCGAACTCGCCGAGCGCGCCGGCACCTCTCAGTCGGCGATCGCTCGCATTGAGCGCGGCCGCCAGATCCCTTCGCTCGAGACGCTCCAGCGGCTCCTGCACGCGTGCGGCCTCGACCTCGAGCTTCGTATCGTCCCGCACGACACGCACGACGACAGCCTCATCGCGGCGACACTCGCGATGACCCCTGAGCAGCGCCTACGGAATCTCGAGGAGTTGTCGCGGTTCATCTTCGAGGGCCGACGCGCGCTCGCCGATGCCTGACGACCAGACGCCGACATTCTTCGAGCCGAGACCGATGCTGGCCGCGCTGGAGGCAGAGAGAGCGGAGTACGTGGTCATCGGCGGCCTCGCGGCGGCGCTCGCAGGCGCGGCTCACGTGACGTTCGACCTCGATATCACACCGAACCGCAGTGTCGAGAATCTCGAACGCGTCGCAGCTGCCTTGCGAAGAATGAACGCGCGGCTCGTCGACGTTCCAGACGAGGTTGCCGCGACGTTTAAACTCGACGGTGTCACCCTCGCGAACGGCTCAGTCTGGACGTTCATCACAGACCACGGCCGCATCGACGTGACGCTTGACCCCAGCGGGACTCAGGGCTACAGAGACCTTCGCCGCGGTGCGCGGCCCGCTCGGTTCGACGACGTAACGATTTTCGTCGCCTCCCTCGCCGACGTCATTCGCTCGAAGCAGGCAGCCGATCGGCCACGCGATCGGGCGGTGTTGCCCCACCTCCGGCGTGTCCTCAATCAACAGCCAGTGGCCCGCGGCCTGACCGTCCTCCCCACCGACGTCTTCCTCGTCTCGTACCCGCGCTCGGGGAGCACGTGGCTTCGCTTTCTGCTTGCGAACGCGCTCCGGCCCGAGCGGCGGGTGACCTTCGCGGACGTCGGCGACGTCGTGCCCGACATCTACGACGAGACCGACCGCGCGCTGCGCCGGCGGCCGGAGCCTCGCGTCCTCAAGAGCCACGAGCCGTACGACGAGCGCTACCGCCGCGTCCTCTACGCCGTCCGCGACCCCGCGGACGTGGCCGTCTCGTACTACCACTACCTGATCAAGATGCGCACGATCCCGCCGCGCTACGATGTCGCGCGCTTCGTGGACAGCTTCGTCCGCGGCCGGCTCGACGACTTCGGCACCTGGGGCGAGCACGTGACCGGCTGGCTCGACGCGCGCGAGGGCGACGGCGGCTTCGTCCTCCTTCGCTACGAGGACATGCTGCGCGCGCCGCGCGAGGCACTCGACGCCGCGCTCGACCTCCTCGGCGTCGAGGTCGACGACGCCACACGCGCCCAGGCCGTCGCGAGGAGCGAGGCCGGCGAACTGCGCCGCCTCGAGCGCGAGACCGCGACCACGCTGCCGACCTTCCGCGGCAGCGGGCTCGAGGACCCATTCATCCGCAAGGCCCGCGCGGGCACCGCCGTCGAGGAGCTGACCCCGGAGCTCCGCGCGCAGATCGCCGACGCGTGGCCCGAGGCCGCCGCGCGCGTCGGCTACGGCGACTCGAGGTAGTCGAGGTCCCGCGACTCCGTCGCCCACTCGGCGAACCGCCGCAGGTCTTCGGCTCGCTCCAACTCCTCCCGCGTTCGCACCCGGATCTCGACGTCGTGGTCGAGCGGATGGCCCATCTCCTCGAGCGGGCGGATCGTGGCCAAAAAGCTCGTGAACCGGGTCGGCCGCAGGCGGAAGAGGGCGTACGCGTGCCGCCGCGCCAGCTCGACCTGCTCCGGTGAGAGCGGCGGGATCCGCTCGATCGTCCGCAGCCGCCCGACGTACTCGTCCGGGGTCGCCGAGTCGATCGTGAACCCGCGCCCGGAGTAGAAGCCCGTCCCGGCTGTCAGCACCGGCACGCCGAAGCACGGGAGCTCGAACCCGACCGAGCCGCGGATCGTGATCCCGTAGTCGGTGACGCCGAAGATCGACCGCGTCGAGAGCTCGCTGTCGGGCGGCACGACCGCGACGTGCGGGGGCAGGTCGCGCAGCGCGTCCTCCTCGTCGCGCACCTCCTCGAGCCGTTCGCGCTTGAGCTTCCAGACGTTCGCCGGGTGGAGCTTCACGATCCAGTTGACGCGCGGGTTCGAGGCCGCCGCGCGGACCGTCGCGACGAACCACTCCTCCTGGTCGGCGAAGAGATCCTCGCCGTAGAACATGTTCGCGTCCCAGAGGATGTGCGAGTAGAGGACGGCGGTCTTCTTCGCGGGGTCGAGCCCGAGCGCGTCCATCACCTCCTCGCGCGAGCGGTCGGTCGTCCAGCCCTGGATGCGGCGTGAGAGCGCCCACGCGTTGCCGTAGCGCTTGCCGAACTCGTCGTCGAGCTCGCGGTCGCGCTCCAGCGTCCAGGGCATCCGCCGCACCGCCTCCCACGACGCATCCGAAAGGGAGCGGGGGTGCTCGCGCCGCGTCTCCGGCGTGAAGCGCTTGAAGATCAGCGTGTCGTCCTGCGGCCCGGACACGTACTGGACGACGTTGATCCCCCGGCCGAGCGCGACGTCGGAGAGCGGCGCCTCGGCGGCGTAGTTCCGTTCCAGGAAGAGCACGAGCTCCGGCCGCAGGTCGTCGAGGACGCGCTCGGCGGCGATCGTGGCGGCCAGCGTGCGCGGCAGGAGCTCCGCGAGCTTCTTCCGCACGCGCGGGTCGCGGACGTCCACCGCGCCTTCGTGCAGCGCCCGCGACACGGTGGCGAGCACGTTGCGGCCGATCGGCGCGCCGTGGAAGGTAAGGTCGCGGACGTCGGCGGCGTGGCCGAGGAGCCGCTCCGACTCCTCCTGCGCCTCCCTCCGGGCCACCTCGTCGAGGTAGTCGCCGAGCACGACGAACCGGCCGACGCCGAACGCGCGCAGGTACTTGCGTGGGATCCACGAACGGTCCGGGACGAGCACCGCCGGCCTCCAACCGTGCAGCTGGAGGCCCTTCGCCAGCATCCCCTCCAGCTTCAGTTGGTAGACGAACTCGGTGAGGCTGACGAAGAGCGCCGTGGCGCCGTCGCCGTCGCCGATCTCGCGCAGACCCGGGTGCTCGGCGCGGAGGCGCGCGATGTCGCGCTCGAGGATCGCGCGGCGCTTGACGCGCTCCGGGAGCGTCGCGAGCGCCGTCACGCTGGGACCGGCTCGGAGAAGTAGCGGCTACGCGCGGGCGGGATCTCGTCGAGCGGGCGCTTGCCGCCGGGCGCGTCGTTGGCGTCGAGACGACCGAGCAGGAGCGGCTCCTCGAGCGTCCGGTTCAGGGCCCGCTCCATCGTGAAGGCCACCTGGAAGCCTGCCGCAGCGGCATGCCTCGCCACGCGCAGGTCGACGGTGCTCGGCGTCCCGTGCGGGTAGCTCAGCGCCCGCGGTCGATCGCCGGTCACTTCCTCGAGAACCTTCGCGGACGCCTCGAGGTCGGCGTCGAGCCGCTCGTCATCGAGCCGCGCGAGCGGCTCGTGCGCGTACGAATGGGCGCCGACGCTGGACGCGAGCGTGCGCACCTGCTCCCGTGACATGTACAGCTCGGCGACGAATGCCGCCTCGTCGGGGAAGACCTCCGCGAACGCCGCGCCCACGATCTGCTCGCGCTCCTCGAGCGGCAGCGCCATGTTGAGCAGGTACTTGAGGCGAGCCGCGTCGGGCTCGTCGTAGCGGTAGTGCTCCTGGGCGACGTCGGCCGACACCTCGTCGGCGCCCGCGAGCGCGAGGAGCTCGGCGTCCGGGACACGTTCCCGCAGGGCGTGCACCTTGTGGACGTAAAGCGGCCGCCGCTCCGCGAGCGGCGTGCCGGGGACGAAGAAGATCGCCGGCACGCCGAGCCGGTCGAGCACCGGAACGGCGAGCTCGGCCTGGCAGCGGAGGCCGTCGTCGAAGGTGACGACGCACGCGCGCTCCGGCAGCGCGACCTCGCCCGCGACCGCTGCGAGCAGCTCGTCGCGCGAGACGAATTCGTACGAGCGGCCAATCAGCTCGAGCTGCGCGGCGAGTCCGTCGACCGTGACCGGGAAGATCGCGCGCGGCTCGGCCGGAGGCTCGGCCGAGACGTAGTGGTAACCGACGGCGAGGAGGATGAGGCCCGATGATAGAGCGAGGGCCCTGACAGAATCGCGGCGAATGGCGGGCCTGACGCTCTTCTTCTGTCGCCGGGGCTCGCTGCAGGGCTGGAACTCGGACGGCTTCCTCGAGCGGGAACTCGCGCTCTACCGGATCCTCGCCGCGCACCTCGAGCGACTCACGTTCGTGACGTACGGGTTCGAAGGGGACGAGGCCTTCCGGCCGGCGCTCGGCCAGATCCGGCTCGTCTGCAACCGCCACCGCATTCCCCGCCCTGTCTTCGAGCGGCTCGTCTCCGATCTCTACCCGCTCTTCGTCCGCGGCTCGACGGTCGTCAAGAGCAACCAGGTCGAGGGCGCCGACGTCCCGCTGCGTGCAGCGCGCCGCTGGGGGAAGAGGTTCGTTGCCCGCTGCGGCTACCTGCTGTCGCACTTCAGCGAGCGGCGCTACGGGCCGGGGTCGGCTCAGACCGAGCGGGCGCGCGCGCTCGAGCGCAAGGTCTTCACGAAGGCAGACCGGGTGGTCGTGACGACGGACGAGATGCGCCAGGTCGTCGTCGAGCGCTACGGCTTAGCGGAGCAGCGGGCTCGCGTCATCCCCAACTACGTCGACACCGAGGCGTTCCGGCCCGGCGCGTCCCCGCAGAACGACCCGCCGCGCGTCTGCTTCGTCGGCCGCCTCGACGACCAGAAGAACCCCCTGGCGCTCGTCGAGGCGGCGAGCGGACTCGACGTCGAGCTCGTGATGGTCGGCGCCGGGAAGCTCCAGAGCGAGCTCGAGCGGCGGGCGGCGGACCTGGGCGTCCGGCTCAGCCTCCCCGGCCGGCTGCCGCACGCGGAGCTTCCGGCCCTGCTCGCGACCTGCGACCTCTTCGTGCTCCCCTCGCGCTACGAGGGGCATCCGAAGACGCTGCTCGAGGCGATGGCGGCCGGGCTTCCGGTCGTCGGCACCGACGTCGAGGGGATCCGGAACCTGCTCCGGCCCGGCGAGACGGGCCTCGTCACGGGGACGTCCGCGGCCGACCTGCGCGAGGCGATCCGGGAGCTCCTGGACTCGCCGGCGCTCCGCGAGCGGCTCGGTCACGCGGCCCGCGAGTTCGTCGTCGAGAGCTACGCGCTCGCGAAGATCGCGCCGCTCGAGCTCGGGATCGTCCGCGAGCTCAGCGCCTGAGCGTGACGACCGCACGGGTCGCGAGGCGGCGCGCGCGGCGGCGCACGCGGGAGCGAACGAAGCGGTCGCGCCGAGCGCCGTAGAGCGCCGCGAAAGCCTCCTGCGCGGCCGCGTACGCGGGCAGATGGGCCTTGTCCCGGACGCCCATGTCGTGCCGCACCCACGGCCCGCCCTGGCGCGCGACGACGACCTCGTAGCCGCGGAGCAGGAACCGCGTCGACTGTGCGACGTCGTAGAAGTGGAAGCCGGGGATCCGCTCGTCCCACGGCAGGTCGTGCTGCGTGGCGAGGAAGAGGCCGTCGACGCACTCGGCGGACGCGTACTCCCCTGGCGGGTCGCCGAAGTCGAGGAGCTGCGGCCCCTCGCCCCGGTCCTCGAGCACGCGCCCGAAGAGGCCGCTGCCGTTCCACCAGACGTACGAGGGCGGCAGGAAGCGGCAGCCGGCGAGCCCGACGAGGCCGATCGTCCGGCGCCGGAACAGCCGGACGAGGTCGGCGACGAGCCGCCGGTTCAGCAGGACGACGTCCTGGTGGACGTAGACCTTGTAGCGCCACCCGGCGGCGTCCCGGAGCAGGCGGTTGTAGGCGCGCGCGAGGCTCTTCTCTTCGCGGACGGTGAAGGTGGCGACGTCTATGCCGTCGACCGGCTCGAGCACGCGGACGGAGGCCTCGAGGCGCTCGAGCTTGCCGTCGTCGTCGATGCAGCAGAGGAAGGCGAGGCCGGGCATCAGTTCGGCCGGTCGAGGTCGCTGTCGGCCCGGGTGACGTAGAGGTCGCCGGCGCCGACGTCGATCCCGAGGCGCGGCGCGGCCCAGAAGCACGAGACGATCGGCCGATCGGAGAAGTCGAGCGGCTGGAACCGCCCGGGGAGGCCGGGGTCCGGCACGAACCCGGCGACTTCGAGCGGTCGCCCGAATCGTGCACTAGTGCACGAGAAGTCGGCGAAGACCGCGCCCGCCCGCTCGGCCTCCCCGGCGATGCGGGCGGCGAGGGCCTCGTCGCCGAGGAAGTCGACGATGCGCGCCACCTTGGCGGTCGAGCCGGCGACGGTCTCGATCCGGTAGGCGGCTTTGTCGTCGACGACCTCGTAGCGGAAGCGCGGGTGCTCGCGGTAGCGCCAGCGGAGGAAGTCCGCGTCGCGGCAGGCGCCGACGAAGCCGGTCGACTCGGAAGGGCGTGGTTCCGCGGACTTCGGCGGGTACTCGCGCCCGCCGAGGAGCTCGCGGAGCGCTTCCTCGTCGAAGACGCGCACCCAGCGGTACATGCCGACCTCGGCGAAGCCGGCGCCGCCGAGCACGTGCCGGGTGGCGGAGTTGGCCCCGAGAGCGCCGATGAACTCGTAGGTCGTCTCGCGCGCGTGCTCGACGAGCGCGAGCCCGAGGCCGCGCCCCCGCGCCGCGGGCACGACGAGCCAGTTCGTCATCCAGCCGCCGGGGACGCGCTCGTCGCCCGCGCACGCGTCGAACTCGATCCAGCCGAGCATCGCGAGCAGGCGGCAGCCCTCCTCGGCGACGAGGACGGCGAGCGACTCGGGATCGGCGCGACGGCGGTGCTGCCAGCGCAGGAGCTCCGCGTCGCGCGCGAGGACGTGCCCGCGGCGCCAGTGCTCGTCGACGAACGCCTGCAGCTCGGGAAGGCGCGCGAGCGGGAGCCAGTCGATGCGGACGCTCAGGGAAGCCGCCCGAGCGCGCGCCGCATGCGGGTGCGCGGGGCGGCGCGGTAGCGGAGCTCGCGAAGCGGCGTCGTCACCCGCTTCAGCGCGCGCGGGAGCGGCCGGCGATCGGAGCGGATGTGGGCCACGATCTCGTCGCGGAAGATCGGCTCGCCCTGGAGCTCGGCCGTCGCGCGCACGAACTCGTAGTCGGCGACGCGCGGGTACTCCGCGCTCTCCCACCGCCCGAGCTTCCCCGGCACGTTCGGCACGCAGAGCATCTGCGAGCTGACGTTGCGGAGGCGCAGCACGGGCTCGGTCCAGAGGACGCGGCCGTCGAGGTAGCGCATTCGGAAGATGCCGATCCGGCCGGGGTTCTCGCGGGCGAACCGCCGCATCGTCGCGAGCGCGCCGCGCGCGAACTGGTCGTCGTCGTCCATGAAGAGCAGGTGCGTGCCTTTCGCGCGCTCGATCATCGACCGGCGCGCGGCGTTGCCGAAGTCCTCGTCGCGGCTGCACCGGACGAGCACCTCGTCGCCCGGCTCGAGCTGCTCGGTGATGCTCTGGAGGGCGGGCAGGATCGTCTTCCGCCCGCGGGTCGGGACGATGACCGAGAACGTGACGTCGTTCACGGCGGCATTATCCGAGCGTGCCGCAGACGCCGCTCTTCGACCTTCCCTACTCGCCGGAGTGGGGCTACGACGAGCGCTACTTCTACGACGTCGAGCACCGGTACACGAAGATGCACCGGCTCCTGCGCGAGCGCTGGGGCGACCCGGCGGGGAAGCGCGTCGTCGATCTGGGCTCCTCGCGCGGGCTCTTCCTAGCGCGGTTTGGGGAGAGCGAGCGGGCCGGGATCGAGATCGATCCGGCGGAGCGGGAGCGGGGCGCGAAGCACGGCGTCGAGGCAGTCGAGCACTTCATCAACGCCTTCGACGGCAACCGGATGACCGCGAAGCTGCCCTTCGAGGACGCGTCCGCAGACGTCCTGCTCGCGGGAGAGATCATCGAGCACGTCGTCGACACCGAGTCGTTCTTGCGGGAAATCGCGCGCGTCCTCCGGCCGGGCGGCGCCGTCGTGCTCTCGACCCCGAACATCCTCTGGTGGAAGCACCGGCTCGCGCTCCTCGCGGGGCGTTACCCGGACGCTTTGGACCACCGCACGCGCTACGGCGACGACTTCGGCCATGTCCGGATCTTCACGCCGGAGCTCATGCGCGGGCTCCTCGAGGAGACGGGGTTCGTGGACGTCGCGGTCGTCGGCAAGCGCCTCGGCCCGATCTCGAGCCTGACGCGACCACCGGTCGCGGTTGCGCGCGCGCTCGATCGGCTCGCCGACCGGCTGCCGTCGCTCTCGGATCACCTGATCGCCTACGCGCGGCGCCCGTAGTCCCTTGCAGCAGGTCTCGGCAGGCCGGGTCCCGGTTGCAGCCACCGGCGCGGAATGTCACGGCGGTGTGCCGTAAAGGTGGAGCGTCGCCTCGACCATCCGCTCGGTGGAGAAGCGCTCGCGGACTCGGCGCCTGGCTTCGATGGCCATGGCCTCGGCGGCAGGGCGGTCCTCCAGCAGGCGCCGGATCGCGGCTGCCAGCGCCGGCGGGTCACGCGTCGGGACGAGCAAGCCCGTCTCGCCGTCGACGACCGTTTCGCGGATCCCGCCCACGGGGGTGGCGACGACCGGCACGCCCGCCGCCTGCGCCTCGATCACCGCGAGGCACAGGCCCTCGAAGAGCGACGGGAAGGCGAAGACGTCGAACGAGGCGAGAAGCTCGGGCACGTCGTCGCGCGCACCGAGGAACGTGACGCGCAGGCCCTCCGCCAGCCGCTCGAGCTCCTCGCGCAGCTCCCCGTCGCCGACGACCACGAACTCCGCCTCGGGCACGAGCCGCGCCGCCTCGACGAGCGTCCGGTGATCCTTCTGGGGCGCGAGGCGGGCGACGTTGCCGACGAGCGGCCGGTCGCCCACCAGCGCCGGCTCCGCGCCGTCGAAGCGGTCGAGGTCGATTCCGAGCGGGATCACGTGGCGCGGCCGCCGCCCGTCGCGCTCGGCGTCGGCGGCCGACGTGTAGATCACCTCCGGCCGCGTCGCCCAGCCGAGGCGCCACCAGACGCGGCCGGCGAGGTTGTCCCGCCGCGGCAACTCGGGCGTGTGGTGGGTGAGGAGCACGCGCGGGACGCGCGCGAGGCGCGCCGCAAGAAGCGCCTGCGGCCACACGTCCGTCACGTGCGCGAGCCGCGGCCGCAGGCTCCGGAGCAGCCGGACGAGCGCCGAGAGCGGCGGGTCGCGCAGTTCGACACCTCGCACCGGCAGCCGCTCGAACTCCGGGATCCCCGGGTGGACGAGCACCGTCTCCTCGCGGACCCCGCCCGCGATCGCCTCGACGTAGCGCTCGACGGCGCCGTAAGCACGCGCGCCGTGCAGGAGGACGATCATGGTCGCTCCTCGAGCAGGGCGAGGAGCGCGTCGGCCGTCCGCTCCCACGTGAACGTCCGCGCGCGCTCGACCCCGCGCCGCCGAAGCTCCTCGGCCAGGCCCGGCTCGCCGAGCACACGCGAGAGCGCGGCGGCGAGCCCGTCCACGTCCGTCGGATCCACGAGCAACCCCGCCGCGCCGACGACCTCGGGAAGCGAGGTCGCGTTCGAGCCGACGTACGGCGCGCCGCACGCGAGCGCCTCGAGCGCCTGGTAGCCGAAGCCCTCGTAGAGGCTGGTGTCGAGGTACGCGGCCGCGCCTCGGTAGAGCCGGACGAGCTCCTCGTCCGACACGCGGCCCACGAACTCGATCCCGGGCTGGGCCGGGCCGCGCACCCCGCCGACGACGAGCAGGCGCGCGTCGACCTGCGCCCGCGCGAACGCAGCGAGCGCCGTCGCAGTGTTGTCGCGCGGATCGCTCGAGCCGATGTGCAGCACGTAGCGGCCGCCGCGCCCCGGCCCGGGCCCTGGCGCGAACCGAGGATCAAGGCCGGGGTAGACGACGGCGACGCGGCCGCGCAGCTCGGGCAGCGCGCGCTCGAGCTCGTCGGCGGTCGCCCGCGAACCCGCCGCTACGTGCCACGCCGCAAGCAGGCTCCGCTTCCAGAGCGCCCGCGTAACGAGGTCGGAGCCGCGCTGGTAGAGACCACGGCTCCGCTCGAGGCGCCGGTGCGGCAGCTCGTAGAGCCAGACGACGAAGCGGCCTCGGGCGCCGACCGGGAGCCGCTCGGTGAAGGTCAACACGGTCCCGTGCTCCCGCGCCGCGCGCCGAAGGCCGACCTGCTCCCAGAGCACCGCTGGCCGCGCCCGCACGACCTCGCGCGGCGCCGCGAGCTCCGCCGCACCCTGCACCAGCGCGACGACGTCGACACCCCGCGCCGCCAGCGTCTCGGCAGCCCCGCGCGCGACGCGGCCGATCCCCTTCGCACCTGGCGCGACGGCCGTCGCGTCAACCGCCAGCCGCGCCATCGCCTCCCATTCCGAGCGCCGCCACCCGGCGGGCGCGGAGCTGCCGCACCACCGGCCGCGGCAGGAAGCTCTTCGCGACGCGCCGCAGCAGCACCCGCCGCGGAGCGAGCGCGAGCGCCCGCACGTAAGCCGCGCGCGCCCGCCCGAGCTCGAGCGCCGCGTAGTAGTTCGCCCCCGCGATCCGGTAGAGCGAGGCGCGCCCGTCCCGCACGAAGGGCCGCAGCTCCTCGGGAACGCTCTCGCTCGGCATGAAGCGCTCCGCGCAACGGACGGCGTCGGCCGCCTTCCGCGCCGGCATGCCGATCGACTTGCTCTCGGTGTGGATTCGGTAGGTGGCGAACGGCTCAGGGACGTGCACTCCCCGGCCGGCGCCGGCCAGCCGCACCGTGAGCTGGAAGTCGAGGTAGTACCACGCGTCCTCGTCGAGCGGGCCCGCTTGCTCCCACCCGCGCCGGGTGTAGAGCGTCGCCGGCTGCTTGTTCGGGACCTGCGCCTCGCGGACCATCCGCTCCGGATCCCAGGGGCCGGAATAGCCCATGTGCTTCCGCTGCGAGTCCTCGTCGGTGTAGATCGCGTCGCCGTAGGCGAGCACGAGCTCCCGGTCGGCCTCCAGCGCCGCGACGAGCCGCGAGACCGCCCCCGGGAGCAGCGTGTCGTCGGCGCAGAGCCAGCCGACGTACTCGCCGCGCGCCCGCGCGAAGGCCTTGTTCAGCGCGTGCGCCTGCCCGCGGTCGGGCTCGCTCGTCCACCACGCGAGCCGGTCCTCGTAGCGCCGGATCGTGTCGACGCTCCCGTCGGTCGAGCCGCCGTCGACGATCAGGTACTCGAGCGGCTCGTAGTCCTGCTCGAGCACCGAGCGAATCGTCTCCTCGAAGTATCGCCCCTGGTTGTACGAGGGGGTGACGATGCTGACGACCGGCCGCGTCGTCACGGCCGACGCCTCCGCCTGCGCAGCGCCGCCACCGCCGCCCGCGGCAGGAACGACTTCGCCGCGAGCGAGAGCCAGCGCGGCGACGCGTGGCGCGGGTGGAGCCGCAGCCCGCGGAGCACGTAGCGACGAGCGAGCGGCAGGTCGAGCCCTTCGTACGCGAACTCGGCGCCCAGCAGGTACGCGCTCGACCGGCCCTCCCGGGCGACCCCGCCCGCGGCCGCCGGGAGCCGGTCGCCCCCGAAGAACGTCTCCGCGAGCCGCGCGTGGTCGCGGGCGAGCCGCGACCCCGCCACACCGGTGGACTTCGCCTCCGGATGGATCCGGTACGTGGCGAGCGGCTCCGCAACGCGCCGCACCCGCTCGGGCGGGAAGCGCAGGAAGAACTCGAAGTCGAAGAAGTACCAGCCGCGCTCGGCGAACGGCCCGAAGCGCTCCCATGCCGCGCGGCGCCAGAGCGTCGCCGGCTGGACGACGTGGTTGTCGCAGCGGCGGACCATCTCGACGACGTCGAACTCGCGCGACGGGAGGTACCCGGTCTGCCGCGAGCGCTCGTCTGTGTAGAGGGCGTCGCCGTAGACGAGCCAGAGGCCGGGGTCGCGCTCGAGCTCGGCCACCATCCGCGCCACCGCGCCCGGAAGCAGCGTGTCGTCGGCGTTGAGGTAGCCCATGTACTCGCCGCACGTCCGCTCGAAGCCGCGGTTGAGCGCGGCGACCTGCCCCGCGTTCTCCTGGCGCGTCCACCACGCGAGCCGCTCGGCGTAGCGCTCGACGATCTCGACGCTCGCGTCGGTCGAGCCGTCGTCGACCACGACGTACTGGATCGGCTCGTACTCCTGCTCCAGCACCGAGCGAATCGTCTCTTCGAGGAACGCGGCCTGGTTGTACGAGGGCGTGACGATGCTGACGAGCGGCCCGGTCATCGCCGCTCCCGCCGCCGGCGGACGACGCGACCCGGGAGCAGCGTGCGCGCGAGGCGCCCGAGCTGCTTCCGGCGGATCCCGCGCGGCGAGAGCAGCAGCGAGCGCAGGAAGAGCCGACGCGCTCGCTCGATGTCGCCCGCCGCGTAGAGCGCGAGCGCGGCGTGGCGGTACTGCCCGGCACGCCCCGCGCGCGCGTACGGCCGCAGGCGGGGCGGCAGGTCGCCGCCCCAGAACTCCTCTGCGAACCGGATCGAGTCCTCGGCCATCTGCTCGTGCCGCGACATCTGCTTCGACTCCGGATGCAGCCGGAAGGCGGCGAGCGGCTCCTCGATCCGGGCCACGCGCCCGAGCGCGCCGAGCCGGAGGAAGAGCTCGGCGTCGAACCACGACCACGCGCTCTCGTTGAAGGGGCCTGCGAGCTCCCACCCGCGGCGGCTCCAGAGCGAGGCCGGCTGCGGGACGGCCATCCGTGCCGTGCGGGCCATCAGCCCGATGTCCCAATCGGCCGACCATGCCGTCCGGAACGGCCGCGAGTCCTCGTCGATGTTGATCGCGCCGCCGTAGGCGAGCACGAGCTCGGGGTCGCGCTCGAACTCGGCGACGAGGCGCGAGATCGCGCCCGGAAGCAGGATGTCGTCCGAGCTCAGGAAGCCCATGAGGTCGCCGGTCGCGTGCTCGAAGCCGCGGTTAAGCGCGCGCGGCTGGCCCTGGTTTCGCTGCGTCGTCCACCACGCGAGCCGATCCGCGTAGCGGGCGACGATCTCGACGCTCCCGTCGGTCGAGCCGTCGTCGACGACGATGTACTCGAGGCGCGGGTAGTCCTGCTCGAGCACGGAGCGGAGCGTCTCCTCGAGGTACCGCGCCTGCTGGTACGACGTGGTGACGATGCTGACGAGCGGCCGGCTCACGCCGCCGCGAGCACCTCTTCGTAGAGCTCCACGTACCGTCGCACCTGGAGGCCGACGGTGAACTCCCGCTCGGCGATCTCCCGGCACCGCGGCGCGAACCGCTCGTGCTCCCCGAGCACGACGCGCAGCCCGCGCGCGAGGTCGTCGACGTCGCCGAACCGGGCCTGGTAGCCGGTCTCGCTCGTGACGACGTCGGTGACCCCGCCGCGGTCGAACGCGACGCACGGCGTGCCGCACGCGATCGACTCGATCGCCGTCTGCGTGAGCGCGTCCGCGACCGTCGGCACCGCGAGGACGTCCGCCGCCGAGTAGGCCTGCGCGAGCACCTCGTCGTCGGCGATCGAGCCGAGCCACGCGGTCTCGACGCGCCGCGGGATCTCCCCGGCGCCCGCAAGCGCGAGGAGCGGCGGGTCCTCCATCCGCGCAAGCGCCTCCTCGAGCAGGTGGAGCCCCTTGCGCGGCTCGTTCAGGTCGGAGGCCGAGAAGAGGACGAGCGGCCGGCCCTCCGGAAGGCCGAGCCGCCGCCGCGCCTCGTCCTTCGGGAGCGGCCGGAAGACGTCGGTGTCGACGCCGTGCGGGATCCGGTGCATCGGGAAGCGCGCGAGCAGCGGGCTCGACCGTGCGAGCTCGAGCATCCAGCGGGACGGGACGATGATCGTGAGCCGGGAGCGCCGGTAGACGGCGCGCTTGAGCCGCCAGAGGAGCGCCGTCGTGTCGCGCCGCAGGCGCGGGTACTCGCTCAGGTACGGGCAGGAGCCGCAGCCGTGGCGCCAGCGCTCGCAGTCGAGCGAGTAGGCGACGTGGCCCGTGTAGGCCCACTGGTCCTGGAGGAGCCAGACCGTCGGCCGGCGGCGCGAGAGCAGCGGCAGGGCGGTGTAGCTGAAGTAGCTCCCGTGCAGGTTGTGGAGCTGCACGACGTCGGCGCCGCGGAACCACGGGTCGCGTGCGACGCCGAAGGACGAGGGATAGAAGGCGTACTGGAGGTCGAGCCGGTCGAGTACCTCGCCGAAGAGCCGGTCGGCGACGCGCCAGCCGTCGTGGCGCTTGATCCGCCGGATGTCGTCGTCGGCGGTGATCTTCCGGCCGACGAGCATCCGCGAGTCGTGCCCCTGCTCCTTCAGGCCGCGGTGCACCTTGTACGCCGTCCGCGCGGCGCCGCCCGCGGCGTCGGATTCGCTGATGTGCAGGACGTTCAACGGCATAAGCCGCGGCTAGCATAGGCCGGTGCCCGAGCGGCCTCGCACGCCTGTCCTCTTCGTCCACCACCGAAGCGAGCTCGGCGGGGCGCCCGCGAGCCTCTCGTACCTGATCCGCGAGCTCGACGACGCGCAGTTCGAGGCGCACATCTACTGCCCGCCGGGTCCCGCCGCGGAGCTCTTCCGCCAGGCCGGCGCGAAGGTGCACACCGGCCCCGTGTCGGGGTTCACGCACATCTGGGCCTCGACCTACCGCGGCCGCCGCTGGCTGCTCTTCCTGCGCGAGCTCGGCCTCCTCCCCTCCCACGTCCTGCGCTTCCGGCGCACGCTGCGGCGCCACCGGTTCGAGCTCGTCCACTTCAACGACTCGCCGCTGATCCCGGCCGCGTGGCTCGCGCGGCGCGAGTCGCTCCCGGTCGTCTGGCACCTGCGCTCGGCGCTCCCGGACGGCGGCGGCGATCGGCGCTCGGAGCTCGTGCGGTCGGCGATCCGCCGGCTCGCGACCGAGTCGATCGCGATCAATCACGACGTCGCCGGCGTCTTCGGCGTGGGCTCGACCGTCGTCCCGAACTCCGTCGACCTGAGCCGCTTCCGGCCGGGCGAGCCGGAGCAGGCGAAGGCGGCGCTCGACCTGCCGAGCGACCGGCCGGTCGTCTCCTACTTCGGCTTCATCTACCCGTCGAAGGGGTTCCGGGAGTTCATCGAGGCGGCGGCGCGCCTGCGGGACGAGGGGATCGACGCGAGCTACCTCATCGTCGGCGGCGCCGTCCGTGGCCAGGAGTTCTTCCAGACGGTCGTCGGCCGCGGCCTCCAGCTCGCCGACCTGACCCGCGACTACGAGTCGGAGGCGAACCGGCTCGTCGACGAGCTCGGCCTCTCCGACGACGTGCGCTTCATCCCGTTCACGCAGGACACGGCCGGCCTGTACCAGGCCTCCGACGTCGTCGTCGCGCCCTCGCAGGGGCCCGAGCTCGGCCGGCCCGTCATCGAGGCGGCGGCGAGCGGCGTGCCGGTCGTCGCGTCGGGGTCGCGGACCGGCGGCGGCGTGGTCGTCCCAGGCGAGACGGGCGTCCTCGTCGAGGACTTCGGCGTCGAGACGCTCGCGGCCGCGGTCGCCGAGCTCCTGCGGGACGAGGGCCGGCGCCGCTCGCTCGGCTACGCGGCGAGGAAGCACGCGGAGCGGAACTTCGACCCGACGCGGAACGCGCGCCGGATCGAGTCGATCTACCTGAGCATCCTCCCCAAGCGGGACAAGATCCCGATCCTCTACGTGCACCACCGGCCGCAGCTCGGCGGCGCGCCGTCGAGCCTGGCGCAGCTGATCGCGAACCTCGACGAGCGCTTCGAGCCGCACGTCTTCTGCCCGGAGGGCCCGGCAGCGGAGCTCTTCACGGCCGCCGGCGCCACCGTCCACACGGGCGACGTCTCGATCTTCGCGCACGCCTGGGACTCGCCGTACGAGGGCCTGCGCTGGCTCGTGCTCGGCCGCGAGGTGGCCGCGCTGCCGCCGCACCTGCGCCAGCTCGAGCGCCTCATGCGCGAGCACCGCTTCCCGCTCGTCCACCTGAACGACTCGCCGCTCCTCGCGGCCGCGTGGGTCGCGCACCGGAACGGCGCCAAGGTGGTCTGGCACCTGCGCTCGGCGCTCGCCGGCGAGGGGCGCGACCGTCGCAGCCGTGCGATCGCGGCGCTGATGGAGCGCTGGGGCGACGCGGCGATCGCGATCGACCGCGACGTCGCTGCCCGGTTCCCGATCCGACTCCCGCTCACGATCGTGCACAACAGCGTCAGCCCGCC
>DASQWB010000124.1:0-22490 GCA_035640455.1 Gaiellaceae bacterium | reverse complement strand
GTCTAGACGTGCATCCAGCCGACGTCGGCGACCGTCTCGGCCGGCCCGGCCACCCAGCCGACCCGCCAGCCGATCATGCGGTGCTCCTTCGAGAGCGAGCCGACGACGAGCGTCCGCTCCGCCATCCCCTCGAACCGGAGCGGGTGCACGAGCGGCCGGCCGTCGAAGAGCAGCCGCTCCATCGCCGCGTCGTAGACGAGGAAGAGCTCCCGCTCGCGGCAGAGGTCGCAGACGAGCGCCCAGTCGTCCTCGTCGAAGGTCCCGCCGGAGGGCATCGACGGGCTCATGAGCAGCATCCCCGTCGTCGCGGGCACGGCGGCCGCGGCCGCGAGCGCGTCGCGGTCGAGCCTCCAGTCGCCGCCGACGACGCGGAACGGCACGAGCCTCGGCCTGCCGCCCGCGACGTGGATCCGGTTGACGATCCCGGCGTAGGTCGGGTCGGTGACGACGATCTCGTCGCCGGGGCTGACGGTGGCGAGGAGGACGTTCAGCAGCCCCTCCATCCCGCCGACGGTGATCACGATCTCGCGCTCGGGGTCGTAGCGGTGGCCGGTGCGCTCGGCCGTGAAGTCGGCGATCGCCTCGCGGAGCGCGAGGTCGCCGGTGAATGGCAGCCAGCTATTCGCGGCGGCCGTCTCGAGCGCCTCGCGCGTGACCCGCACCGCCTCGGGCGGGAGTGGCAGGTCGGTGTCGAGGTTCTCCATCCGCAGGACGGGCCAGCGCGGATTCGCCTGCGCGGGCCGCTCGGCCGCGGCGGCGACCTGGTCGATCCCGAAACCGCGGACGGCTTCGAGCCGCCGCGCCTTCGGGAGGAACGAGCGTCGGGTTTCCATATCGCGTCGCCGTCGCCGAGTCTTCCAGATCCGGGCTCGTTGACAGCCCGCCGTTCGGCATGGGACAGTGCAGTGACTTCTGACGGCGAGAGGAGGACCTGATGACCGACGAAGAACGCGGGAACGCCGACGAGATCGAAGAGCAGGTGCGCTCGGGCGCGATCCAGCTCGGAAACGGCGCGCGGTTCTGGGCCTACATCTCCCCGAGCAACAACACGGCCGCGTGCCTGAGCTCGTGGTCTGTGACCGTCAGCCAGGGCGATTGGTCGGGCACGATCATGTCGAACGACCCTCAGCAGCAGCTCCAGACTCCGGACCTCTCGGGAGTCTTCGACGTGAAAGTGGAGGCGGCGGGGCAAGACTTCCCCGAGCAGCAGCTGACTCCGACCTCGTACTCGAAGCCGAACATCGGCTGCAACTCGAATTGCGCCGCGATGATCGGCATCGTCGCGAACCCGGACTGCACCGACGCCAACTACTGGACGACGTGGGACGCCGTCTGTAAGCCGTCGTAGGGAATCAGGCGGCGACGCGACTCGCCGCCGCCGGAGCCGTCTCCGAGACGAGCGCGCGCACCACCTCGGCGAGCTGGTCGCGAAGCTCCGTGTCGACGAGGTGGTCGCCCTCGAAGCGGGTCGGCGTGTGGCCGACGGCGACGTCGCCGTCGACGACGCGCGCGCCGATCGCGGCGAGGATCTTCCGCAGCTCGGCCTGGGCCCAGACGGCGCCGAACGCGCCCGCGCTCGCGCCGATCACCGCGACGGGCTTGCCGCGGAGCGGGTTCTTGGCGAGCGGCCGCGAGACCCAGTCGAGCGCGTTCTTCAGCTGCCCGGGGACGGATGAGTTGTACTCGGGCGTCGCGAAGAGGAGCACGTCGGCGGCGGCGATCGCCGCGCGCAGCGCAGCGACGGCCGCCGGCGCCGGCTCGACGTCGTCGTCCTCGTCGTAGGGCGGGACAGCCTTCAGGCGGTCCCAGAGCTCGAGCTCCACCCCGGCCGGCAGGAGCCGCGCCGCGGCGCGGAGCAGCTTCGTGTTGTAGGACTCCGACCGGAGGCTGCCCGAGACTGCGAGGACCTTCATGTCGGGCTTACGCCTCCCGCACGAAGTAGAGCTCGGCGACGAGGGTGACCTCGCTCGCGAGCGCCGGCTCGCCGCTCGGCAGCGGCAGGTTCCAGTTCAGGCCGAAGGCCGTCCGGTCGAGGGTCGTCGAGAGCGTCAGCCCGATGCGCTCGCGCCCGTAGGCGTCGGTGAGCGGCTCGGTCGCCCGGCCGGTCAGCTCGACCGGCTGCGTGACGCCCTTGATCGTGATTTCGCCGCGAACGGTGAGCTCCTCGTCCCCCGTGATATCGGTCGAAACGAAGCGAAGCTCCGGATACCGCTCCACGTCGAAAAATTCGGGCGACTGCAGGTGCGCTGCGAGGTTCTCGTCCTTGACGTCGACGCTCGCGACGCGCGCGGCGCCGGTCAGCCGTGCGTCGTCGCCGTCCACGGAGAGGGTCGCCTCGACGTCCCGGAACTGGCCGCGGAAGGCGCCGACCATGTATTCGATCTCGAAGCCGATCGACGAATGGACCGGGTCGAGCTGCCACGTGCCCGTCGGCAAGGCCTGGCGAATCTCAGTCGTGCTCATATGGGAGGACCTCCTTGAGTCCGCTATAGTTGAGAGCGCAAGCAGTTTACCGAGATAAGCTTGACTCGTCAAATGATTCGCACGCAAGTACAGGCTCCGCCTCAGGCCTGGGCCGCCCTCCTCCGGGCCCATGCGGTGACGACCCGCGCGCTGAGCGCGCAGCTCGTCGCCGACCACGGGCTCACGATCAACGACCTCGAGGCGCTGCTCAGGCTCTCGCACGCCGAGGACCAGCGGATGCGTCGGGTGGATCTCGCGGACGCGCTCCTGCTCACGGCCTCGGGGGTCACGCGGCTCCTGGACGGCTTGGAGAGCGCCGGCCTCGTCGAGCGCGCGACGTGTGCGAGCGACCGCCGCGTCGTCTATGCCGTCCTCACGGAGGCGGGCCGGGCGAAGCTTCAGGAGGCCTCCGAATCGCACCTCGCCGAGGTGCAGGCGCTCTTCGAGGAGCGCTTCGACGAGGACGAGCTGGCGCAGCTCGGCGAGCTCCTCGGCCGGCTTCACGGCGGCGACGCCGCGACCGCCGAGGAGTGCACGCCTTAGCACGTCGCTCGGCGGCGCCGAGCGCCTTCCCCTGCTGAACGGCCGTGTCCAGCGCCCCCATCGTCTCCTCGAGCGGCGTCTCGGGGTCGAAGCGGTGCGAGTAGAAGACGTCCACGTAGTCCAGCCCGAGCCGGCCGAGGCTCTGGTCGAGGCTCGCGAGCAGGTACTTGCGCGATCCGTGATCTCCGTACGACCGGGCCACATGTCCCAGCCCGCCTTCGTCGAGATCACGAGCTCGTCGCGGTAGGACGCGAGGTCCTGCCGCAGCAGGCGGCCGAAGTTCTCCTCGGCCGAGCCATACGGTGGGCCGTAGTTGGTCGCGAGGTCGAGGTGCGTGATCCCGAGGTCGAAGGCGCGCCGCACGATTGCGCGGCTCGCCTCGAGCGGCCAGTCGTGGCCAAAGTTGTGCCAGAGGCCGAGCGAGACAGCCGGGAGCTCGAGGCCGCTCCCGCGCAGCGCCGGTAGGCATCCGCTGGTAGCGGTCGGGGGCCGGGACGTATTTCACCGCGGCAGACTACGCTCCGCGCCGTGCGAATCGCGCAGCTCTCCGACGCCCACGTCGGCGGCAGCCGCTACCAGGAGGATCTCCTCCAGACGGCGATCGCCGAGATCAACGCCGCAGAGCCCGACCTGGTCGTCGCCGCGGGCGACCTGACCGACGACGGCTACCCCGACCAGTATCCCGCCGTCAAGGCGGAGCTCGCGGCGCTGACGTGCCGGCACATCGTGCGCGTGCCCGGCAACCACGACGTGCGCAACGTCGGCTACGTCCGCTTCGAGGAGACCTTCGATGCGCGCGACTCCAGGCTCCGGCTCGACTGCGACGCCGTCGACGTGGCAGTCGTCGCCGTCGACTCGTCGAAGCCCGACCTCGACGAGGGCGAGATCGGCCGCGAGCACTACGGGTGGATCGAGGAGGTTCGCAGGCGACGCCGACCTGCGCATCTTCGTCTGCCACCACCACCTCATGCCGATCCCGGCACGGGCCGGGAACGCAATCAGGTCCTGGACGCCGGCGATGTGCTTTCGCTGCTCAGCCGCTGCGGCGTCGACCTTGTCCTCTCCGGCCACCGCCACGTGCCGTACGTCTGGCCGGTGGCCGGCCTCCTGCTCGTCCACTCCGGCACGGTCTCGACGCTCCGGACGCGCGGCTTTCCCCACCCCGCCTACAACCTCGCCGAGGTCGCGGACGCCCGCCGCGTCGACCCGTTCGTGCGCGCGCAGCGCGACATCTCGCTCGCCGAGGACGCTCCCGCGATGGAATAGTGCCGGTATGCAGGTCGTTTTTCCCTACGTCGCCTCTCCGCGTCGCGGCATCGGCACGCTCGAGGGGCGAAAACCACGAGAGAGAAGGAAGTGAAGCAACTGAGCACTATTCTGGAAACGCCTGTCCACGAGTTCCTCGAGGGGCTCGAGGACGTCACCACCGTCGAGGAGAGCGCGCTCGAGGCGCTCGCGCTCGAGCACGATCTCAGCGACGAGGACCTCGCGGCGCTGCGGGCCGAGCTCGAGGCACGCGAGATCGAGATCGTCGCGCCCGCGACCGCCGCGCCGGTCGAGGTGGACGTCTCCGGCCTCGGCGCCGGCGACTCGCTGACCCTGTTCATGAACCGGGCCGGCCGTTACCGGCTGCTGACGGCCGCGGAGGAGGTTGCGCTCGCGAAGCGCGTCGAGCGCGGCGACAAGGCCGCGAAGGAGCGAATGATCAACTCGAACCTGCGGCTCGTGATCTCGATCGCGAAGCGGTACCAGGGGCACGACGTGCCGCTGCTCGACCTGATCCAGGAGGGCGTGATCGGGCTCAACCGCGCCGTCGAGAAGTTCGACTGGCGGCGGGGCTACAAGTTCTCGACCTACGCCACCTGGTGGATCCGCCAGGCCTGCCAGCGCGCGGTCTCGAACCAGTCGGCGACGATCCGCGTTCCGACGCACGTGCACGAGCGGCGCGTGAAGATCGCACGCGCCCGCAACCAGCTGCAGACCCGGCTCGGGCGCGAAGGCACGCGCGAGGAGCTGGCCGAGGCGACGGGGCTCTCGGTCCAGCACGTCGAGGAGGCGCTCGACGCGGCCGACGCGCCGGTGTCGCTCAACCAGAGCGTCGGCTCGAACGAGGACGGCGAGCTCGGCGACCTCTTCAGCGATCCCATGGCGGCCGATCCGGCCGAGGAGGCCGCGGACTCGCTTCGGCGGCTGGCCGTGCGGCGCGCGGTCGCCCGGCTGCCGGAGCGGGAGCGGCGCATCCTCGAGCTTCGGTTCGGCTTCGACGGCGAGACGACCTCGCTCGAGCGCATCGGCAAGGAGCTCGGGATCACGCGTGAGCGCGTGCGCCAGCTCGAGGCGAGCGCGCTCGAGAAGCTCGAGCAGGAGCTCGAAGGGATCGCGCAGGCGGCCTAGGCCGCTTGGTAGAGGTCGAGCTTCGCCGCGGAGACCACGCGGAGGAGTTCGCGCGTCGCGCCCTCCTGGCTCGCCTTCGACGCCGTCTCGACGAGCACCGCTCGCGTGACGGCGTCGTCGGCGTGCCCGTCGAGGACGCGCATCACGAGCGCCGACTCGAGTGGCGACACGCTCGGGTTGAAGGCAGCGTTCTCGGCGTACCGGCCCGCGTAGACGGCGCCGCTCTGCGTCTGTAGTGCGACTCCCGCGTACCCCTTCGAGTACGGGGCGTAGCTCGCGTTCGCCGCGGCGAGCGCCGCGAGAGCGAGCGGGTCGTCCGAGGGCCGGTCGAGCACGAGCCCGTGGTCCTGCGGGCTCATCAGCGTCGCTTCGACGTCGAGGTCGGCCGGCCCGAACGCCGCGGGAAGAAGCTCGGTCAAGGGCCGCGACTCCTCCTCCGCGACGTGGACGACGAGTCGGTCCGCGGTCGTCAGCTCGTAGAGGAACTGCCGGCAGTACCCGCACGGGGGAGCGCTGACGGCGATCGACTCGAGGCCCTCCTCCCCGCTCTGCCACGCGTTGATCGTCGCCGACTGCTCTGCGTGCACGGTGAAGGCGAGCGCGGTACCGGGATACTCCACGTTCGCGCCGAGGTAGAGGCTGCCGCTCGAGCCCTCGGCGACGCAGCCGACGCGGAACCCGGAGATGCCAGGGATCGCGTGGCGCTGCGCCTCCGGCAAGAGCCGGAGCATTCGCTCGAGCGAGCTCTCGCTCACGCCGGCACCTCGACCCAGCGCCGCTCGCGGGCGCTCCGCAGGACCGCCTCGGCGAGCACGTTCTCGCGGTGGCCGTCGGCGAAGGTCGGGAAGTCGGGCTCGTCCGGCATGCCCCCTGCGGCCACGGCCGCGTAGACGGCACGGTAGAGCTCCTTGAACGTGTCGGCGAACCCTTCCGCGTGGCCGGCCGGGAGCGTCGTCCGGATCGCCGCCTCCGGCTCGAGGAGCGCAGGGCTGCGCAGCAGCACCTCGTTGGGGCGGCCGCGGTGGCCGAGCCAGAGCTCCTCGGGCCGCTCGGAGTCCCAGCCGAGCGCTCCGAGCGAGCCGTCGACCTCGAAGCGGAGCGAGTTCTTGCGCCCGGCGCTCACGTGCGAGACGACGGCCGAGCCGAGGGCGCCGCCGTCGAAGCGAACGAGCACGTGGGCGAGGTCCTCGGTCGACATCGGCGCGTCCTCGCGCTCGACGTCGGCCGCGGTCGCGAACGTCTCCACCTCGCCGACGGGGCGCCGACGGATCGTGATCGTCGTCGCAAGGTCGGCCACGACCTCGACGACACGGCGTCCGGTCACGAACTGCACGAGATCGAGCCAGTGGGAGCCCATGTCCGAGACGGCCCGCAGCTCGCCACCCTTCTCCGGCTCGAGCCGCCAGTTCCAATCGGTCGGCAGGAGGAGCCAGTCCTGGAGGTAGCCGCCGTGGACGCTCCAGACGTCGCCGAGGCGGCCGTCGGCGACGAGCGCGCGCGCCTGCTGGCAGTGCGGATAGAAGCGGACGTTGAAGTTCGTGCAGTGGACGAGCCCGCTGCGCGCGGCGAGCTCGACGAGCTCCGCCGACTGCGCCGAGTCGAGCGCGAGCGGCTTCTCGCAGACGACGTGCTTGCCCGCCGCGAAGACGGCCTTCGCCTGCTCGTAGTGGAGGTGGTTCGGCGTCGTCAGGTGGACGACGTCGACGCGGGGGTCGTCGAGCAGCGCCTCGAAGCTGTCGTAGGGCTCCGGGAGCGGGACGGTCAGGCCCTTCGCGCGCGCCCGCTCCGGCGAGGAGCCGGCGACGCCGAGCACCTCGACGCCGAGCCGGCGCAGCGTCTCGACGTGGAGGACGCCGACGAACCCGGTACCGACGACCGCCGCCCGCATGCGCGCCGATCCTATGAGGTCAGGGCTCAGTGCCCCGGCAGGCTGATCCAGACGTCCCGGCCCTCCGCGTGGGCGCTGCCGCCGTGGGCGCCCGCGATCGCCGCGACGATCGCGAGGCCGAGGCCCGCGCCACCGCTCGTCCGGCTCTCGTCGGCACGGCTGAAGCGCTGGAACGCGCGCGGGAGGAAGTCCGCCGGCAGGCCCGCGCCCTCGTCGAGCACGTGGAACTCGACGCGGCCGTCGACCGAGCGCGCCTCGACCCGGACTGCGCCTTCGCCATGGCGGAGCCCGTTCTCGACGAGGTTGCCGAGCGCCTGCTCGAGCCGCAGCCGGTCGCCCGTGAAGGCGAGCTCCTCGGGCACGTCGACCTCGAGCGGCCGCGCCGCCTCCGCCGCGCGCCAGGCGAAGCGGTTGCTCACGCTCGCCAGCAGGTCGCGCGCCGAGAGCCGCTCGGGCCGAAGCCGAAGCTTGCCCCGGTCGGAGCTCGCGATGAGCAGCAGGTCGCCCGCGAGCTGGACGAGCCGGTCGGTCTCCGCGCTCGCCTCCCGCAGCGCCTCGCGCAACTCCGTCTCGCTCGCCGCGTGGTGGAGCGCGAAGTCGAGCTCGGCGCGGAGGAGCGCGAGCGGCGTCCGCAGCTCGTGCCCCGCCTCGGCGACGAAGCCGCGCTCGCGCTCGAGCGCCGCCTCGAGACGCGCGAGCATCTCGTTCAGCGTCTCCCCGAGCCGCTCGAGCTCGTCGCGGGTCCGCGGCACCGGCAGCCGCTCGCCCGGCCGGTCGGCGGAGATCTCCTCTGCGCGCCAGCGCATCGCCTCGACCGCACGCAGGCCCGCGCCGGCCAGCAGGTAGCCGAGGCCGGTCGCGAGGAGGAGCGCGATCGGGCCCGCGATCAGGAGCTCGGTCCGCAGGTTGCGAAGAGCCTCGGCCCGGTTCTCGCGCGTCGCGCCGACGACGAGGACGCGACCCCCGACCGGCGTCGCGAGCAGGCGCGCCGGCTCGTCGAGGCCGGGCACGGACGGCACGTCGACGAAGCGCGGACTGCTGCGGGCCGAGCGGATCTCCGCCGGGCTCAGCAGCGGGCGGCGTCCGAGCGGCGGGGTCGCGTCGAGCACGCGGCCGTCGCGCGCGAGGAGCTGCGCGAAGCTCTCGCCCTGCTCGACGAGCCGGCCGCTCCCGGCCTCCGCGCGGAGCGAGGTGCCCGGCTCCCGGACGAGCGCCGAGAGATCCTGCGCGCGCAGGCGCAGGTCCTGGTCGAGGGCATGCGAGAGGTCGGCGCCGAGCCGCGCGTAGACGAACGCGCCGGTGCCGGCGAGGACGAGCGCCATGGCGATCGCAAAGGCCGCGGCCACGCGAAGCCGGATCGGGACGCGCTTCATCGCTCCTCGCGCAGCCGGTAGCCGACGCCGCGCACCGTCTCGATCGCGCCGTCCCCGAGCTTGCGGCGCAGCCGGCGGACGTAGACGTCGACGACGTTCGAGCGCGTCTCGTAGGCGAAGTCCCAGGCGTGCTCGATCAGCTCGAGCCGGGAGAGCACCTCGCCGGGCCGGCGCATCAGCGTCTCGAGGAGCGCGAACTCCTTCGCCGACAGGTCGATCGCCGCCTCGCCGCGGCGCACCTCGCGGCGGGCCGGATCGAGCCGGAGGTCGCCGACCTCGAGCACCGGCGGCCGCTCCGGCTGGCCGCGGCGCGCGAGCGAGCGCAGGCGCGCGTGGAGCTCGGCGAGCGCGAACGGCTTGACGAGGTAGTCGTCGGCGCCGCTGTCGAGGCCGCGCACGCGATCGTCGACGCCCTCCCGCGCCGTGAGCATCAGGACGGGCGCCCATACGTCGCGGTCGCGCAGCAGGCGGCACACGTCGAATCCGGACAGGCCCGGGAGCATCACGTCGAGGACGATCGCGTCGTACTCGACCGCCGCCGCCATCCAGAGCGCGTCCTCGCCGCGACCGGCGTGGTCGGCCGCGAGCCCTTCCTTCTCGAGCGAGCGGCGGATGACGCTCGCCATCCGCGGCTCGTCCTCGACCACGAGCACCCGCACGCTCCGAAGTGTGACGCGCTCCGGATGAAATGCGCATGAACGACACTTCCCTCTCGATGTCGGTGGGCCACCGCCGGCCGTCCGTCGACGTCCTCGAGCCGAGGCTGCGGAGCGAGCGCGTCCTCGATCTCCTGCGCGGCGCCGCGCAGGGAGACGACCTGACGCGCGCGCCGGAGCCGGCCGTCAGCGATCTCCGCAAGACGATCGCGCGAATCCGCCTCGACGTCGAGCTGGTTGAGACGCGGGAGCCGCCGCTCGGCTTCCTGCTCGAGGTGGAGCGCCTGCTCGCGGCCTCTTGAAGCTCGAGCGCAGAAGGGTCATCTTGGCTCCATGCGGGCGGCTCCGAGGGTCCTCCTGCTCGTCGCTGCGTTCCTCGTCGCGCCGCTTCCGGCGGCAGCGGAACGGCCACACGGCGCCGTGCTCGCCTGGGGCTGCGAGTTCAGCGACTTCGGCCAGTGCGCCGTCCCGGCCGCGGCGGGAAGCGGCGTGAGGGCGGTCGCGGCGGGCCTCTTCGTCAGCCTCGCGCTGACGAGCGACGGCGGCGTCGTCGCGTGGGGCTGCGGCAGCGGCCGCGACACCGGGCAGTGCGCCGTGCCCGAGGCCGCCAAGAGCGGTGTGGTCGCGATCGCGGCGGGCCCCTACCACGGCCTCGCCCTGAAGAGCGACGGCCGCGTCGTCTCGTGGGGCTGCGGGGTCGTCAACTGGGGCCAGTGCGCTGTCCCGCCCGAGGCCTCGAGCGGCGTCACGGCGATCGCGGCCGGCTTCAACGACAGCCTGGCCCTGAAGAACGGCCGCGTCCTCGCTTGGGGCTGCGGCATCGACAACGTGGGCCAGTGCACCGTGCCGGCGGCGGCCCAGAGCGGCGTCACGGCGATTGCGGCCGGGCTCTACCACAGCCTCGCCCTGCGAAGCGACGGCAGCGTCGTCGCCTGGGGCTGCACCGGCGGGACGTCGACGATCCCGCCGCAACCCTCCGACTACGGGCAGTGCAACGTGCCGGCGGCGGCGCAGAGCGGCGTGACCGCGATCGCCGCCGGCTTCTTCCAGAGCCTCGCGCTGCGAAGCGACGGGAACGTCGTCGCCTGGGGGTGCGGCTCGAACGGGGGCTTCAACCTAGACTTCGGCCAGTGCGCCGTCCCGCCCGCGGCGGGAAGCGGCGTGAAGGCGATCGCGGCCGGCGAGTACCACAGCCTCGCCCTGAAGGACGGCGGCGTGGTCGCCTGGGGCTGCCACGGAGGGAGCGCGGGGGCCTGCACCGTGCCGGCCACGGCGACGAGCGGCGTGACGGCGATCGCGGCCAGCGGCCACAGCCTCGCCCTCTCCGACCCGCTGGAGCAGACGATCACCGTCACCACGCACGCGCCCGCGACGGCGATCGACGGGACGATCTTCACCGTCGCCGCCTCGAGCAGCTCCGGGCTTCCCGTGACGTACAGCAGCGCCGGCGCCTGCTCGAACGCCGGCCCGACGTTCACGATGACGAGCGGGACCGGCACCTGCGAGGTCAAGTACGACCAGCCCGGGGGCGGCGCCTATGACCCGGCGCCACAGGTCGTCGAGTCGGTGGCCGCGCAGCCCAAGCCGTGCACGGTGCCGAACGTGGTCGGCAAGAAGCTCCGCGCCGCGAAGCAGGCGATCGTGAAGCGGCACTGCCGCACCGGGACGGTGCGCTACGTCTTCTCGCGCAAGCGGAAGAAGGGCGTCGTGATCTCGCAGAGCCGGCGCGCCGGGCTGGTGCTCCCGGCCGGTTCGAGGATCGACCTCGCCGTCAGCCGCGGCCGCAAGCGCTGATTCTCATCCTCCTCTCAGGTAGAGGCGCTAGGTTCGTCCGCCATGGACCGCTTCACGCGCCGCGGATCGCTGGTCAAGCTGGGAGGCCTCCTCGCCGGCCTCGCCGCCGCCGGCGGCTGGAAGGTCGCCTCCTCGGAAGGCGCCCGCCCGAACGCCGTCGAGTCGGGCGCGGTCGGCTGCGTCCTCACGCCCGAGCAGACGGAAGGGCCGTACTACATCCCGAAGGAGAAGGTCCGCCGGAACATCACCGAAGGTCGTCCCGGCACGCCGCTGACCCTTCGGCTCCGGGTCGTGAGCGCCTCTACGTGCAAGCCGATCAAGGGCGCGGCGGTCGACATCTGGCACGCCGATGCGGCGGGCATCTACTCGGGCTTCGGGCAGGGAGCGAGGAATCGCACGTTCATGCGCGGCATCCAGCGGACGAACGCGAAGGGGATCGCCACCTTCAGGACCGTGTACCCGGGCTGGTACATGGGCCGGACCGTGCACATCCACGTGAAGGTGCACCTGGGCGGACGGGTCGTCCACACGGGCCAGCTCTACTTCCCCGACGCGCTCACGGACTCGGTCTACAAGCAGGCGCCGTACTCGAGCCGGCGGGGACGCGACACCCGAAACGCGACCGATTCGGTGTTCCGGAACGGCGGCAGGCGGTCGATGCTGCGCCTCCGCCGGAGCGGGGCCGGCTACCTCGGCTCGATCACGATGGGCGTCCACCGCTCGTAGCGGCGAGGCCGAGCTCGCGCGCCGCGAGCTCGGTGCCGGCGACGCGGGCGCGGATCTTCGCGAAAGCGACCTCACGCTCGGTGGAGGTGTCGTCGGCGAAGGGCGAGAAGCCGCAGTCGTCGGTCGTGCCGAACCGCTCGCGCGGGACGAAGGCCGACGCCTCGAGCACCCGGTCGCGCACCTCCTCCGGCCGCTCGATGCGGGAGTCGAGCGGGTCGATCACGCCGACGAAGATCCGCTGCTCCGGCCGGGAGCACTCGCGGACGATCTCCAGGACGCGGCGCCGGTCCGGCTCGCTCGCGAGCTGGACGTAGAAGGCGCCGGCGCGAAGCTCGAAGAGCGTCGGCAGGAGGTCCGCGTAGTCGACGTCGGCGCTGTGCGTCACGTCGAGGTCGCCGCCCGGGCAGGTGTGCACGCCGATCCGGCGGCGCTCGTCGGCGTCGAACCGCTCGAGCACCCGGTTGTTGAGGTCGACGAACTGCCGGAGCAGCGAGCCGGACGGGTCGAGCTTGAGCGACAGCCGCGCCTCGGTGAAGTCGACCTGGACACGGGCTGCCCCTCCGCGCAGGCAGCGCCGGATGTCCGTCTCCGCCTCCCGGACGAGGTCGGCGAGGAACGCCGCGCGCGGGTAGCCGTCGATCTCCTCCTCCGGGTAGAGGAGGCTCAGAGCCGAGGCCGAGATGACGGCCTGCTTGAGCGGCCGCGTCGCGTGCCTCTTCGCCGCCTGTAGATAGGCGTCGGCGTGGACGGCGTAGCGGAACGGCCCCTTCGTCAGGCGCGGGAGCTGCCTCGTGTGGCCGTCCTCGAACGGGATGAGGACGCCGTCCGGCGCGAGGCCGTCGAGGCCGTCGAGCGGGTAGGTGGCGAAGCTCGGCTTCCGCTGCTCGCCGTCGGTGACGACCGGCGAACCCGTCTCCTCGAGCCGGGCGATCGTCTCGCGCACCGCCTCCTCGTAGAGCGGCTCGAGCTCGGCGGTGGCGATGCGCCCCTCCTCCGCCGCGCGCAGCGCCCCGACGAGCTTCCGCGGCCGCGGGATGCTGCCGATCGGCTCGGTCGGGATCACGCGGCGCGACCCTTCTGCGCGGGCGCGAGGGCGAGCAGGACCGGCGGGACGAGAATCGGCGGGTCGACGAGGCGACGCGGCCGCAGGACGAGATCGACAGCCCGCGGCGGAGCGCCGGCGCGCATCCGGACGGGCCCTCGGCTCGAAGCGACGCGCAGGTCGGCCCCGTGCAGCAGCAGGCCGCGCCAGTCGGCCGCCGGCTCGACCGTGACGGCCAGCACGTGGAAGCTCCCCGCGCAGTCGGCTCGGAGCTCGTAGCGGCCCGGCGCGGCGGCGAGCGCGCAGGCGATGGGCCGGCCCTCGGCGAGCGGCGTCGGGAAGAGGCCGACAGCCGCCGAGCGCGGGCGCTCGTCGCCATCGAGCTCGAGCCGGCCGGTGACGGCGAGCGTGGCGCCCGCCGGCGGAGGCGGCGGCGCGAGCTCAGCCGCTTCGGCAAGAAAGGAGCCGTTCGCCTGGCCGAGGTTGCGGAACGTCCGCGGGGAGACGCCGACGAGCCGCGAGAACTGCGAGGTGAACGTGCCGATGCTCCGGTACCCGACCTCGAGGCAGACCTCGCCCACGCTCAGGTCTGAGGTGAGGAGCAGCCGCTTTGCAGCCTCGATGCGGAGCGCGCCGAAGAAGCGCCCGGGCGGTACGCCGGTGACCTGGCGGAAGATGCGGTGGAAGTGGTAGGGGCTGAAGAAGACGAGCGCGGCGAGCTCTTCGAGCGAGAAGCGCTCGTCGAGCCGCTCGCCAACCTCTTCGATGACGTACTCGACCGCGCCGCGGTGCGCGGAGGAGTGCAGCTCGACGGATGCGATGCTCACCTCAGCCGCCTCCATACGGCGCGAGGGCCTCGCGGAGCTCGCCGGGAACCGGCACCGGCCGCAGGCTCCCGTCGGCGCGCTCGAGGCAGGCGATCTCCTGCTCGCCGCGCGCGACGAGCTCCGGCGCCTCGCCGCCGTCGCGGACGTAGTCGAAGCGCATGACGATCCGGCTCTCGCGGAGCTCGCCGAGGCTCATGCGGACGAGGACGCGGTCGAACGCCTCGAGCTCGGCGAAGTAGTCGCAGGAGCAGCGAGTCGTGACGAGCACGAGGCGCCGCCCGAGCGCGGCGAGCACGCCGGGCGCGCGCTCGCGCAGGAAGAGCTCGCGGCACTGCCCCTGCCAGCGCAGGTGGCTGACGAAGTAGACGTTGCCGACGAGGTTCGTCTCCTCGAGCGTGACGACGTGGGCGTAGTCGTACGTGGCGCTCACGCGCGAGCCTTCCCGGCGAGGAAGCCGAAGACGACCGGCTCGTCGATCGCCTCGAGCCGGGTCGCATAGGTCGCGACGGCGGTGTCGCCCAGCCCCAGCAGGACCCAGCCGTCCTCCTCCGAGCGGCCCGCGACGAGCGCCGCGCCGGCGGGCCGCCCGGCCTTCCGCAGGCACTCGGCCGCGACCCAGACGCGGGTCGCGCTGACGTCGAGCTCCTCGCCCGCGTCGGAGCCGAGCGCCCGCGCGAGCGAGAAGCGCTCCTGCCCGAGGAGGTCGCGCCAGAGCCTCCCGTCCCGCGGCACGACCCCCTCGACGTCGCATCCGAGCGGAGCCGGCCCCGAGACGGCGAGCGTCGTCCCGTCGAGATGCGCCGCCGAGACCTCGCCCTCGCCCTCGAGCTCGGGCTTTCCGTCGGGCCTGTGCAGCACGCGGGCCGCCGGCCCCGCGACGTGCGCGAAGGCGGTCTCGCGGCGGGCCGCCCGGTCACCGTTGCCCGTGACGAAGCCGACCGACAGGCGCGTCCCCGGGATGAGCTCCGCCACCCTCCGCTCGAGGTAGGGGGCGAGGAGCCCAGGCGGCCAGGTGTCGGGGAGCGACGTGCGCCCGATCGCCCGGAGCTCGAGGCCGTCCCACCTTTCGCAGAGCCGTCCCTGCCCGTCGACGAGCTCGAGGTCGTAGACGAGCGCGTCCTCGCGCCGGAGGCGTTCCAGCGCCGACACCCGCACGAGGCCCTCAAGCGGCCGCAGGAAGCGGATGCGCTCGACGCGCGCCGGAACGAGGCGGCGGTGCGGGCTGCACGCCTGGACGGCGTGGACAGCGGCGTCGCGCCCGCCGGCGTCGCCGAGGAGCAGCTCCCCGGGCAGGTAGGCGCCGAACCACGTCTCCGCCCGACCCGCCGCCACCTCCGCGACGCACGAGGTGGCGTCGAGCCGGAGGTAGCGGCGGATCCGCCGGAAGCGGCCGTGCTGGAACAGGATGCTGCCGTACAGGTCGTCCGTCTCGAGCGCGAGCTCGTGCCTGGGAAGCTCGAGCTCGGCCTCGCGGGCCGCGGTCGCAGCCACGGCGACCGCGCGGAAGTGGTCGGCCTGGAAGGCCGTCTCGTCGCTCCGCAGGACGACGTCGACGTCCCGGCCGCGACGGAGGACGGCGAGCCGGATCGTCCGCTTGCCCTCCGCCGGGACGGTGACGGGACGCGCGAACTCGACGGAGCGGAGCTCGCGCGGCGGCGACCCCGCGAGCGCGCTCGCCGCCTGCGCCAGCGCCTCCAGCCCGAGCACGGCCGGAAAGAGCCTCGTCCCCTCGAGCCGGTGGTCGTCCAGATACGGGTCGGTCGCGGGATCGAGCGCGGCCTCGACGACGAGCTCGACCCGCGGCACGTCGACGCGGCGCCGCTCGAGGAAGCGGAGGAGCGGCAGCTCGGTCCGGCCGAAGCTCGCGGTCGGGAGCGCGCCGGGCCGGCCGGTGACGACGACGGAGGTCGGCGTCTCGGCCGTCCGCAGCAGCCGGTCGAGGGCCTCGAGCCCGCCTTCGACCGAGATCGGCGCGACGCCCGCCCGGGTCAGCGCCTCGAGCACGCCGAGCCGTTCGCCCATGCCCAGTCCGGCCCAGACCGACCACTCGACGCACAGGCAGCGACAGGCCGGCAGGCGCGCCGCGAGCGCCTCGATCTCGCGCGCGAGCGCCTCGTTCGCGAGCCCGTAGTGGGCCTCGCCGCGGAGGCCGGTGCGGGCGATGATCGAGCCGAAGCCGACGACGAGGCGCAGCCGGCGCTCGTCGACCAAGCCTAGGACGTTGCGGAATCCCTCGACCTTGGGCGCGAGCGTCGCTCGCAGCTCCCCGTCGTCCAAATCGGCCAGCAGCGTGGGCTCGTTCCTGCCGGCGGCGTGCAGGAGCGCGGTCACCGGGCGGCCGAGCTCCGCCTCCAGCCGCGAGACCGCCGAGCCCACCTCCTCGGCGGCGCACACGTCGGCGCTTGCGTACCGGTGCGCGACTCCCGCCTCCTCGAAGCGCCGGAGGTTCGCCGCGAGGAGCGCGTCCTCCTCCGGCCGCGATCGGCCGAGCAGCGCCACCCGGGCGCCGCTCGAGCGGGCGAGCGCGAGCGCGCACTCGGCGCCGATGCCCTTGCCGCCACCCGTGACGAGGAGCAGGTCGTCGCTCCCGAGCGGAGGCGGGCCCGGCCGCGGCTCGAGCAGGCGGAACAGGGGGACGCGCCGCGCATCCGGCTCCTCGCCGAGGACGACCTCGCGGAAGCCCTCCGTCGTCTCGGCCTCGGCGCGGGCGCGGACCAGAGCCTCGGTTCCGCGCGGGACCTCGACGACGCACGTGTGGACGTGCGGCGCCTCGAGGTGGAGCGTCTTCGCGAACGAGGAGGCGCGGGCCCCCTCGTGGACGAGCGCGAAGCGCGTCGCGCCGGTCTCGCGGACGGCGCGTGCCGCCGCGAGCAGCGCGCCCGGGTCGACTGCCCCGCGTGGGAGCCAGAGCGCGACGCCCCGCTCCTCTCCCGCGCCCGCGAAGGCCTCGGCGAGCGGGTGCTCGTCGGGCGCGAGCACGTGCCACGCGCAGGCGGCGTGCGCGGCGGCCGGCGGCGCGGCGTCGACGAGCTCGCGAACGAAGGGCCGGACCCAGTCGGCGACGCCGCCCACGGCTTCGTCGGCGGCGGCGTCCACCGGCGCGCCGCCCGCGACCGCGGCCGCGAGCTCGGCCACGGTCGCGGTCGCGAGCTCGGCCGGCGCGACGGGCGGGGCGACGCCGAGCGTGCGAGCGGCGGTCACGGCGATCTCCGAGACCTGGATCGAGTTGAGGTGGAGGTCGCCGAGCAGCGTCGCCTCGTCGGAGAGCGCGTCCTGCGGGAGCTCGCACCGCTCGGCGACGAGCCCGCGGACGAGGGAGAGGGCATCGCGGGCCTCGCCGACGGGCTCAGGCGCCTGGACGAGCTCCTCCGGGGTCGGTGCCGCGGCGGCCTCGTCCTCGGGCGCGAGCTCGCAGGGGTTGGCGAGGAACGCGCGCCGCCGGTCGAGTGGGAACGGGCGCGTGAAGCGGCCGGCGAAGAGCGCGCCGACGCGGAGCGGCGCGCCGAGCGCGAAGAGGGCTCCGGCCGCGGTCAGGGGCCCGCGCAACGACGGCCCGCCCGCGTCGAGGGCGAGCACCGGCAGCTCCGTCGACTGCCGGGCCAGGTCGCGGAGGACGTGTCCCGGCCCGACCTCGAGCAGCACGTCCGCCCGCTCGGCGACCGCCCTCAGGGCCTCCTCGAAGCGGACCGGGCTCGTCACCTGCGCGACGAGGAGCTCGCGAAGGTCAGCGTCGGGCGGGACGAAGCCGCCCGTGATCGTCGAGGCGACCCGACGCTCGAGGGGACGGAGCGGCACCGCGTCGAGATAGGCGCCGAGTCCGGCCGCCGCGGGTGCGACGAGGCGCGAGTGGAAGGCGTGCGAGACCGGCAGGCGCGTCGCCTCGAGCCCGGCCGCCAGCGCGCGCCCGACCACCGCCGCGACGCAGGCCGCAGGCCCCGAGACGACCGTCTGCCGCGGCGCGTTGAGCCCGGCGATCACCACGTCTCGCTCGCACGCGAGCAGCGGCTCGACGAGCTCGCGGGGAGCGGCGATGCCTGCCATCGCGCCGCTCCCCTCGGCGAGCTCGGCCATCACGCGCCCGCGCGCGCGCGCGAGAGCGACGACGGCGGCCTCGTCGAGCGCGCCCGCCCAGTGGAAGGCCGTCAGCTCGCCGAGGCTGTGGCCCACCGCGGCGACCGCCGTCACCCCGACGAGGCGCAGCAGCACGAGTCCCGCGAGCGAGGCGAGGACGATGGCCGGCTGGGCCAGCGAGGTGTCGGCGAGTTCGCCGCCGGTGGGTAGTCGGTCGCGCTCGTAGAGCGCGCCGACGTGGGCGATGCGGCGCGCGAGCGCGCCTCCGTCGAGGTAGGTCGGCGAGCCCTGGCCGGGGAAGAGGAAGCCGACGCGCGGCGGCTCGCCGCCCGCCGCCACGCACCTGCCGCGGACGACGTCCACGTCGCCGGCTCGCAGCTGCGTGGCCGTCTTCGCAAGCTCCGCCGGCGTCGAGGCGACGAGCGCCGCTCGGGCTCGCTGGTCGGCGGGCAGGCGCCGCGCGAGCTCCGCTGCCAGGTCGCCGAGCTCGGCCCGGCTCGCTGTCGCGGCGAGCCCCTCGAGCCGCGCGAGCTGGGCGTCGAGCCCGTCGGGCTCGGGCGCCGCCAACAGGAAGAGCTCCGCGTCCTGCGCCGAGGCGCCGAGCCGCCGCACACGCTTCGGCAGCCGAACCCGTCTCCGCTCGCCGAGCCCCTCCAGGACGACATGGCTGTTGATCCCGCCGAAGCCCATCGCGCTGACGGCGGCCCGGAGCGGCTCGCGCGCCGGCCAAGGCTCCGGCGCCCGCACGACGCGGACGAGCGCCCCGGGCCGCGTCAGCTCCTCGCTCGGCTCCTCGCAGCCGGTCGTCGGCGGCACGACCTGCTCGCGAACGCCGAGCGCGGCTTTGATGAGACCCGCCACGCCTGCCGCGGCCTTCGTGTGCCCGATGTTCGCCTTGACCGAGCCGATCGCCGCCGGCCGGGTTGCGCCGGCTTCGCGGCGCAGGCGGTCGAGCGCGGCGAGCTCGACCCGGTCGCCGACGCTCGTGCCGGTCCCGTGCCCCTCGAAGAGCTGCACCGACTCCGGCCCCAGGCCGGCGCGCGCGTAGGCGCGGCGCAGCGCGAGCAGCTGCCCGGCGACCTCCGGCCGGGTGATACCGCCTCGCCCATCCGAGGAGATGCCGTAGCCGCGGACGACGGCGTGGACGCGCCGGCCGGCCGCGAGCGCGTCCTCCAGCCGCATGAGCGTGACGAAGCCGCAGCCCTCGCCTGGCCAGAAGCCGGCCGACCGGGCGTCGTAGACGCGCATCTCGTCCCGCGCGAGCGCACCCGCCTTCGCGAAGCCGACGAGCTCGAAGGGATCGAGGCTGAGATCGACCCCGCCTGCGAGCGCGAGGTCGAGGTCGCCGGCGGCGAGCGCGGCGCAGGCGGTCGTGACGGCGAGGAGCGACGCGGCGCAGGCGCCGTCGACCGTGTAGCCGCCGCCGCGGAAGTCGAAGGCGTTGCAGATCCTCCCGGCGATCGTGTTCGACAGGCTCCCGGCGAGCGTGTCCTCGTCGACCGACGGGAACGGCCGCTTGAAGTCGCGCTCGAGCGAGCGGAGGAAGCGCTCCCGCTCGGCGTCGGGCCAGCCCTCGCGCGCGAGTGCGGCGCCGACCGTCCGCCGCACGTACGGCCAGCGCAGCCGAAGCGCGCGGGCGCGGGAGAATTCGCCCGTCAGCGTGTTTCCGACGACCACGCCCGTGCGCTCGCGGTCGGCTCCGTCCCCGTCGGCGAAGCCGCTGTCGGCGAGCGCGTCCGCGGCGACCTCGAGCGCGAGCCAGTGCGCGAGGTCACTCGAGCGGTACGTGCTCCCGCCGATGCGGAAGCGCACGCGGTCGAACTCCCACCCGTCGAGCACCGCCGCCAGGGCCGAGTACGTCCGGTCGGGCGCCTTCGGGTCGCTCGACACGTAGTCCTCGAGCCGGAGCCGCTCGGGCGGGATCCGCCTGAACGCGCGCCGCTGCGCGAGCACGTTCTCCCAGAGCTCGTCGGGCGAGTCCGCGTCGGGATAGCGGCACGCCATGCCGACGATCGCGACCGCGCCGGTCACAGCCGTGCGACGCCGAGGTCGGCCGGCGCCGGCTCCGGCGCGCGGCGGGCGCGGGCCGCGGCCCACGCGGCGAGCGCGTAAAGGCCGACGCCGCGCGCCGCGGAGACGATCGCGAGCGCGAAGAAGAGCCCGAAGACGACGTGCAGCGACACGAGCACGCCGTAGACGAGCGCGGTCGCGGTCCCGAAGGCGACCTGGTTCCGGCGGACGACGGGCGTCGTCCCGGGGTCGGTGATCATGTAGTTCGTGTAGAGGACGAAGACGAGCCCGGTCACCGGCAGCAGAGGTGCGACGAGCGGCGTGCCGAAGACCGCGGCCCGCACGAGCGCCTGCGCGACGAAGGCGCCGAGCCAGCCGAGGATCAGCGGCATCTTTCCGGTCAGCTTCGCGTTCAACGCCGTCCCCGAGACGAGCACGCCCGCGGGCACGAGCCACCCGAAGACGCCGGAACCCCAGATCCCCGACACCCCCTCCGTGAACTGGTACGGAGGCGAGATGCCGACCCACGGGAACGCGAGCAGCGTGACCGCGATGCCGAAGTTCGACGGGTTCAGGAAGTGCCGCCGCCGGCCGCCGACCGGCGCCTGGAAGACGAACTTCGAGCCGACGGCGACCGCGCAGGCGAAGACGATCGGTTGCAGGCGCGAATTCGGGTAGAGCAGCAGCGCGATCGACAGCGCCGTGATGTGCGCCGGCAGCAGGTAGTCGACGAGCGCCTTCGGCCCGCCGGCGTAGCGCGGCGGCCGGCCGGTGCAGCGCGCGTCGAGCGTCTCGAGGGCGAGGTCGAGGAGGTAGCAGGTCAGCATCGCGACGACCGGCTGCGCCCACGAGTCCTCGAAGGAGAGGAAGAAGGCGCCCGCGATCGTGAAGACCGTGATCGAGGCCGCGAACCGGCGCAGCGCCGCGATCCGGGTGTCGACGGCCTTGCCGCTCATCGCTGCGCCAGGAGGACGGTGTGCCAGCCCGGCCGCAGGAGGAGCCGCTGGCGGTGGACGAACCCGTCGCCGTCGCGCCAGGCGAGCGCCACCGGGAGCCGCCCGAAGCGGCCGGGCCCGAGTCCGAAGTGAAGCTCGGGAGCGCGGGCGCTCGCGTGGCCGTTGCCGCCGTCGACCTCGGCGAGCACGCGCCGCCCGTCGGGCCGCCGCAGGAGCGCCTCCGCTCCGATCGCGGGCCGCCCCACGAGCCCGCGCACGGGGTAGCCGAGCACGCGGGTCGAGCCGCGCACGCCGGTCGGCGGCAGGAGCAGGTCGAGGCCGAGGAAGGCGCCGCGGCGCGGCGAGTGGTTGAGGTAGAGGTACGAGCGCTCCCACTGGTTCGCGATCGCGAGGTCGAGGACGCCGTCGCCGTTCACGTCCCCGGTCGCCACGCCCCGCGACACGAACGGGCCGCCGAGGCCGACCCGGCCGGCGACGTCGGCGAAGCGCCCGGCCGGCCCGCGCACCCAGAAGCGGTTCGGCTCGTGCCCGCTCAGGTCGTCGCCGGGCGCGAAGCGGGGCCAGACCGACGGGTGGTGCAGGAGCGTGTCGTTCGCCATCGCGAGCTCCTGCAACTCCGGCCAGCGATCGGTGCGGCCCTTGACGAAGCCGGTCGCCTGCACGATCTCGAGCCGGCCGCCGTTGTCGAAGTCGCCCATCTTCGCGTCCCACGACCAGCCGCTCCGCGAGAGGCCGAGCGACTCGCTGCGGTCGACGAACGGCGCGCGCCCGTGCGCCATCCCGCCGAGCCGGCCGGTGTTCATCCACGCGAAGTTGCTCTCCTCGAGCGCGAACTCCGACGTGATGTTCGAGACGAAGACGTCGAGGCGGCCGCTCGCCGTCAGGTCGCCGAAGTCGACGCCCATGCCCTTGAACGAGTCGTGCCCGAGCACCTTCGAGGCCGGCGTCGTGAAGCCGCGCCGGCCGGTCAGCTCGCGGAGCCGCACGCGGCCCGGCGACGACTCGTTGTGGAGCAGGCGGTCGGGGCCGAAGTCGTTCGCGAAGTAGAGCTCGGGCCGCAGATCGGCGTCGAGGTCGGCGGCGCCGACGGCGAGCGTCCAGCCGCGCGCGACCTTCCGCGACAGCCCGCCGGCCGCCTCCCTGAACTGGCCCGGCCCGCTCCAGAGGAGGATCCGGTCGACGCCGGCGTTCGTGGCGCGCGACATCGAGTCCTGCATCTGCATCGCCGGATCGCTCCGCGCCCGGGCGTCGAGGACGCGCGCGCCGTCCGGGAAGTAGTTGCCGACGACGAGGTCGACGTGCCCGTCGCCGTCGACGTCGGCCTGCGTGATCGCGTCCGTGTACCAGCGCCCGCCGCCCGGCACGAGCTCGCGCCGCACGAACGCCTCGGCCCCGAGCGGCCGGCCCGGGCGCCGCTGGAAGAGCACCGGTGTGCGGCCCCAATAGTAGACGAGGAGGTCGGTGCGCCCGTCCTCGTCGAAGTCGCCGGGCAGGCAGCCCATCGGCGCGGTCGTAGCCCGGTCGTACCGAAGCGGACGCGGGTCGAGGAGGAACGGCGCGTAGCGGGCGCCGGTCGTCGGAGCGGGCGCGACGGTCACCGAGTCGGTGCGCGGATCGACGAGGCAGACGTCGTTCGGCAGCCCGTCGCCGTCGACGTCCGCGAGCGAGACCGCGGCGCCGACGGACGAGATCCAGGCGCGGATGTCCCGAAGCTGCGGCTCGACCGCGCGAACGCGCTTCGGCGGGC
>DASQWB010000123.1:0-7128 GCA_035640455.1 Gaiellaceae bacterium | reverse complement strand
CCTTGCCCACCGTGCATCGAAGGCACCGCGGTCGTCGGGATCGGCGGGGGTAAAGGCCGCCATCCGAATCGCCTCACGATCCGTCCAGTGCTCGAACAGCACATCCAGATCCCGATCCTCGAGCTCGCGAAGGACAATGTGTGGCGACCCGTTCCCCAGACCGGCGACGCTAGCAAGGACCCTTCAAGGGCCGAAGTCGCGATTGCTGTCCCAGCCGAAGGGATTCGAAACTGGGATGCCTGGCGCGGTGCCGCGGCGCGAGTTGCTGTTCCGCGGATCCAATGGATGCGCCCCACCCGCGTCTAGCTTGCTCGCGGCGAGCACGCGGCTTGCCCGGCGCGTTCGGGCAGCGCTGCGCGCCCGGGAGTGCTGAGAGCCGTCCCGAGCTCCTCGACGACCCGCGTGTTAAGCCTCGCTGGTCGAGATCGTTGCCTGCGCGGCCATCTGCCGCAGGTTGTCGAGCTGCTTCTCGATCGTTTTCTCGTTGGCCCGCTCGAGGAGCAGCGCGTCGACCGCTTTTCCAAGCGCACCGCCAGGCAGCTCGTACTGCACGTCGACGGTCAGCGCCGTATGCTCGCCTTGCGGCGTCACCTGGTAGACGAAGGTCCCTTTCATGCCGTTTTCGAACCGGCTCGCCAGCCGCGTCGGGCGGTTGTGCTCGATGACGGTGAATTTCTCCTCGAAGGTCATCCCGACGGCCTTGTAGATCACCCGAAACGTATCCCCGATCCGCTGCTCGCTCTGCCGCACGTCCTCGACACGCTCGACGCTCGGCGTATAGCTCGGGATGGCGCTCGGATCGTCGAGTAAGTCGAACACCCTTTCCGCCGGCGCGTCAATGGTCACGCTCTTGTGTATCTCAGCCACCGCCATTCACCTCCCAAACCGTATGTTGACCTCCCTCGCCCGAGTGGCGAGGCTCGCCTTCAGGCTAGCCGCTGCTCGTGCTCTCGACCGAGTACCGTGAGCGAGCAAGCGGCCCGGACCGCCGTGTCGTCACGGGCCGTCGGTGGCGAGATGAGCGCGGGTCGTGGCAACGAACGCTGAGGCACGCGTTCCGAACGGGAGCGACGGGACTCGAACCGCGACGCGGAATCGAGATTCGTTCGGCTGAGCCTCACGTATCGGTGACGCGGTGAAGCAGGTGGCACTCTTTGAGAGCGAGGGCAACTGGCTGGTCCGAAGTATTGGCGCACGTCTGCGCGAAGTCGGTTCAACTCACGCTTGACGGCGTCGGCGCAGTGGCTCGTGGTCGCCTTACCCCGGAACGGTTGGCTGGCGCAGTGCATCCGGTCGAAGCGATCGTGATAATCGCTCAGATGGGCAAAGTCTTCGACGAGATCGACGACAAGCTCGCAGCGTGGATCGGCCGGCAGCGCATGTTCTTCGTCGGCACGGCGCCGAGCGTTGGTGGCCATGTCAACGTCTCGCCGAAGGGCCCAATCGAGAGCTTGCGCATCCTCGGACCTACGCGGATCGGGTACGTCGACCCGATCGGCAGTGGTGCCGAGACGGCCGCTCATCTGCGGGAGAACGGGCGAATCGTGATCATGCTCTGTGCGTTCGAGGGCCCGCCGCGCATCGTTCGGCTGCACGGCCGCGGCAATGTCGTTCAGATTGGGGAGCCCGGTTTCGCGGAGCTGAAAGCGCAGTTCGACCTCGACGGGGTGCCGGCGGCGGCCGAAGCCGCTCGTGCGGTCGTCGTCGTCGAGGTGGTGCGGGTCGCCAACTCCTGCGGCTATGGGCTACCGCTCATGCGCTATGAGGGCGAACGACCGCAGAAGCTGGCCTGGATCGAGAGCAAGTCCGGCAACGGCCGCAACGGCCTGATTGATTACGTCGCCGAGCGCAACGCGATTAGCATCGACGGGTTGCCAGCGTTCGGCATTGAGTTGTTGCCGCGTCGCAGCTCGAGCGGGGAGAAAGTATGACGAGTTCCGAGCCCTTGGCGCCCGCTTCGCGGCTCCTCGTGCACGGCGCTGGCTGCGGCCTGTGGGGTGCGGAAACCCGGTTCACGCGGCGAGGTTGTACTCGTGGGTCAGTCCACCGAGGCGGTCTCGGCGTTCGATGCTGTCTGGTTTCGCTGAGTTGACGAGTCGGAGCGTTGGCTGCTGCCTGTCGGGCGGGTTTAGGTTGAGCGCTCGATGTGGCCGGTGGCGGTTGTAATGGTCGACGACGATCTGGAGCACCCGCTTGAGATGGCGGCGGTTGAGGATCAGCAGCCAGTCGAGGCATTCGGCGCGGATAGTGCGAACGAAGCGTTCTGCGATGGCGTTCGCCTTCGGCGCTCGCACGGGCGTGCGGACGATCTCGATCCCTTCGCTTCGGAACACGATGTCGAAGTCGCGCGTGAACTTGCTGTCGCGATCGTGGATGAGGAAGCGAACCGGTGTCGATCGCTCGCTGAGCGTCCAGGCGAGCTGGCGGGCCTGCTGGCTAACCCAGCCGCCGCTTGGGTTTGTCGTGCAGCCAGCGAGATGCACGCGGCGGCTGCCGAGCTCGATGAAGAAGAGCACGTACAGCCGCTGCAGCCAGAGGGTCTCGACCGTGAAGAAGTCGACCGCGAGCGTGCTCTGCGCCTGCGCGCGCAGGAACTCTCGCCAGGAGAGGCCGGCGCGCTCCCCGGCCGGCCCCAGGCCAGCAGCCTTGAGGATCGCGCGCACCGTGCTGGCCGAGACCGTGACGCCGAGGCCGCGCAGCTCACCGACGATCCGCTGGTAACCCCACCGTGGGTTCTGGCGGGCGAGGCGCTGCACCAGCGCCCGAGTTTCCCCATCGATCGGCGGTCGGCCCGCTCGAGCGGGATACGTCCAGCGTTTCGCCACCAGCCGCCGGTGCCAGCGAAGCAGCGTCGTGGGCGTCACGACAAACGATCGTCAGCGCGCTCGCGGCAGCAGCCGGCTGGCGGTGGCGAGAAAGGCTCGATCCGCCGGACTTAGCTCGGGCCGGCTGACCTGACGCCGCAGGACCGCGAGCTCGTGCCTGAGCACCACGATTTCCAGCTCCTTGAACTCCTCCGACCGCAAGCGCAGGGCAGCGAGCTGCAGAACGCGTCGAAGCACGACGTAGCAGAACGACCAGAACAAAGGCGGGCTCCTCGGGGCGACGGGACGGGCGGCCGACTCTACGGCTCAGAGCCCCTGAACCGCGTGGGGTGCAGAAACTCAGCTGCTACCGAAGCCGGTCAATTTGCAGGGACGATCGAATAAATGCACCCCACGGGTTCAAGATCGGAACTGATCCGCGCGTGTTCGAGATCGGCAATCCTCCGCTCGCGCGCGTCGCCACAAAGGGTGACCCACGCACGCGTGACGGTGTGGGTGCGAGTTCGAGTCGCACGGCGGCTCGACCTCCTTCGCCCGGTCCGACCGACCAAAGAGCACAAGCAGCTCGAACAGGCGGCGAAGCGCCAGTAGGCGAAGGACAAGATCGCGACGAGCAGACGCCGATTCCGCATCTGCCGACATTACGCACCCGAGCGAGACCCGAACCCCGCTCATCCGGCGCGCGCCCCACCCGTGGCCCGCAGCCGGTCACCGGCGGCGCGCGAGTTTATGGGACCCACAGGCTAGCGCAGCCGCGTGGCGGCCGGCCTCCCGCCGCTTCGCTCACGCGCTCCTCATCACGCCTCAAACGAAGGATAGTCCGGGGATCTGGAGACGTTCGCGGGGCCCTCGGCGAACGTCCGACTGCTGATCGGAGCAAGCGGCGGTCGTCGCAGCCCACGGCCTGCACATTGCCGCGAGTCGAATTACCGGAGGGATCGGATGAAGTCGCACCGATGTGGGACGTTATGGCGAAATCCCCACATCTCGGAGCGCGCCAGTGCCTCATGGAGTTGAGGCAGCACGCGGGTCGTGGAGGCGATGAGACTGGTCCAGAGTAAATGCGCATGTCTGCGCGTTCGTTGTGCGGTGTGCCCGGCGACTTGGCGGTCTCACAGTCACCCGGAAGAGTGGCGGCCTGCTGGCTGGGGCTCGACCGCTAGCGGGCGCCTATTGTTTCTGCGACCGGAGTGTCCAAGGAAGGGAGTCGGGATGGAGGCGCGAGGCGGAGGCGTGAAGCTTGTCGGGCCGACGGACAGCGACGAGGTCTTCCTCGGAAGCATCGGGGTTCGCTTCCTGATCGACGGCGCCGAGGCGGGCGAGCGCTTCGCGTTCCTCGAGCACCCGATGTCGCCGCGCGCACTCGCTGCGCCGCTGCACCGTCACTCGCGCGAGGACGAGTACAGCTTCGTCCTCGAGGGCCGCATGGGCGCGCTGCTCGGCGACGATGTGGTCGAGGCCGGGCCGGGCGAGCTCGTCTTCAAGCCGCGCAACCAGTGGCACACGTTCTGGAACGCCGGTGATGAGCCGTGCCGAATTCTCGAGATCATCGCGCCCGCGGGCTTCGAGCAGTACTTCCGCGAGCTCGCCGCGCTGGGCGGCCCGCTCGAGGCGAGCCCCGAGCAGTTCGCCCAGCTCGTCCAGCGCTACGGGTTCGAATCACGGCCGGAGACGATTCCCGAATTGCTGCAGCGGTTCGGGCTGCGCATGGGCGAGCCGCTCTCGGGCGGCTGGAGGCCCTGACCGGGAGCGCGGACTACGCGGTGCAGCCCGCCCTCTCTCAATGCCTGGCCTCCTCCTATGACTAGGAGGCGCGTTCATTTCGGGATCGCGCGTCTTCGGCAGTCGCTTTAGTCGAATCACAGGGACTGACTAGCCAACGTCGGCTGCGCCAGCGTGAGGGAGGGACCCCTGAAGGAGGACTGCGGGTAGAGTCGTGATCGTGGCGTTCCCGGCTTAGTTGATTCGATCTTCACGGCCCCGCTTGCGCACGGCGTGCTGGGGGACTCTCGCTGCCGAGGCTGGTCTGCGTCGACAGGCTGACAATCGATCAACTGAGGAGGAACTGATGACCACTGAAGCTCTGTATGAGCCAGCGCGGTTCGAACCCTTGATCGATGAGCCGTGGGATCCCGAGCGCGTCGAGGACAAGATCGCTGCGATCGTCTCCGACGCTGAAGCGGCATTCGATTGGGAGTGGCTTTGGTCGGCGCAGTATTGGGACGAGTATCGCGAGGCGCAGCCGGCGAAGGTTCTCTATTCCGGTGCGGCCGGAGTGATCTGGGCGCTCGACGCGCTGCGGCGACGCGTGTGGGTGCCGAAAACCCGGATCACGGAGCCTGCGAGGTCTGAGGGTCGCGGTCTGAGCGGATAGGGTCGTCCGCGGTGGCGGGTCGTTCTCGAGGCGTGGCTCTGTCGTTGGTGTATTGGTCGTTGCGGCAAGTGCTCGAGCTGGTTGTGCTTCGCTTCCGCTCGGAGCGGGAGAAGGAGCTCGAGATCCTGCTGCTTCGCCATCAGCTGCGGGTGCTGGAGCGCCAGGTTGCTCGTCCGCAGCTGACGCAGGCCGATCGCGCGCTGTTGGCGGCGTTCAGCCGGATGCTGCCACGCCAGGCGTGGCGGAGGTCCGCTTTCGTGACACCGGCGACGCTGCTTCGTTGGCACCGTGAGCTCGTCGCTCGCCGCTGGACGTATCCGCACCGCCGGCCGGGTCGTCCTGCGACGCCGACAGAGGTGCGTCAACTGGTGGTGCAGCTCGCCCGTGAGAACCCGGGCTGGGGCTACCGACGGATCCAGGGCGAGGTGGTCGGTCTCGGCGTCAAGCTCGCCGCGAGCACCGTCTGGACGATCCTTCAGGAGGCGGGGATCGATCCGGCGCCGAAGCGTCTGGAGACGAAGTGGCCGGAGTTCCTGCGCCGGCAGGCGGCGAGCATCCTCGAGTGCGACTTCCTCACCGTCGACACGCTTCTACTGAAGCGGTTCTACGTGTTGTTCTTCGTCGAGCTCGCGACCCGCCGTGTTTGGCTCGCAGGGATCACGACCAGCCCAGACGGGCGGTGGGTGACCCAGCAGGCGCGCAATTTGCTGATGAGGCTCGACGACGAGGATATCCGCCCGCGGTTCCTCATCCGTGATCGAGACAGCAAGTTCGCCCGCGACTTCGACGAGGTCTTCCGCTCGCAAGGAATGCGGGTGATCAAGGCGCCGGTGCGGGCGCCGAAGGCACGGGCGCACGCCGAGCGCTGGGTCGGCAGCGTCCGCCGCGAATGCCTCGACCGGATCCTCATCGTTGGCCGCCGCCATCTCCAGCACGTCCTCGCCACGTATGTCGCGCATTACAACGAGCACCGGCCGCACCGTGCACTCGCACAACGGCCACCGCTCGGCACGCCGCCGGGCGACGAGCAACCGATCGCCGAGGTAATCGACCTCGATCGCGTCCGCCGCCGAGACCGCCTCGGCGGGCTGATCCGCGAATACCAGCTCGCCGCGTAGGCACCTTCGGGCTCGTCCGTACGCCTAGCCAGTTACGCGCGCGCGAGAGCTCGCGAGAGACCAGCGCGCAATAGGAACGCTCAGAGCCGCCGCGGGATCCCACGCGGACGTCGCGCACCGACGTAGACCCGCTCCTCGATCGGCGACGGTGCGAATCTGAATTATCGGCCCCTACAGGTTGATGACAACGTGCACGACGCCGAGGCTCTCGCGTGCAGCGCACGCCTGCTCAGGCGTCATTCCGGAACACTGGCCCCGCCGACGAACCGACCCCCCTCAGCCGAGCCAGTTCCTGAGCCAGCGACTCCGCCCAGCCGGTGGGGTGCAGAAATTCGGTCGTCATGCCACCGCGGCGAGTTCGTATTCGTGGATGAGGCCGCCGAGTAAGTCGCGCCCCGTTAGATTTTGGGCCGCCCCCCGGCTCTCGAACCCGCGCGAGCATCGGCGGGCGTAGGATCGGCGCATGGCCACCGTCCTCGACCTCGGCGGGCAGGTAGCCGAGGCGCTGCGCAACTACGTCGAGCGCAATCCGGAGTCCCGCCGGCTGCACGAGGAGCGGGCGCGGTTCATGCCGGGCGGGAACACGCGCACGGTCATTCACGTCGATCCGTTCCCGCTCACGGTCGTGCGCGGCGACGGTGCGCGTATCGTCGATGCGGACGGGCACGAGTACCTCGACTTCCTCGGCGAGTACACGGCGGGGCTGTACGGGCATTCGCACCCGGCGATCGTGCAGGCGATCCGCGATGCGCTCGCGGACGGCATCGTGCTCGGGGCGCCCAACGTCTACGAGGGAGGGCTCGCGGCGGCG
>DASQWB010000122.1:0-20310 GCA_035640455.1 Gaiellaceae bacterium | reverse complement strand
TTCTGCTCGAGGACGACCTGGTTCCCCGGCTGTAGCGTCTTGAGCACGTACGGTCCGGTGCCGATTGCGTGCGACTGGAGGTAGTCGTGCCCCTGGTCCTTCTTGCCCTTCGAGTGCGCCGTGAAGACCCTGGGGCTGACGATGCCCATTCCGTACTGCGCCGCAAGGACCACGTCGAAGTGGGGCACCGGCCGGCCGATGTCGAAGCGAATGGTCATCGGATCGACGACGACGATGCTCTTTTCTGGGTTGGAAATGAAGCTGCCGAGGATGAACTGGGTGCCCAATTCGAGACGGATCGTGCGCACGTAATTGGCCTTCACGGCTTTGGCGTCGAGCGGCGTCCCGTCGCTGAACTTGACGTTCGAACGAATGTGGAAGGTCCAGGAGCTCTTGTCTCCGTTCGCCTTCCACCTGTCGGCGAGCAACGGCTCGACCTGGGTCGCGCTGTCGCCTTTCAGCCGGATGAGGCTTTCGTAGATGCCCCGCCAGATGAGCGCTTCGCTGAGGAGGTATGCGCTTGCGGGGTCGAAGTCGGCGTTGAATGCGTCGACCGCGACGACGAGCGTGTTCGAGCTTCGGTCGAGCTTACCGCCACCCTCCTCTCCCTTCTTCGAGCCGCATGCCGTAAGGGCAACGACCACCAGGGCGAGCAACACGATTCGACCGAGGTTCTTTGCAGCTCCTCGGAGGCCGCAGCACACGACGCTCCACCTCCCGTCGTACTGGATCGCGCGAGTCTACGCCTGACCAAACGCTCGGTCAAGATGCGGGGTTTCAGCCAGGACAACGTCGACGAACGCCCGCATGAACGGCTCGGTATCGAGGGTCGGATCGAGCGACTGCTGCCAGACGAGACCGTCGGCCATCGTCGCGAAGGCAACGCCGAGCTTGACCGGGTCGAGTGCGGGAACGAGCGGCCCGTCTTCGGCGAGTTCGCGAAAGAGACGCACGTACAAGGCCTGCCAGCGGCCGTACTCGACGGCCATACGTTCCCTGAGCTCGTCGTTCCACTCGGCCTGCGAGAGCAGTTGCGTGTGTACGCGCATGACCTCGCGCGTCGCCGGCTTCGCCATCCAGTCGATGATGCGCTCGAGCTTCTCGCGAGCCGGCAGGGGCGCGGCGAGATGCTCCTCGAGCGGCGTGATCCAATAGTGGCGAGCGTAGTCGACGACCGCGATGACGAGGTCCTCCTTGCCCGCGAAGTGGTAGTTGCACATTCCGTGCGATACCCCGGCCCGCTGTGCGACGAGCCGGGTCGTGAGCGCCGAGATCCCCCGCTCGGCGATGATGCTCCACGCCGCCTCGATGATGCGCCTGCGCGTGTCCGCTCCGCGCCCGGCGCGCTCGACCGTGGACTCGGCGACGACTCCGGTCGCCGGCTCGGCGACGTCAGCGCGAGGAGGGGCGTTCGAGTTGCCCAAGGGCAGACCGATTCTAATCCGCGCCTCTTGACCAAGCGTTTGGTCAGAGAGAAGATTGCGCGTCGTCACCGTCCGGCGACCAAAGGGGAGGTTGCTCATGAAAAGGCGACATCGAGTCGCAACCCGCGCTTTAGCCGCGTTCTTGACCGTCGTCGCCGCGCTGATCGGCGCTACTGCCGCAGCCGGCGAAGGCGGGGGCCAGAACCAGTTCCCGTGCACGTCGACGACGCTCACGGCAGGTGGTCTCCTGCCGGAGCTCGTCCCCGACCAGCAGCTCCTCGCCGATGACCACATCATCTGGCGCGACCCGCAGACGGGCCAGTTCCTGCTCGCTTTCTCCGCCGGCATCAAGAACCTCGGCGCCGGGACGCTGAACGTCGTCGGCTATCGCGATCCGGTCGCCGGCAACGTCCCCGCCCCGAACACGATGCCTGCATACCAGCGCGTCTTCCACGCCAACGGGTCGTGCGACGAGGTGCAGGTCGGGACGATGACGTACCACGACCTCCACCACCACTGGCATCTCGACGGCGTCATGCAGTACGAGCTCCTCAACGCCAAGCTCAAGCCCGTAAAGCCGAACACGAAGGTCGCCTTCTGCCTGGCCGACGTGGTCGCGACGGACTCGAGCCTTCCCGGCTTCCCGACCGCACCCGCGTTCAACGGCTGCGATCCGAACGCCTCGTCGACCTACGTGAACATGGGCACCTCGGTCGGCTGGGAGGACGTCTACGACAAGATGCTCTTCGGCCAGAGCTTCGACGTCACCGACCTCATGAACCAGCCGCAGGCGCAGTACTTCATCCGCCAGACGGTGGACGCGGCCGGGATCCTCTTCGAGCAGAACGACGCCAACAACACGACCGGCACCTGGGTCACGCTCGGAGTCGGCGTCCCATACACGACCGGCGGCCCGAGGCCCGGCGTCTAGAGCGCCAAGGAGGGGAGACATGGCAGCGAACGAAGACGGGATCACCCGGCGAGACTTCCTCGAGGGAGCGCTCATCGCGGCCGGCGGCGTAGCCGTTCTTGCGTCGTTCCCCGCCCGGGCGCTGGCCCACTATCCGCCCGGCACGACGTTTCCGCCGGACGGCAGCATCGGTCTCGACCCGCGCGTGCTGCGAGGCGGCAACCTGCGCAGCACGTTCGACATCGCCCACCTTCTGCGCGACGAGCGGCTCACGTGGGGCAAGAACACGGTGAAGGTGGCCTCGAGCTCGTTTGACAACCTCGGCGGCACCTACAACGTCGTCGACGACACGGGCTCGTACGACCTGATCGTCGTCGGCGGCGGGATCAGCGGCCTCGCGACGGCCTTCTTCGCGCTGAAGCAGAAGCCGAACGCGAAGATCCTGATCCTCGAGAACAACCCACGGGTCGGCGGCAACGCGTCACGGGACGACGACAGCCCGCCCCTGTCGACGCAGGCGTCGTGCGCCGGAGCGTACTTCGTCTACCCGTATGACACGTTCCTGTTCGACTTCTACGGCGGGATCGGCGTCGAGTACGCCGCCAACGTCGTCACGGCACCGTTCTACAACTACTACTTCGACTCCACGGCGCCGGCGACGACGAGGAACGCATACCTGCCGGGGTTCACGACGAAGTGGGTCATCGACCCGTTCGACGACCAGGGCATCGACCAGATGCCGTTCCCGACGGCGATCCTGCATGACTTCCATGCGGCGCGGCAGGACCTCCGCGGTTGGTACAACACGAACGGGTCGCCGACCGACCCGCCCGACAACTCCGACCCGAAGTACGACTACCTCGCCCACAAGTCGTTCCGCGACTACCTCACGGTCGACAGGGGCTACCACCCGGCCGTCGCGGACTTCTACGACCTGTACGCGAGCGACGCGCTCGCGTGCTTCACGCAGTACGCCAACGCCTACAGCTCGATCAGCTTCATCGCCGCCGAGTACTTCCCGCTCTGCGCCTTCCCCGGAGGCACGTCGTACGTCGCGCGGCGGGCGCTCAAGTTCCTCATCCCGGCGTCGATCGCAGGGTCGAGTCAGAACGACATCCTGAACAACCCGATCAACTTCGGAGAGCTCGACAAGACGACGAACAAGGTCCGCTACCGGATCGGCGCGAATGCGCTCCGCGCCGACACGTCGGCCACCGGGGCCAGCGTCCGGTACTTCCGCGACGGTACCTTCTTCAAGGCCAACGCCAAGGCGGTCGTCCTCGCCGGCCAGATGCACACGGGGCATCGCCTGACCGAGCATCTGATGAGCGCCGAGCAGCTGTCCGCGGCGAGCAAGTACCGGCACATCCCCGTTCCGATCGCGAACGTCGCCATCCGGAACAGCCAGTTCCTGGTCAACGCGGGCATGGCGTACGACTACTACTGGTTCGGGAGCAAGTTCTGGCAGGACGCGGTCGTCGCCGACTACACGAAGGTGATGAACGATCCCGCGAGGAAGAACGACGGCTCCCGGCCGAACGTGCTCACGTTCTACAGCGGCTTCTTCACGGACCCGAACACGACGCGCCAGGAGGAGCGGATCAAGCTGCTCACGACGCCCTTCTCCGAGTACGAGGACTCGCTGCGCGCGGACATGGAGCGGGTCTTCGGGCCGTTCGGCTTCGACTGGACGCGGGACGTCAGCGCGATCTACCTGTACCGCTGGGGTCACGGGATGGTCGTTCCGTACGTCGGCTGGACGTTCGGCCAGCCGACGATGGCACCGAATGGCCAGATCATGCGTACGGACGGGCCGCGGACGATCGCCCGCCGGCAGATCGGGAGGATCAGCTTCGCCGCCCAGGACTCCGAAGGGGCGCCCGCGATCGAGGACGCGATCTTCGCCGGCAAGCGAACGGCCCAGGAAACGGCCGCGTTCCTATAGCCCGGTAGCGTGCGGGGGCGTGACCGGCGCGCTACGCCCCCTCACGCGATCGAGCCATCCGAGCAGGATCCGAGAAGCTCGCCCGCGCTCCTGCCGCGCGTCGGCGCGTCGCCCTCGACCCGGACGACCCGGAGCCCGCTGGCGTCACGCCTGGTCTTCTACCACTCCCCGGCGCGGAAGCGGGAAGACGCGGCCGGCCGCGGCGGCGGCCATGCGGTCGAGCCGTCGGGCGAGCTCGCGCTGCGACCGCGCGAGGTGTCGCTCGAGACTTCGCTCGATCCACGGACCCGGTGGGCGCGGGCCGGGCTCGCCCCGGAGCGACGCAAGCTCCCGCCACAGGTTCGGGCCGACGTCGGGATCGCGTGGGGTGCACAAAATCAGCCGCGTACCCGAATTCTGGCGACATGCAGGGACGATCGAATAAGTGAACCCCACGGGTTCACAAACTCGGGCGCGTGCGGAACCGACAGATTTGCAGGAAGATCGAATAAGTGCACCCCACGGGCAAGCCATGCTGCCGGTGCCGCGGCCGTGCATTCCTCGCCTCGGTCGTCCCTAGCTCGCGCGGCGCACATACGCTGTGTCTGCATCGGAAGCTCCTTTCCGGTGCCACGGGCCAGGGCGTCGCAAGCGCCGCTGGCCCGCACTGCCTTGAGGGACGCCAGCGACCATAGCTCGATCTTCGGCGGGCCGCCTCTTGGGTCAGTTCGCGTGCGGAACCAGCGCGATGAGGTCAGGTTGCGCGTCTAAGAACGGCGCCTCGTGGACCTGAAAGCTCCATAAACGGCTCCATATCCACCGCACGTTGGCTCTGGAGCAAGTCGACCTGAACGAGAAAGCGCCGATTTGCGGCTCTTTTGCAGAGCCCTCTGACGGACTCGAACCGTCGACCCCCTCCTTACCATGCGCTCCAATCCGCAATTGGACGCAGCCAGCGGCAACGAATTTGGCTTGACTGAGCAGTTTTCGGCGCCGGCGATTTGCCATCGCTAGCGCCTGCTAGCGACCGCAATGCTCCATAAACGCTCCATACTCGTCTTGAATCATCCATGAATTGAACTTCCCCGACCTCTGAAGCGCGGCCCTGGGGACGGTCGGCACGTTTGTAGAGAAAGGGTCACTGGGGCTCGCTGCGTCGTCAGCCGATCCGCTCGGCGGCGACCTCGACAGCTCTACGCTCAACGTCGAGAACACTGGCGAGAAGCTCACCCCACAGGTCGTCGCCACGCTTGCCGAGCCGTTTCTACGCGGCACCGAACGCATACGCACCGACCACGCAGGTGTCGGCCTCGGCCTGGCAATCGTCAAAAGCATCACCCAAGCACACGACGGAACCCTCACCCTCACCCCCCGGGCCGTCGGCGGGCTCTCGGTCACGGTGCAGCTACCCGCTGCGCCACCGCACACTGGCAGATGATCGATCAGCGGGATTGCCGCACGCCCCGAGAGGAATAGTCAAGGCCGGTGGATCGGCGTGTCATGCGGCGCGCGTGTCACCGCCTTGCGGCTCGTCTCATTCCGGCGCCGGCCTCTTTCGCAGCCACCCACTGACCTCTACCGACGCCGAGACGAACAGCCGGCGGAAGGAGAACATGATGGGAACGGAATCCCGACCGAATAGCGATTACACCAGGACCTGGTTTCCATCGGGGCAGATCGAGTACGCCACGCTCGCCGACGGGACGCGCCTGCGATACGTGAAGGCCGGGTCCGGCCCGGCGCTGATCTTGCTGCACACGGTCCGCACACAGCTCGATCACTTCCAGCTCGTGATCCCGAAACTTGTCCACGCCTTCACGATCTTCGCCATCGAAATGCCCGGCATGGGATGGTCTGACATCACACCGGGCGCGGGCTACGCCGAGCCGGCGCTCCGCCGTGCGACCGTCGAGTTCGTCAAGACGCTGGATCTCTCGACGATGTCACGCTGGCAGGCGAGTTCGATGGGTGCAACGGTGTCCCTAACGGCCTCGACCGAACTGGAAGACCGCGTGCGACGCATCCTCGCGTTCAACACGTACGACTACTCCGAAGGCGTCAGTCGAGCCACTCGCGTCGCCTCGATCTACATCGGCGGTGCACGCCTGTCGGCAATCGGTCCGTTGGTCACGAAGATGGAGAACAAGCCGGCCTCGGCATCGTGTTGCGGGGCGGTTTGGTCGACGGAAGCAAGCTGCCGAATCACTACCTGGCCGAGCTGCGTCGGGTCGGCCGTCGTCGCGGCTACCCGCGCGCGGCGCGCGAGGTCTACCGCAATTTGGGCGAGGCGCCCGATCGATCTCGCTTCCTCACACCGGGCACTTCGCCGCTCTCGAGCAGCCCGCTCGCGTCGCTGAGATCCTCCTCGAGGACCACTCGGCCTGACGCCGGGTTTACCGACCAACTCGTTCCGCCCGGGTGATCCCGCGGCGAACGATGATTGTCGCGCCTCTGCTGAGTCTCTCTGAGGGAAGCACCACGCCTGCACCGCGAGCGAAGGAGCACCCATGAGGTTTCTTCTCACGTCCGCTGGCATCAAGAACGCGAGCATCCACGACGCGCTGGTCGACCTTCTGGGCAAACCGTTTCCCGAGTCCGACGCCCTCTGCATTCCGACCGCGACGCACGCCCTCGGCCAACCCGAACTGGCATGGAGGTTCATCAGCGGACAAGAGCCCAGAGCACCCATGTGCGAGTTGGGTTGGAAGTCGTTGGGGGTGCTCGAGCTCACCGCGCTGCCCAGCATCGATGAAGGGCAGTGGGTCCCCATGGTCCAGGAGACGGACGTCCTGCTGGTGAACGGCGGCGATCCCTTGTATCTGTGCTACTGGATGCGGCAGTCCGGACTGGCGGACCTCTTGCCGTCGCTGGGCGCGGTCTATGTGGGACTGAGCGCTGGCAGCATTGTGATGGCCCCCAACATCGGAGAGGACTTCGTCAGGTGGAAGCCCCCCACCGGTGGCGATGAAACGCTGGGGTTGATCGGCTTTTCGATGTTTCCGCACCTGGATCACGAGGACCTGCCGGAGAACACCATGGCCGACGCAGAAAGGTGGGCCGCCGGCATGCAGGTGCCGGCGTACGCGATTGACGATCAGACCGCCATCAAAGTGACCGACGGCACCGTCGAAGTCGTCTCCGAGGGGCACTGGAAGCTGTTTACCCCCAGCCCGGAAGCAAGCGAATCGGGCTCATGAGACACGCGCGGCTCGGCTGGGCGAGCGTCCTCTCACTCGGACTGCCGCGCACGGGTCCCGCATCAATCATTCGCGGTGGTTCGCGTCCACCAGGCTTGACGCCGCCTGGTCACTCGGCGCAGGACGAGGAGCTCGCGAACAACCGGCAGGCGACGACGTAGACGAACGAAACGAGCACAGGCAGCCCAAAGCCGGAAGCACCGACGCTACCCGGCCTCCCAGCCAACGGAGCTCCCCTACGGCACCGCCGCCCCTCACGACGGTGTTTGTGCACCCCACCGGATTCGTTCGAGACCGAGCTCGGCTGTGACCCGACGAAAGCGCTTTCGGCCCGCGCAGGCTTCGGGTATCGATCGTCGCGCTGCATGGCATCCTAGGCGCGAGAGCACCGGCCTGCTCCCTCGGTTACCGAGTTGCGAACCCAGCGCGACCTGCTACTCGCGCGCGCGTGAACCTAACTCACTGGGCGCTGAAGATAGCTCACTGGGCGCTGAAGATCACGGCAGCCCGCAGAGCGAGCACGCCGACGAGCACGAGCGACGGCGCCACCACCCACGCGGGCGCCCGCTCGACTGCTGCGACCGCTCCCCGGCGCGTCACCCTGACCCTGTCGCCGGCGAGGCCGCGCAGGCCCGGCAGCATTCCCACCAAGGCCACGAGCCACAGGAGGATCCAGGGAAAGCCAAAGGCGTCGTCGACCGCCCCGTCGTCGATCAGCGTGACCACGACGACGACCACCAGCAACAGCTCGAGCGCTGTGAAGATGTGCTCGCTGCGCTCCAGGACTCCGCGTGAAAACTCCGCCCCCGGCCGGTAGTGCGACAGCACCAGGAGCAGCGCCGCCGAACCGGCCAGCCCCGACGCCAGGAAGAGGCCGCCGAGCGCCCACGAGTCGCTCCAGATCGGCTGGTTCGAGACGGCGATCAGGACGCCGGTGTAGCCGGCGATGAAGAGGTACAAGATCGTGCCGATGACGTTCCAGACCAAGCCCACCGTCCCGTCGAGCAGAGCGGCGAGGCGGCGGGCGGGCCGATTGCGAATCCTGCCGTCGCGCACGAGCGTGTCGACGAAGACGACGAAGGAGAAGATGGAGGCTACGAGCAGGGCCCAGACGCCCACCGACATCGGCGTCCGTGAGTTGAAGTTCAGGCCGAACTGATCCGGCGTCGTGTTGAAGAGCATGTGCCAGAAGCGCAACGGCTGCTTGAGGTCGAGCGTGAGCAGGAGCAGCCCGATGATCGTCGCCGGGAAGGGCACGTAGAAGCCGAGCCGCGCCACCGGCTCGTCGCCAGGTGTGCCCCAGTAGCGCAGGAGCGTGGCGAGAAAGTACGCGCCGCCTGCGAGTCCCGCCAGGAAGAAGTAGAAGAGGATGTACCAGGTCCAATGCGGCGAGCCGGCGAAGTGCTCCGACGCGGCGAGCAACGTCACGGCCTCTCCTCGACGGTCGGTTCCTCAGGCGGCTCCGGACGGACACCGCGGTTGCGGAGCGCGATCACGGCGCCGAGCAGGCCCAGCACAGCGGTGCCGAGCACCCCGACGTAGCCACCGAGGTTGTTGCGCTGCGGCAGGACGGCGTTCTTGGCGTTCGGGAGCTTGTACGCCTCGGGCTTGTCCATCAGCAGGAAGAAGGCGTTGAGCCCGCCGTACACCTTGTCGTCACGGCCGTAGAGGTTTGCCTCTTTGATCCCCTGCGAGTGCAAGGTGGCCAGCCGCTCGTCCGCCCTCCGATGCAGCTCGTCGAGTGGCCCGAACTGAATCGAGTCGGTGGGACATGCCTTCGCGCAGGCAGGCTCCATGCCGCCTTGGAGCCGGTCGTAGCAGAGCGTGCACTTGCGAGCGACGTCCTTGTCCGGATCGATGTCGATCACGTCGTAGGGGCAGGCGGCGATGCAGTTGCGACAGCCATTGCAGACCGACGACTGAATGAAGACGGTGTCGAACTCGGTGCGGACGATCGCGCCGGTGGGACAGACGTCCATGCAGCTCGCGTGCTGGCAGTGCTTGCAGACGTCCGACATGAGCAGGAACGCCTTGCCGTCGCCCACGCCCAGCGTCTCGTCGGGGACGTTGTCGATGAACTTCACATGGCGCCAGGTCTGGCCGTCCAGTGTCCCTGTGTTGTCGAGGCTGTCGCCGAGGAAACCTTCCGGCTTGCTCGGCAGCTGGTTCCACTCCTTGCACGCCACCTCGCACGCCTTGCACCCGATGCAGACGCTCGTGTCGGTGAAGAATCCGTACGACTTGCCGGGGTCGATCTTCAGCTTCGCTTCCGCCATCGCTAGAACCCCATGAGATTTGGTGTGACCTTCGTCAGGCCCTGATCGGCGGCGTAGAGATCGAGTGGAAGGGCCGCCAGCTCGTCGACCTCGGGCACCGCGTCCACGTCCTGGGCCATGTCGACCTCGATCAGATAGCGGCGGCAGGTCTCGCATCCTGCGATGCGCAGGTGCGGGAAGACCGCAGGCTCGGCTCCGTTGCCGTTGACCGACACGGGCCCGCTCCAGCGCTCCGTGTACGCGAGCAGGCGCGACTCATTGCTCTCGCCGCATGCCGGGCAGGCGCTTCGGGTGTAGTCCCAGCTCGACGCGCAGCGGGAGCAGAGCAGGTTCCGCCGGCCGCTGACGAGCGATTCCCCGGTGGCAGCGACACGGGAGAGTTGGGGAAGGCCGCCGCAGCACGGGCACAGGCTGCCGTCCGCGCCGTCCCCGGCGGCGCTGCAGGCGGTACCAGCCCGATCCTCCAGCGCCTCGAGCACGGGAGCGACGCTGGCACGCGCCAGATAACCGTCGACGGGTTCGAGCTCCGCTCCGGCGAGCCAGGCGGCAAGCATCTCCTCCGCCGCTCCTTCGGCAAGGCGCTCACGCGCGGCCTCGCGGAGCGTCGCCGGGCCTGCCGCCGCAGTCGCTTCGACGACCGCGGGCAGCACGTTGACCGCAGCCCAGCGTGGGAGCTCGTCCGCGGGCGGCGCGAGCTCGCGCGCGCTGCGCCAAGCTTCCTCCTGCACCGGCAGCAGGGCAAGGTAGAGGGTCAGGAGCTCGGCGGCGAACGGGTGCCGTTTCCCCAGCTCCTCGGCCCGCCGGCTACGCGCCGCCCAGGCGCTCGTCGCCGTCTCGGCGCTCACATCTTCTCCATGTTCACGAGGAAAGCCTTGAACTCCGGCGTGCGCACGGTCGCGTCGCCGACGAAGGGCGTCAGCGCGTTCGCGAGCCAGTGGTCGCCGGTCTTGACGCCGACGTAGCCCCAGTGGATCGGGATCCCGATCTGGAAGACCTTCTTGCCGTCGATCGTGAGCGCGCCGAGGCGCTTCGTGACCAGCGCCTTCACCTCGAGCTTGCCGCGCTTCGACCAGACCCGCACCTTGTCGCCTGTCTCGATCCCCTTCTCCCGGGCGAGCTCCGCGGGGACCTCGACGAACGCTTCGGGCTGGAGCCGGACGAGGTGTTCGACGTGCTGGGTGATGTAGTGCTCGTGCTCGGTCAGCCGGTACGAAGTGGCGACGTAGGGGAACTCGTCGACGGTCCCGAAGCGGTTGGGTCGCCCGGCGGCCTTGTCATAGAGGAACGTCCCCGGCGAGATCGAGACCTTCGGGTGCAGCGGGTTCTCGATCGGCGACTCGACGGGCTCGTAGTGCTCGGGGAAGGGGCCGTCCGCGAGTCCGTTCGAGAACAGCCGACCAGTGCCTTCGCCCGTCATGATGAAGGGCAGCGGCGACTTCGGATCCGCCGGGTCCGCGTCCGGTAGGTAGTCGGGCACGTCGCCCACCCACATCTTCTGCGCGGCGTCCCAGCGAATGCCGGCGCGCTTCGGATCCCAGGGCTTGCCGGCAGGATCGGCCGAGGCTCGGTTATAGAGGACGCGCCGGTTGGCGGGCCACGAGAACGCCCACTCGGGGTAGAAGCCCATGCCGGTCGGATCGTTCTTCTCCGGGTCCTGCACCCCGTTCCGGCGCTTCATCATGTTGCCCTCGTCCGTGTAAGAGCCGACGTAGATCCAGTTGCCGGACGTCGTGCTCCCGTCGTCGCGGAGATCCTTGAAGGACTCCATCTGCTTGCCGGTCTTGAGGTCCTTGCCGTTGACCTCCCGGGCGATCTCGTCGAGCGTGGGCTTGGCCGGATCGCCATAGTCGAATGTGAGATCCATCACCGGGTCCGGGAACTTCCCGCCCTCGCGCTCATAGAGCTTCCGCACCCGCAGGAAGAGGTCGGACAGCATCCAGTGGTCATGGCGGGACTCGCCCTCCGGCGGGAGGACCTGATCCTTCCATTGCAGCCAGCGGCCGCTGTTGGTGAACGATCCATCCTTCTCGATCCAGTGCGTCGCCGGCAGCACGAAGACCTCGGTCTGGATCTGCGACGGATCGGCGCCCGGAGCGTGCCAGAACTCCGAGCTCGTCGTCGGGAACGAGTCCATGACGACGAGCCACTTCAGGTTTGCGAGCGCCTTGTGCACCTGGTTCGCGTCCGGACCGATGCTGGCAGCGGTCATCCCGCTCAGCATCACGCCCTCCATCTTCCCCTGCAGCGCCTGGTCGAAGATGCTGATCCAAGACGAGTTCCCCGCCGGCTTGGGCAGGTGGTTGAAGGCGAACTCGTTGTCCTTGCGCGCCTTGTCCCCGAACCACGTCTTGAGCAGGCTGACCATGAACTTGCCGTAGTTCGAGCCGAAGAAGTTGAGCGCGTTCGGGTGCGCCTGCTTCGAGGCGCTCTCGTCGACGTAGTCGGCGATCGTACGCTGCCCCGGCGCCGGCACCTTGAGGTAGCCGGGCAGGATCTCCCACGAGATCGCGTTGTCGGTGTTGCCCTGGATGTTCGCGTGCCCGCGCTCGGCGTTCATGCCCCCGCCCGGCCGGCCGATGTTGCCGAGCAGGAGCTGGAGCACCGCGCCGGCACGGATCATCTGCGAGCCGGTGGTGTGGTGGGTGAGACCGACCGCGTAGACCTGCGTCATCACCTTGTCCGGCCGGCCCATCTCCCCCACGAGCTTGGCGACCTGGAGAAACTGGTCACGCGGGATGCCGGTGATGCGCGAGACCATCTCCGGCGTGTAGCGCGAGTAGTGCTTGCGCATCAGGCTCAGCACCGAGCGCGGATGGTTGATGTCGAGCTTCGCGAAGCCGTCCGCACCTTTCTCGTACGTCCAGAGCTTCGGGTCGTAGGCGCCCTTCTCCGAGTCGAAGCCGTTGAACATCCCGTCCTTGAAGCTGTAGGTCTTGTCGACGACGAAGGCGGCATTGGTGTATTTGCGGACGTACTCCTCGTGGAAGAGCTTGTTCTGCAAGACGTAGTTGATGAGACCGCCGAAGTAGGCGGCGTCGGTGCCGGTCCGGATCCGCAGGTGGATGTCGGCAACCGCTGTGGTGCGCGTGAAGCGCGGGTCGACGTGAATGATCTTCGCCCCACGCTCGGTCTTCGCGCGCATGAACCAGCGGAACCCGACCGGATGGGCCTCGGCGGGATTGCCGCCGTTGATCATGATCAGGTCGGCGTTCTTGATGTCCCGCCAGTGGTTCGTCATGGCCCCCCTTCCGAACGTGGCGGCCAAACTGGCCACCGTGGGGCCGTGTCAGACTCGGGCCTGTTGCTCCAAGAAGACGAGGCCCAGGCCACGCATTAGCTTCGTGGCGAGGTAGCCCTCTTCGTTGCTGAACGCGGCGCCGCCCGCGAAGGCGATGCCCTCGCAGCGGTTGACGACGTTGCCGTCGTCGTCCTTCGTGACGAACGTGCGGTCGCGTGCGTCCTTGATCCTGCGCGCGAGCTTGTCGAGGACGAAGTTCCAGGAGACCTCCCTCCACTCGCCGGCGCCGGGAGCCCGGTAGAGCGGACTATGGAGCCGCCGCTTCGAGATCGCGAGCTCCATCGTCGTCGCCCCCTTCGGGCAGAGCGTGCCCTCGTTGACGGGGCTGTCGGGATCGCCCTCGATCTGGAGCAGCTCGACCTTGCCGTTACCGTTCTTCCGCGTATACGCCAGGAGTGAGCAGCCGACCGCGCAGTAGGGACAGACGGAGTGAGAGACCTTGGCGCCCTGGATGCGCAGGCGCTGCTTGACGGTCGTGGCCTCGGCTACCGCGACGTCGAATCCGAGCGCCGACACAGCGAGGACCCCTGCGCCACCAGCGCCGCGCTTCAGGAACTCGCGCCGGGTGAAACCCGCCAAGCCTCTTCCTTCCGCGTCGCTCCTCGGAACGAAAAGCGGGAGGATTATGAAGGCGCGAGGCCTGCGCGTCAACTGCCCGAAGCCGGCGCGACCTCCTTCGCCAGCACGAGCGACTCGGCCAGCGAGCGACCGGCCTTCGCAGCGAGCCAGCAGGCCACCGGCGCGGCGATTCGCTCCGACGCGTGCGCGGCCTCCGCGGCGAGATTGAGGACCGCCTTCAGCTCATCGGAGGTCGGCGCTTCGACCCCGAGCCGGTCGGCGTAGGCGGCAAGCCACTCCTTGGCGTTCATGGGTCCTCCTGTAGCGTCGTCGCATGCCTCTTCATCTCGGCGTGATCCTGCCCAACTACGGCGATGCGCTCGACGCCGAGCGGCTCGCCGGTGTGGCAGCCGCCGCCGAGCAGGTCGGTTTCGACTCCGGCTGGGTCACGGATCACGTGATCGTCCCTGAGGAGCACTCGGGCACTTACGGAACAATCGCCGAGGCGCTCGTGTCGCTCGGGTTCCTCACCGCGCGCACGACGCGGCTCGAGCTCGGAGTCTCGGCGCTCGTCGTACCTCAGCGGCAGCCGCTCGTCGCGCTGAAGCAGCTCACCACGCTGGACTTCCTCTCAGGCGGCCGAATCGTGACCGCGGTCGCAGCGGGCTGGCTGGAGGAAGAGTTCGCCACCCTCGCCGCGCCGTACGAGCGGCGCGGCGAGCTGTTGGACGAGTGGCTGCGCGTCGCTTCGTCGGTGTTCGAGCAGATGCCGGGACGCGTCCGCTACGAAGGAGACCTCTTCGCGCTCGACGGTTGGTGGGCGCCCCCGCTCGTCCGGCCGGGCGGGCCGCCGCTTTGGATCGCCGGCGTGTCGCGCGCGACGCTCAGACGGGCAGAGGTGACAGGTGTTTGGCACCCGGTGGCGCTACGTCCAGAGGAGCTGCGCACGATGGCCGCGGAGCTCCGCGAGCGGCGGCCGGATAGTCGCGTCATCTTGCGCATCGCCGTGTACGTCACGCCGAAGCCGCAGGACGCAGTGGACGAACGCCGGAGGCATGCAATCGCGGGTCCGCCTGAATGGATAGCCGAGCGCCTCGGCGAGTACGCCGAGGCCGGATGCGACGGCTTCGTCCTCAACCTCGGTCACGCGAGCCCTGAGCTCGGGGAGCGAGTGCGGCATTTCGCAGAAGAGATCGCGCCACTCCTTCCGCGCGACTAGCCGCCGATGTAGGACATCTCCACCTTGGGGAGCCCGGCGGTCTCGGTAGAGCGGAGCTCCGAATAGTGGTCGTCCCGCACGCGCCAGATCCCGGCGACTGCCACGGCGAGCTCTTCGTCGCTGGTCCCGCCGCGTAGGAGCGCGCGGAGGTCGTGGCCGCGGACGCCAAAGAGGCAGGTGTAGAGCTTGCCGTCGGCCGAGAGACGCGCGCGTGTGCAGTCGCCGCAGAACGGCCGCGTGACCGAGGCGATCACGCCGATCTCGCCGCCTCCGTCTCGATAGCGATAGCGATTCGCGACCTCGCCTGGGTAGTTGGGCGGCACCGGCTCGAGCGGCACCTCGGCGTCGATCCGCGCGAGAATCTCGGCGGCCGGAACCACATCGTCGAGCCGCCAGCCGTTCGTGTGGCCGACGTCCATGTACTCGATGAACCGGACGATGTGGCCCGACTCGCGGGCATAGCGGGCCATCGGCAGCACGCTCTCCTCGTTCAGGCCGCGCCTCACGACCATGTTGATCTTGATCGGCGAGAAGCCCGCCGCGGCCGCGGCGTCGATTCCCTCGAGGACGCGCGCGACCGGGAAGTCGACGTCGTTCATGGCGCGGAAGACCTCGTCGTCGAGCGAGTCGAGGCTCACCGTCACGCGCGCCAGCCCGGCTTCCTTGAGCGCTTTCGCCTTCTGGGGCAGGAGCGATCCGTTCGTCGTCAGCGTCAGGTCGAGGCCGTCGATCCGCGCGAGCAGCTCGACGAGCCGCTCGAGCTGGCGGCGGACGAGCGGTTCGCCGCCGGTGAGGCGGATCTTTTCGACGCCGTGGCGGGCGAAGACGCGCGCCAGGCGCGCGATCTCCTCGAAGGTGAGGAGCTCGGTACGGGCGAGGAACTCGTAGTCGCGCCCGAAGATCTCCTTCGGCATGCAGTAGACGCAGCGGAAGTTGCAGCGGTCGGTGACGGAAACGCGCAGGTCGCGAAGTGGCCGGCGGAGCGTGTCGAGGACGCCCACCCAGCAAGCGTAGCGCCGGGCCGCCCGTTTGCCCCGCCCCTCGCGCCTAGGAGACGAGGGGCAGCGACCTCACCATCCCGACGCTCTGCCCCTGCTCGCGCGGGAGCGCGTCGACGGCCGTCGCGATCGCCTCGATCGCCCGCGCGGCCGCAGCCTCGGGCGCCGCCGCGACGAGCGGCCGGCCGGAGTCGCCCGCCTCGCGAAGGAGCGGGTCGAGCGGCACGGTTCCGAGCAGAGGCACGCCGAGCTCCCGCGCCAGGCTGGCGCCGCCACCGGAGCCGAAGACGTCGCCGGTCATGTTCTCGATCACCCCGAGTAGGCGCATGCTCGTCTTCTGGGCCATCGTCGCCGCACGCGACGCGACCTCCTGCGCGAGCGGCTGCGGCGTGGTCACGACGATCGCCTCCGCACGTGGCAAGAGCTGGCCGAGCGAGATCGAGACGTCACCCGTCCCCGGTGGCATGTCCACGACCAGCACGTCGAGCTCGCCCCAATGCACGTCCGAGAGGAACTGCTCGAGCGCCCGGTGCAGCATCGGCCCGCGCCACATCACGGGCTCGTTCTCCTCGAGGAAGAAGCCGATCGACATCAGCTTCAGATCGTGGGCGACCGGCGGCACGATCATCCGGTCGACGGCGACGGGCCGCTGCCGGATCCCCAGCATGCGGGGGATCGAGTGCCCGTAGACGTCTGCGTCGAGGATGCCGGCGCTCTTCCCCATCCGCGAGAACGCGACCGCGAGGTTGACGGTCAGCGACGACTTGCCGACACCGCCCTTGCCGCTCGCCACCGCGAGCACGCGCGTGTCGGCGGCGACCTGGATCCCCTTCGTCCGTTCGGTGATGCCGCCGCGGAGCCGGGCCGTCAGCGCCTGGCGCTCATCGGGAGTCATCACGTCGAACGAGAGCGACACGCTGCGCACGCCCGGCAGGTCGCCGACCACTCGGGCCACCTGCTCCTGGAAGGAATGCCGAAGCGGGCAGCCGGCGATCGTCAGGGCGATCGTCACCTCGACATCGCCGCCGCGGATCTCGACGTCGCGGACCATGTCGAGGTCGGTGACCGGGCGCCGCAGCTCGGGGTCGATCACCTGCCCGAGCGCCTTCAGGATCCCGTCGCGGTCGGGTCCCATCGCCTCGCGCAACCTATCAGTCGGCTCGCACTCGCAGCACGCAGCGGAGCAGCCGGATCGAGGGTCTCAGCGAGATCGCGCTCCGGATCCGCGACCTGCGCTGCTGTTGCATCAGCCAGGGCTTTGACCTGACACTCTCAACACGAAGACCGCCGTCATTCGAGGTCGCTGCGGAGCGTAAGCCCGACCAGCCGTCCGTCCGGTGTAGTGACCAGGAAGCCGGTGAGGTTCCGCGTGCGGATCCGCTCCAGCAGCGCGTCGGCACCGATGCTCGGGCGGACGGTGCCGGGTCCGGGCGTCATCGCCTCCTCCACCGAAGACTGGCTGTCGGAGACGATCGCCTTGCGGCCGAGACGGCCCAGGACGACGCGCTGCTCGTTGACGACGATGCAGGTATCCCATCCGGCTGCACGGACGCGTTCACGCACGTCTGCGAGCCGGTCGTCGAGGTCGCAGGTCGGGACGTCGCGATGCGTGACGTCGGCGGCTGTCCGCGCCGGCACGTTCGTTCCTTCCCGCGGTAGCCCGTAGGAGCCCCAGGCCTTCTTGCCGGCGACGTAGTCGTAGACCTTCGGGAAGCCCATCGCGTCGAGCCGCCACGCGGCCCGCGGGCTGAGGTCTCACTGGTAGTCGTTGCAGTAGACGATGACCGGGCGCTCGCGCTCGAGCTCGCGCGGGGCGCGCTCGTCCAGCTCCTTCAACGGGATGTTGATCGCACCCGTGACGTCCTCCTCGCCGAACTCCTTCGCTGGCAGGACCTCGACAAGCTGCGCGTTCTCCTCGGAGATCAGCCGCAGAACCTCGTCGTGGTCGATCGACTCGGGCATCGCGTTGTCGTCAGCCGCGACCGAAGAGCGGATCGGTGATCGACAGCCCGGCGTCCGCCTGGAGCTGGTTGTAGGAGTAGAAGAGCACGAGCGCGCCGCCAGCGATCGCCATGTTCTTCATGAAGTGCGCCATCTGATTCGCCTTCATCTGCTCGTCCGTCTCCCGCCAGAACGCGTGCATGAAGAACGCGACCGGCAGGAGAAAGCCGGCGAGCAGCAACGCGCCCAGGTCAGCCCAGATCCCGAGGATCACGGAGAGCGCTCCGAGCACGGCGATCAGGCCGCTGAGCGGCACGAGCACCTCGGGCGCCGGGACGCGGTTCATGCGCGCATACGCGATGCCCTGGCGCGCCTGGAGCAGGTGAACCGTCGACCCCGGGAATAGGAACACGAGCGCGAAGACGATCCGCCCGATCAAGAAGAGAACGTCCGCGCAGAACCTCCGTTTCCTAGAGCATTTCCTTCGCCCGGCGGCGACGAGCTCGGCTTCCGAGAGCGCGCCCTCGAACTTCGCCGTCACGCGTCTGTCGCTCCCCACGAGAAACGTCCACGGTTGGCTCGGGAGGCCCCACTGCCGCATCCAGCGGTTGGGTCGAACTGGAGGTAGATGTCCGGCTTCAGCGGCGCGAGCTCGGCGACGAAGCGGCGGTCCTTGGCGAGCCGGATCCCGTTCGTCGGCGAGCGGGAAGGTGCCGGGCTTGTTGAAGCGCTGCTGGCGCAGGTAGAGCTCGGCGTCGGAGTAGACGAGCGCCTCGAAGCGCCCGTGCTCTGGGCAGCGCTTCGCAGGAGCACGCGGTTGTCGCGGATGTTCACCTCCGCGTCGACGACCGCCTTGCAGACGGGGCAGATCGACTTCGTGTACTCGAGGAAGACCTCGTCGCGGTCTACCTTCTGCCGTTGCTCTACGAGCGCCATCTCGCCCCCTTTCGTGATTGGTGGCGGTCGGTCAGATGCGCCGCCGGCGTGAACCGCTTCCTCCCCCAGGCGCCTCTAACCCGGCATCTATCTCGAAGGAGGAGTCTGGATGGCGAAAGCAGCACTCGTCGTCTTCGCAGGCAGCGAAGTTCGCGAAGGCATGGGCCGGGTGGCGAACGCGCTTGTGACGGCGAAGGAGTTCAAGGAGACGGGTGACGAGGTCACGATCGTGTTCGACGGCGCCGGCACGACCTGGATCGGCGCGCTCGCCGACCCAGGCCACCGCTACCACGACGCCTTCGAGCACGTCCGCGACCGGATAGCCGGCGCCTGCAGCTACTGCGCCGGCCGCTACGGCGTCAGGGACCAGGTCGAGCAGGCGGGCATCACGCTCCTCGACGAATACGAGCAGCATCCGCCGGCTGATCGCCGACGGCTACCAAGTCGTGACCTTCTGACGCGCGCGCGATTGATCCGGATCGCGCTCGGCTCACCTTCGCTCGTGATGCCCGACCGGAACAGCATCTCCCACTGCTTCCGCGCGCCGCGGCCCGCTAGTAGGCCGCGCGCGCAGCCGGAACCTCGGCGCCAGATCGCCCGCGCGCCGACGTGGAAAGGTGATGTGCGCCGGGTCGCCGTCGGAGACGTAGCGCATGTCCGGGTGCACGTCGAGCTCGTGGAGCCAGTACGCGGCGGCGAAATCCGCCTCGCCCTTCCACCCTCCGTGCGAGCTCCGAATCCGAGGGATCGCGCCGGAATCCCAGCTGCGTGAGAACCGAGACGGTGCGGGATTTGCACCGACGACGAAGACGCCGTCGTCGGAGTAGGCGATGCCGTGCCACTGCCCGCGTCGCGCGAGCTTCGCGTCGTGGGGCATCGACCCGAACGGGAGCGCCATCGTGCGGATGCGATAGCCCGGAACCGCATCCCGGATGACGCGTGCTCCGAGCGCGAGCTCGCGCTGGACATCGGTATCCGACAGCGTCCGCAAGGGCAGATGGTCCTTCGTGTGGTTGCCGAGCTCGAAGTCGTGGTCGACGAGCCATCGCAGCCAGGCCTTCGCCTTCGGAACACCGCCGAACGGTTCGCGCAGGACATAGAACGTGCCCGTCGGGTGGAATGCGGGATGGGTCCGCGCGAAGTCGAGCATGATCGCGACAGCGGTGTTCCGGACGAGCTTGCCGTTCTCGAAGAAGAGTTGGTAGCGCGTCGAGTCGTCGAACGTGAGGACGACGGGCGTCTTTCCCGCCGGAACCCGACCCAGGTTCCCGTCGACCAGGTCGCCCGCCGTCACCGGCCAATAGTCGCTTCGCCAGAGTCGTTCCAGCTCCGCATGAAACTCCGCGGGCGTCTGGTCGTACGGACCGACGCGATCGGGTCGGATCTCGTGATGCATGAGGACAGGGATCTGCCCGAGCTCGTTCGGAAGCTGCCCGCCGGCGCGGCGTACGGGCGCCGTCTTCTTCGGCGCCTTGATCGCGGTCGCGTGGGCCTTTGCGAGGCCCGCCGTCGTCGGCTTCGCGTCGGTCGCGAGCGCGTCGGCGGTGTACGTGACCGCGGGATCCCAGAGGAGGAACTCGCCGATACCGTCGCGTCGCGCAGCGTCGATCTGCGCGCGCACCTGCGCCG
>DASQWB010000121.1:0-7785 GCA_035640455.1 Gaiellaceae bacterium | reverse complement strand
CACCTCGGAGCTCCTCCCGTTCATCGGCCCGCAGGCGGACATCCCCGCTCCGGACATGGCCACGAACGAGCAGACGATGGCGTGGATGATGGACACGTACTCGATGCAGAAGGGCTACGCGGTGCCCGAGATCGTCACCGGGAAGCCGGTCGCGCTCGGCGGCTCGCTCTTCCGGCACGAGGCGACCGGCGCCGGCGTGGTGATGGTCGTCGAGCGCGCGTGCGAGCGGCTCGGGCGGCGGCTCGCCGAGCAGCGCTGCGTCGTCCAGGGCTTCGGCAACGTCGGCGGCATCGCCGCCCGCGAGCTGGCGGCGAAAGGGGCGACGGTCGTGGCCGTCTCGGACGTGTCCGGCGGCGTCTACGACGAGAGCGGCCTCGACGTCGACGCGCTGCTCGCCTTCGCCGGCGAGCACGGCTCGCTCGAGGGCTACGTGCTCGCCGAGCGGCTCACGAACGCCGAGCTCCTCGAGCTTCCGTGCGACGTGCTCGTGCTCGCCGCGCGCGAGGATCAGGTCACGGCCGAGAACGCAGGGCGAGTGGAGGCCGCGCTGATCGCCGAGGGCGCGAACGGCCCGACCTCCGTCGAGGCGGACGCGATCCTCGCCGACCGCGGCGTCCTGATCCTCCCCGACGTGCTGACAAACGCCGGCGGCGTCACCGTCTCGTACTTCGAGTGGGTGCAGGACCTCGGCCGGCTCTTCTGGACGCGCGAGGAGATCCGCGCCCGGCTCGCCGAGAAGCTCGGGGACGCATTCGACCGCGTGTGGGAGCTGGCGCACGAGCGTGGGCTGACGCTGCGAAGCGCGGCTCTCGTCGGCGGGATCCGCGAGGTCGCGGGAGCGCTCGACGCGAGGGGGATCTATCCGTGACGCTGGTGCGCGAGGCGATGGTGCCCGAGCCGCGAACGCTCGACGCGAGCGCGACGGCGCAGCAGGCGGGAGAGCTGCTCCTGCGGCCCGAGGTGCGCGCAGTCTTCGTGTGCGAGGACGAGCAGCTCGTCGGCGTCGTGACCCGGAAGACGCTCGTCCGCGAGGTGGTGGCGGCGGGCCGCGATCCGCGGTCGACGCCGGTCGCGGAGATCGTCGAGCCGCCGAACTACACGATCGGCTCGGACATGGACGTCGACGAGGCCTTCCGGTTCCTCGAGGCGCACGACCTGGAGCGCGTCCCGGTCGTCGAGGGAGGCCGGCTCGTCGGCATGCTCTCACGGAGCGTCCTCCAGCGCCGCCTGGCCGAGGACGAGCCGCCGGCGGACGAGCCCGAGGAGGGGACGGCGGCGTGAAGGTCGGCGAGATCCTGCTCGCCGCTTTCCTCGCCGGCGGCGCCGCGTGACGCGGATCGCGATCGCCCAGGCGTGGTGGTAGGAAGTCTGGGGAGTCACGCGGGAGTCACGGGTAGTCCCCCGCGGTGACTGTCACGTGACAGTCACCGGTGGCCGCACCGGCCACGTCCTCTCGGGCGGAGCCTTCGGAGCGGACGGTGCCGGGTGCCGACGCGGTGGAGCGCGCAGCCGGTGCGCGATCGAGCCTTTCGCCCTACGCCGCCGGCGGCGTCAGGGTGACTGTCACGTGACAGTCACCGGGGTCCGAAGCAGACGCGGCCGGCGCGGCGCCGTCCCTACTAGCAGCACGTGTAGGCGCCTGGCGGCGCGTCGCCCTCCTCGCGCTCGGGCAGCTCGGCCACGGCCAGGGCAACGCCGGTCAGGAGGTCGTGCTCGCTCACCTCGAACTCATCGAGGGCGAAGAAGCGCAGGACCTCGGCGACGATCGCGACACCGGCGACGATCACCGGCGCCCGCGCCGGCTCGAGGCCGGGCAGCTCGCGCCGCTCCGCGAGCGGCAGCGCGGCGAGCCGCTCGAGCTGCCGCTCGACGGCGTCGGCGGAGACGCGGTAGCCGTGCACTCGGTCGCGGTCGTGCTCGCCGAGCTCGAGCGCGGCGATCGTCGTGATCGTCCCGGCGACGCCGATCGCGTGCCGGACCTCGAGAAGAACCCCCGGTGACTGTCACGTGACAGTCACCGGGGTCCGTAGGAGGCCTGGCCGGACCGGTGCCGTCTGCTAGCAGCAGGTGTAGGCGCCGGGCGGCGCGTCGCCCTCCTCGCGCTCGGGCAGCTCGGCCGCGGCCAGGGCGGCGCCGGTGAGGAGGTCGTGCTCGCTCACCTCGAGCTCGTCGAGGGCGAAGAAGCGCAGGACCTCGGCGACGATCGCGACACCGGCGACGATCACCGGCGCACGGGCCGGCTCGAGACCGGGCAGCTCGCGCCGCTCCGCGAGCGGCAGCGCGGCGAGCCGCTCAAGCTGCAGGTCGACGGCTTCAGCCGCGATTCGGCAGCCGTGGACGCGCTTCGGGTCGTACTCACCGAGCTCGAGCGCGGCGATCGTCGTGATCGTCCCGGCCACGCCGATCGCGTGCCGGACCTCCAGCTCGCCGGCCCGCTCCTCGAGCAGCGCCCGCATCGCGGCGCGGCAGCGCTCGAGCTCCTCGCTCGTCGGCGGGTCGCTCGCCAGGAACCGCTCGGTCAGCCGCACGGAACCGACGTCGAGGCTGACGCGGAAGCCCGGCGCGGTCAGCTCGGTCGAGCCGCCGCCGACGTCGAGGACGAGCGTTCCCGGCTCGAGCTCGCGGCCGGCCGACACCCCTCGTACGGTCATGGCCGCCTCGTCGTCGCCGGACAGGAGCAGCGTGTCGAAGCCGTAGCTCCACTCGACCTCGCCGAGGAAGGCCTCGCCGTTCTCGGCGTCGCGGATCGCGCTCGTCCCGACGGCGAGCGTCCGCTCGGCGCCGAGGTTCTCCGCGCGGCGTCGGAAGTCGACGAGGACGTTGCGGACACGCGCGATCGGCTCCGGCAGCAGGCGCCGCCGCTCGTCGACGCCCTCGCCGAGCCGGGTGATGACCGTCTCTCGAACGAGCTCGTCGACCTGCCCGTCCACGACGTCGGCGACGAGGAGACGCACCGAGTTCGTCCCGAGGTCGACCGCGGCGACGCGCGTCATTTCCGTGGGTAGAAGACAGTGACGCGACGCGCGGCGTCCGTCGCCTCGTCGACCGCCGAGCGCAGCACCGCGAGCCGCGCGAGCGAGACGCGAAGGCGCTTGCTGCTCGTCTCGAGCTCCGCGCCGCGAGCGGGCGTCGCCGCGGTGCGGTCGGCGAAGCTCTCCAGCCGCGCCGTGAGGTCGCCGAGCGCGGCCGAGAGCGCGCGGCTCAGGCCGCGGAAGTCGCGCCAGGCGCCAAGCCCGGCGCGGACGGCCGAGACGAACGCGGCCGTGCTCGCGACGACGGCGATCCCGAGCGCGATCCAGAGGACGACGAGCACTGAGCGCGATGCTAGCCGCGCTATACTGCGGCCCGCGACGCGGGGTGGAGCAGTCAGGTAGCTCGCCGGGCTCATAACCCGGAGGTCGCGGGTTCAAATCCCGCCCCCGCTACTTAAAAGGCCTGCAAATGCGGGCCTTTTTCATCTGTGCAAATAGCTGGGGGGCGTCGCAGCGGCGTCGCGGAGCTGAAGGGATCGATCCCACGCGTCACGCGCCACGAGATCGAGATCCAATGACATGAGTTCGGCTGATCGCCACCATGAACACCTGCCCATTCGGCGTGCGGAGGGTGAGCGGTAGCGGCGGGGTCGATCCCGGAATTTACACCTCACGACATCGAGATCCGATGACGTGAATCTGGCTCATCACCACCCACGAACTCCTATGCATCCAGGACGCAAGCGATTCATAGGGTCTCTGCCTTTCAAGCCCGTTGCACGCAAGGAGTAGTTGCATCCGGCTACGCCCGAGGCGGGCTCGGGTGCGCCGTGAACGACGCGGCGGACGAGCGTTGTGTTCGAGTACCGTCAGTTGCGCGCGCCTGCCCAGCCACGCAGCTCTCCGATGCGCCGCTCCCAGACCTCGGTAGCGTCCTGCTCGCTCGCTCCCGAATCGTAGGCGGGAGAGATCAGGGGCGCGGCGCGTTCGACCCCAACGACGATGATGGTCCTCACTCGCTCGCGACTCGCGTCGTAGCCGCGCTCGGCGAGCAGACGAAGCCCGCGCTCGTACGTTTCGCCGCTCCGGCGAACCTCCGCGCGGCCATTGAAGCGGTAGCCCTTGCGGACGATTGGGTCGACAACGTTGAGCTCGATCACCGGATTTCGCTCCAGGTTTCGGACCGTGCCTGGCGAGTGAATGTCGACGAATAAGAGGTGCTCGTCGTCGAGCGGCGTTGTCGTGCCCTTCGGCGAGAGGTTCGGCGTGCCGTCAGCGCAGACGGTGGCGGCGAATCCGAGTCGCTGCTCTAAGACGACGCGCTTCATGTCGTCGCTCAGCCGCACGGCCTGGATTTTCCCACGGCGTGGCGTTCAGCGTGAGCCGGGCACGCGCGCATCCTCGCCGACCCGCGCGTCAGCGGCCGTTCCTACACCGAATCGGGGCTGATCGCCTGCAACTACCGTGCCGCCGAGTGGCGGCACAAGGAGATCGCGCTTGCAGTGACGTCGATCAGATCACGGGGTCGGCGTGTGTGGCCGCGAGAAGGTCGAGCGCCTCGTTTCGGGAGTTGACGTTTAGGCGGCGGCGCGCGTTTCTGACGTGTGTTCGGATGGTGTGCGGCGAGAGCACGAGGAGTTCGGCGATCTGGTCTGTGCTGAGTCCTTCCTGGTAGAGGCGGAGGATCGCGAGCTCGCGTGGTCGTAGGTTGGTTGCTTGGATTTGCGCGGGTTCGGTTTGGTTTGCGCTCAAACGAGCGATCTGGAGGGAGCGGCTTCGAAGGATGCGGGCGCTCCGCTCGATTGTCTCGAGCGCTTTGCTGAGCTGTGCGGCTGCGGCGTCGAGCCGCGCGAGGTCTTCCTCCGGGAGGCGCTGCCTGCTGCGCGCAGCGGTCGTCAAGATCCCGATCCTGTCGTCTCGACACTCGAGCCAACGCACCTCGAGCGAGTGGAGGCCGAGCTGTGGCAGGAGCGAGGGTGGCGTGGGTTTGATCATCGTCTCGAGCCGCCGTACGCTGATGGGTTCGAGCGCGAGGCGTCGCGTCTCGTTGGGGCGTAGGCCGCTGGCGGCGACGAGGTGAAGGTTGCCGTCTTCGTCGAGCAGTCGGATCGTCGCGACCTCAATGGGGAGGGCAGGAACGAGGGCCTCGGTGACGCGCTGGAGGGACGTGCCGAGGTTGTGGCCGGGAACGGAGGCGATCGAGTGCCGCAGGGTCCGGTGCTGGGCGTCGCGCTCGGCGAGCAGATGTCGGGCGCGAACCTGGTCGGTGAGGTCGACGGCGAGCGTGATGACGACGCGGCCCCAGCGGTCTGTGTCGAGGCGGTGAAGCATGGCACTCCACCAGCAGGACTCGTGTGCGGAGGACTCGTAACGGAACTGGGGCAGGTGTTGCGGCGTTCCGGTGGCGGCCACTTGCTGGATACGCGAGGCGAGTTCGGCGCCGAGGTGCGGGCTATCGTCCTCCCGCCTGCGCGAGCGGAGCGACTGATCGGGCGGGACGTCGCGCTGTCCGAGGCCGGGCAGCGGCGGCTTGGCATGCACGACCTCCAGCGTGTCGGCGTCGTTGACGAGCAAGCCGACCGGCAGCTGCGCGAGCAGTCCTTCGAGCAGGCGAAGGTCCGCCGCGTTCGCCAACCCGCTCGGCGGACTACTGGCCGGGCGGCTCGTGCTGGTCGACTGCTTGTGCGATGAATGGGTCGTCAAGCACGATCCCTTCTGGGGTGATTCTGAATTCGCGGATCTCTGGTTCGTGCCGGCTCGCGCGGGTCTTGAGGACGGTGAGCGCGCGCCGAACGGCAGCTTCCTCACGGATGTACTGGAGTAGGACGACATTGTCGGAGAGGTGCGAGATCCCGAACTCGGAGAGCCGGCCGACCTCGAACAGGTCGGCGAGCTCCGAGGTCATGAACAGGCTCACCCTCTGGCGCGAGAAGCGCTGGACGAGCGAGTACAGGTATTCACGGAACCGGATCTCCTCCGGCGAGGCCATTTGCAGGTCGGTGAGGCTGTCGATCAGGACGCGCCGTGCGCCTGTTCGCTCCACTGCCTCGAGCAGCTCGTAGACCCACTCGTCGATGTAGAGATCGACCGGCGAGCGGTACATCAGCTCGACGCCCTCCTCGTCGAGCGACCAGCCGAACCCGTGGACGATCCGCGCTAGCTGGGTCGGGTGTTCCTGGAGCGTCGCCAGCACACCCGGCTCGCCCTGGCGGACGCCGTTGAAAATGAAATGGAGGCCCATCAGCGTCTTGCCGCAGCCCGAGGGGCCGGCGCAGAGGGTCGAGCTGCCGGGCCAGTAGCCGTCGGCGAGCATCTCGTCGAGGGCGGCGATCCCGGACGAGCGTCGGGAACCATCGAGCGGGTAGCCGGTGATGTCGATCGGGTCGGCGAGCCGCGGGAAGACGTCGATCCCATCTGCGGAGAGGCGGTAGGCATGCCGGCCCGTGGCGAACTCGCTTCCCCGCAGCTTGAGGATGCGGAGGGAGCGCGTCTCGCGTTCGGTCGCTCGCGCCGTGGAGAGGCAGATGATCGCGTCCGCGACCGCGAATTCAGGCGCGACGCCGATCTCATCCTCGCCGTACTCGCCGATCCACAGAGAGGAGGCCGCAATCGCGGAGAGGCGGCCGGCGAAGTCGTGCAGGAACTGGCGAAACTCCGCGCCCTCCGCGTACGCAGACAATGCCTTGAAGCTGTCGACGACGATCAGCCCCGGGCGGCGCTCCTTGATCAGCTCGCTCACCTGCTCGAGCACACCGGCGAGGCCGCGCTCGTTGAGCACCCTGCCGAGATCGTCGTAGAAGACGGAATGGCCGACCGCTTCCGCATCGAAGAAGCTGAGCGTCTGGCCGTAGCGAAGGATCTTGTCGAACGGCTCGGACACTGTGGCCAGGTACAGGGCCGGCCGCTCCGGCGTCGCGTTCGCGAATACGTATTGCTGGGCGAGGATCGTCTTGCCCGTTCCCGGCAGCCCGATCAGCATGTTGATCGCGTTCGCCGGTAGGCCGCCCCCGAGCACGCCGTCGAGGCGCGGATGACCGCTCGAGAGACGCTCGCTCATCGCGACCTTGCGTCTTGCAGGAAGGCGCTTTCACCGAGCAGGTCCTTGACCGTCGAGACGAGCTGCAGCGGCTCGAGCGGCTTCTGGAGAAACGCGTCGGCGCCAGCAGCGAGCGCCTGGTCACGCGCTTCGAGCGTCGAGATCGCCAGGCAGGCAGCGACTCCGGCCCCCTTCAAGCGGCGGCAGAGCTCGCCGCCCGCTCCGCCGGAGATCAGCAGCTCGACCACGGCGAGCTGCGGCAGACGTTGCTCGAGCTTGCGCGCGGCGTCGTCGGCATCGAGGGCGACCACGATCTCGTACCCCTCGGTCCGCAGGAAGAACTCGGCGAACTCGGCCGCATACGGATCACGCTCGGCAAGCAGGATCAACAGCTGAGGTCCCGGCTCGCCCTCCTCAGGTCCGCGGAAATCGCCGCCGCGCCCAAGCTCCTCACCGAGCAGCCGATGCGCCTCCGCCGGCTGCAGCCCCCGATCGAGCCGCTCCTTCACAAACCGCAGCTGCTCGACCTGCGCGCGCGTGTAGAGCCGGTGGCCACCGGCGCTCCGCTCCGGCTTCACGAGCCCGTAGCGCTCCTCCCAGTTACGCACGGTCGCAGCCGGGATCCCGAGCATGCGCTCGACGGCACCGATGCTGTAGATCGCACGATCGCTCTGCGCCATGGTCAAAGCTTACCTCGTCATCATCTCGCCCGACGAGGCCACCATCGAGCACATACTGGCGCAATACCTCACCAGATACCTCATCACTGAAGAGCTT
>DASQWB010000120.1:0-17727 GCA_035640455.1 Gaiellaceae bacterium | reverse complement strand
GAGCGCGCCGTGGCCGATGTCGCGCCGCTTCGGGCCGCGCATGAAGCCCGTCTCCCCGACCGAGTAGGGCGGGAAGTTGTAGTGGTGCATGTAGCGGCGCTCCTCCTCGAGCGAGAGGTCGTCGATCCGCTGCCCCTCCTTCGCGGTGCCGAGCGTGAGCAGGGTCATGATCTGCGTCTGCCCGCGCGTGAAGAGGGCCGAGCCGTGGGTGCGCGGGCTCACGGAGACCTCGCACTCGATCGGCCGGATCTCCTCGGCGCCGCGACCGTCCGGCCGGCGCTTCTCGACCGCGATCTTCCGCCGCACGAGCTCCTTGTAGATCGCCTCGGCGGCCTTCTTGACGTAGCTCTTCGTGAGCGAGTCCTTCACGGCCGGGGCGTCGCCGTCCACCGTGGCCGGGCCAGCCGGGAACGGCAGCTCGACCGTCTCGACGATCCGCTCGAAGAGCAGGTGCCGCTTCGCCGACTTGAGCTCCTTCGAGTCCTGCTCCGCCTCGGTCAGCGCGCGCAGATCGTCCTCGAACTGCTGCCGCACGGGCGCGAGCAGGGCTTCCAGACGCGCCCGCTCGAGGATGATCGCCAGGCTCTGGCGCATCTGCATCTGCCGGGTCACGTCATCTTCGGTCGAGTCCATGCTCAGCGCCGGCAGAACCTCCTCGACGATGGCGCCGGCCTCGCGGAGGCCGTCGGCGGCGATGCGCCGGCGGATCTCCGGGCCGTGCTGCGACTCGAGCTCCTCCGTCAGCGACGGGTCGAGCCACTTCGCCTTCCCGACCTGCCGCCGGAGCTCCTCCTGCGCCTCGCAGAGCGTGACGATCTCGCGGTGGGCGAGCTCGAGCGCCTCGAGGAGCGTGTCCTCGGGCACCTCGTCCGCGCCGGCCTCGACCATCGTCAGGCCCTCCTTCGTCCCGACGACGATCAGGTCGAGCGTCGACTCCTCGAGGTCCGGCAGGGTCGGGTTCACAACGAAGTCGTCCTCGATGCGGCCGATGCGCACGGCTCCGACGGGGCCGATGAACGGCAGCGGCGAGATCATCAGCGCCGCCGACGCGCCGTTGATGCAGAGGATGTCGTGCGCGGTCACGAGGTCGGCGGAGAGGACGGTGCAGATCACCTGCACCTCGTTCCGGAAGCCTTTCGGCCAGAGCGGTCGGATCGGGCGGTCGATCATGCGCGCGGTGAGGATGGCGCGCTCGGTCGGCCGTCCCTCGCGCTTGAAGAACCCGCCGGGGATCTTCCCAGCCGCGTACATGCGCTCCTCGACGTCGACGGTGAGCGGGAAGAAGTCCGCGCCTTCGCGCGCCTCCGTCCGTCCCTGCGCCGTGGCGAGGACCATCGTCTCGCCCGAGCGGACGAGGACGGCGCCGTCGGCCTGCTTCGCAAGCTTGCCGCTCTCGAACGTGATCTCGCGTCCGCCGACGGTGGCCGACGCCGTCGTGACGCGCTCTGTTGCTACTGCCATGTATTCCTCCACTCTTCGTGGAAGGTGGAGGTTTGAGTCAGCCACGTCTGCGGCGTGACTCGCTCAAACATCCACCCTCCGATGACCTGGTTGGATCGAGCTAGCGCCTGAGGCCCAGCTCCTTGATCAGCGCGCGGTAGCCCTCCAAGTCGCTCCGCTGCAGGTAGTTCAGGAACCGGCGCCGGCGGCCGACGAGCTTCACTAGGCCGCGCCGGGAGTAGTGGTCCTTCGGGTGCGCGCGCAGGTGTTCGGTGAGCTGGTTGATGCGTGTCGTCAGGAGCGCGATCTGCACTTGCGCCGAGCCCGTGTCGGTCTCGCTGCGCCCGTGCTTGGAGATGATGTCCTGCTTGGCTTCCTTGGTGAGGGTCAACGAGACCTCCTGGTCGGCAACTCCGGAGTCCCCGCCGCCGTGCAGGAAGGACACGGACGGCCGAGGCTCGGTCGCGCAGTAGGGTAGCAACCGGGATGGCGCCCTCGGCCCTTCCGGCCGGCGTCGCGGCCGGACACCCGCAGACCGTCGAGGCCGGGGTCGAGATCCTGCAGGCCGGTGGCAGCGCCGCGGACGCCGCGGTCGCCGCGTCGCTTGCGTCGTGCGTCGCCGAGACGGTGATGACCGGGCTTCTCGGCGGAGGGCATGCCATCTACCTCGACGGTGTGTCCGGACGTGTCCGCAACCTCGACTGCTTCGTGGCCGTTCCGGGGTTGGGGGTCGAGCGGCGAGAGCCCGAGCTCCTCCACCTCGAGGTGCCGTTCGGCGCCGAGCTCGTCCACTACGCGGTGGGCCCGGCGTCGTGCGGAGTGCCCGGGCTTCCGGCCGGGCTCGGCGCGCTCTGGCGCGCTTATGGGCGGCTGCCGTGGCCGCGGCTCGTCAAGCCGGCCGTGCGGCTGGCCCGCGCGGGAACTGTGTTTCCGCCTGCCCACGCGGCATGCCTCGCGATGCTCGAGCCGGTGATGACGATGAACGAGGGAGCGACGATCTACTCGCCAGGCGGGACGCTCCTGACCGCCGGCTCGACGCTTCGCCAGCCCGGCCTCGTGGCCGCGCTCGAGATGGTCGCCGAGGAGGGCGCGGCGAGCGTCTACCGCGGCTCTTTGGCCGCCGCGCTCCTTCACCTGATGGACGAGCGCGGCGGCCTCGTGACGCCCGAAGACCTCGAGGTCTACGAGGTGTCGTGGAGCGAGCCGGTCGGCGCCCGTTTCCTCGGGTCCTCCGCGCGGACCCGCGGCGGCCTCTCCGGTCTCCCGTCGACGCTCGAGCGCTTCCGCAGCGCTCGAGGCGACGGCGAGGCGGCGCGTGTCCTCGCCCTCCTCGACGCGTTATCGGGCGAGGCGGATGGGCCCATGCCCGAGATGGCGGGCGACACGACGAACCTCGTCACGGCGAGCGACGACGGCAGCGTCTGCGTCCTCACCACGAGCCTCGGTCTCGGCTCGGGCGACTTCCTGCCGGGCCTCGACCTCCACCTGAACAGCATGCTCGGCGAGGTCGACCTCCTCCGCGGCTCGCTCGAACCCGGCGAGCGGATGGAGAGCATGATGGCGCCGACGCTCGTGTGCGACGCCGACGGAATCGTGCTCGCGGCGGGAGCCGCCGGCGGCACGCGCCTTCGCATGGCACTCCTCACCGTGCTCGCCGGCGTGGTCGACGAGGGCCTCGAGCCGGCCGACGCAGTGGCGCGGCCGCGCTTCCACGCGGTCGGGGGAGTCGCGAACGCCGAACCGGGCCTCGAGCCCGAAGCGCTCGAGGCGCTCCACTCACGCGGCCTCGAAGTGCGGGCCTGGGAGAGCCGCCACCACTACTTCGGCGGCGTAAGCCTGATCACGCGCTCCGGCGGCGCAGGAGACCCGCGAAGAGACGGTGCTGCTGCTCCGGCGGCGGCACCGACGAAGTAGCCGGCCGCCTCACCGCCACCCAGCCGACGTAGCCGCACTCCGGGCAGCCTGGGTTCGCCTGGACGACTCCGCCGGCGGCAGGCTTCGCATACACGGCGCCACATTCCAGGCACCGCACGCTCTCGACGAGCCGAAGTCCCTGCGGCGATGACGGCGAGTCCGACTCCACATCAACAAGGACTCCGCAATTTGCGGAAACTTGCGGCTCACCCACGCCAGAATCAGCGGAGTTCGAGCGCCCTGGCGCCGACTCATGTCGGATGAGTATCGAGGCGCGCCCACGACAGACGAGACTCGTCGCGCCGCGCGCCGTGGTCATGCCGGCCGCTCCGCGCTGCGTGTGGCCTCGACGTCGCGCGCGATCTGCTCGACGAGCTCGCGCTCCGTCGCGAACGCCCGCTCCTCCCGCAGGCGCCTCCACAACTCGAGGACGAGCCGCCGGCCATAGAGATCGCCCTCGAAGTCGAGAAGGAAGGCCTCCACGCGCCGTTCCTCGCCGCCGTAGTGGGGATTCGTGCCGATGGAGATCGCAGCACGCTTCCCCGCGGCCGCGCCGGCGTAGATCCCGTACGCGGGAACGAGGAGGCTCGGATCGACGTCGAGGTTCGCTGTGGGAAAGCCGAGCGTTCCACCCCGCTGGTATCCCGCTACGACGACACCCTCTACCTCAGGCGGCCGCCCAAGCGCTCGCGCCGCCTGCTCGACCGCGCCCGCGTGCAACAGCCGCCGGATATCGGACGAAGAGACGGCCTCCACCAGCTCGACCGGCCGCACGTCGAACCCCAGGTGGGCGAGCAACTCCAGGTCGCCGCTCCGTCCGCGGCCGAAGCGGAAGTTCGAGCCGGCGACGACGACCTCGGTTCCGATCGGCTGCAGCACGCGGGCCGCGAACTCCTCCGGCGTGAGCCGCGCGAGCTCGAGCGAGAACTCCACCACGAGGGCCTCGTCGAGCTGCGCCTGCTCGAGGAGCGCGAGCCGCCGCTCCAGCGAGCTCAGGAGCTCCACGCGGTTGCCGAGGGCCGTCCGTGGGTGGGGCCAGAAGGTCACGGCCGTCGAGACGAGACCGTCGTTCGCCCGCGTGGCGTCGAGAACCCGGCGATGACCGAGGTGCATGCCGTCGAAGGTCCCAAGCGCGACCGCCCGGCGACCCGCCGGGAGCTCCTCCGGCGACCGAGCGACCCTCATCGGCGCTCGAGGGCGGCGAGCGCATCGGCTTCCGGGATGATCCGCGCCGGATCGGCGTCCTCGACCCGGAACGGACCCACCTCGGTCCGGCGGAGTGCCCGGCAGTGCCCTCCGATCGCCTCCGCGATCGCCCGGACGTACGTGCCCGAGCTGACGCGCAGGTCGAGCGTGACCGTGTCCGCGGTATACGCGATGACGTCGAGCGCGTCGACGCGCGAGCGACGCAGCGGCATCTCGACGGCGACGCCGCGGCGCGCCAGCCTATAGGCGCGCTCACCGCCGATCTTGACCGCCGAGGCGGCGGGGATCGGCAGCTCGACCTCGCCTCGGAGGCGCTCGAGCCGTCGCTCGAGTTCGTGCGCCGGCGGCGGCTCCAGGCGCTCGACGACCTCCCCGTCCGGGTCGCCGGTCGACGTTCGCGCCGTCAGGTCGATCTCGGTGACGTATCGCTTGTCGAGCCCCACGAAGCACGGCATCACCTTAGTTGACCGACCGGACAACAGAACGAGCAGTCCAGAGGCGAAGGGATCAAGCGTGCCGGTGTGGCCGGTACGCGCGCCGGTCCGGGCTCGAACCTGCCGGACGATGGCGAACGAGGACGGACCCGCCGGCTTGTCCACAAGGAGCACGCCGGACGGGTCCAGCCCGCGCGGAGGCACGCTAGGCCGCGGAGCGAGCCTGGGCAGCGAACTCCCGGCGCACGAAGTCGGTGATCTCGTCGATCGACGCGTCGCTCGAGAAGCCGGCCGCCTGCCGATGGCCCCCGCCGCCGGAGCGGCGTGCGATCGCCGATACGTCGAGCTCGTCGACGCTCGAGCGGAGGCTCACCCGCCGCGCCGGCCCCTCGCTGTCGGTGCGCGGCGGCTCGCGGATCAGCACCGCCATCTCCGCCCCCTCGACGGCGCGGAGGTAGTCGATGATTCCCTCCGAGTAGGGCTCGGCCGCGCCGACGTCCGCGAAGTCGGTGCGGAGGAGGTAGGAGACGACGATCGCGCCGCCCTCGTAGACCTGCGCCCGGTCGAGCGCCCGCGCCAGCAGCTTGAGCTTGGCGAACTGCACCGATTCGTACACGCCTTGGAAAATTCTGTGCACGTCTGCGCCCGCCTCCACGAGCTCGGCCGCGAGCCGGAGTGCCTTCGGCGTCGTGTTCGTGTACTGGAAGCGGCCGGTGTCGGTGACGAGCGCGATGTAGAGCGCTTCGGCGATCTCGGGCGTCAGCCGTACCCCGAGCTCCTGGAAGACGTCCCGAAGCACCTCGCCCGTGGACGAGGCCCCGGAGACGACGAGGTCGACGGTACCGAAGCGCGTGTTGTCGTGGTGGTGGTCGACGTTCAGGACGAGCGGGGCTCGCCCGAGCACCGCCGGGTCGGCGATCCGAGACTCGTTGGCGCAGTCGAGCGCAAGGAGGGCGCGGGACTCGACGTCCTCGGGCCACTCCCGCTTCAGGCCTTCGAGCGCCATGAAGGCATACTCGCCCGGAAGCGGCGAGTCGCCTTTGAGCACCATGACGACGTCCTTGCCGAGCTGCTCGAGCGCGAGCTTCGTCGCCGAGAGCGAGCCGAGCGCGTCGCCGTCCGGGTTCTCGTGGGTCGTTACCAGGAAACGGTCGTGCGAGCGAAGGGCTTCGACGACCGCAGCGAGATCATTGGTCTCCGGCGAGCTCATCGATGAGTTGTGTCATGCGGACCCCACGCTCGACCGACGGATCGTACTCGAAGGCCAGCTGAGGGGTCCGCTTCAGCCTGAGCTCGCGCGCGACCCGCGCCTGGAGCACGCCGTGGGCCGCAGCGAGCCCGGCAAGGCTCTGCTCGCGCTTGCGCTCCGAGCCGAGGACGCTGACGAATACCCGCGCGTGGCGGAGATCCGACGAGGTCTCGACGCCGGTAACGGTGACGAAGCCGATCCGGGGGTCCTTCAGCTCGCCGATGCCTTCCGAGAGCACCTCCTTGAGCGCCTCGTTGACGCGCCGCATGCGATCACTCATCGAGTGTCACGAGGTCCCGCGTTCGCGGGCCAAGCTCCCATTCCTGGCCGTTCAGGTACCGCTCGGCCTCGTCGAGCAGCCGCTCCGCCTCGCGAGCCTCGCGGGCGACGCACGCCACCGTGAGCCGTGAGCGCTGCCACAGCTCGTGATGGTCGACCTCGGCCACGGCCGCGCCGAATCGATTCTGCAGCTGCGCCTTCGCCGACCGGACGAACCTCCGCTTGCCCTTCAGCGACCCTGCCTCCGGAAAGTGGAGCTCGACCGAGAGGATCCCGACGTAGCCCGCGCCCATCGCCGAACCATTCTGCCGTGGGATCGTGCGCCGAGGCGCGGCCGAGGACGCGGCGTTCTGCGTGGCGCGGTGTCCCGTCCCAAGCCCCCACCCACCCACGGGGCAGAACCTGACGGTAGCGCCCGCGCCCGCGCGCCGGTGTGCCAATTCCGCGCCGAAAGCGGCGCGCAACGGCCAGCGTCGACTCGGCCGCGCGCGCCTGCCGCATGCGATCGCGCGCGACCCCCCTACGCGTCCGCCGTGCGAGCCTAGGCCGCGGCCGCCGGTCCGGCGTCGTCCGAGAGGTCGGTGCGCTCGACCTGACGGGTCTCGAAGACCTCGAAGACGTCGCCCTCGCGCAGGTCGTTGAAGCCGTCGAGGAGGATGCCGCACTCGAAGCCCTCGGCCACCTCGCGGACGTCGTCCTTGAAGCGCCGGAGCTGTGCGATCGTCGTCTCGTGGATGACGGTTCCGTCGCGGACGACCCGAACTCGCGCCCCCCGGCGCACGATGCCGCGCGTGACGTAGCAGCCCGCGATCGTGCCGAGCCGCGAGACCCGGAAGAGCTGCCGCACCTCGGCCTCGCCGAGCGCCTCCTCGGTCTCGACCGGCCGCAGCATGCCGACGAGCGCCTGCTCGATGTCCTGCGTGAGCTGGTAGATGACGCGGTACGTGCGGATGTCCACGCCCTCGCGCTCGGCGAGGGCCCGCGCCTCCGCGCTCGGCCGCACGTTGAAGCCGACAACGAGCGCGTTCGAGACCGCGGCGAGGTTGACGTCGTTCTCCGAGATCGCGCCGACGCCCGTGTGAATGACGTTTACGCGCACCTCGGGGTGCTGGATCTTCTGCAGCTCCGACACGGCTGCCTCGACCGAGCCGTCGACGTCGCCCTTGACGACGAGGTTGAGGTCCTGTACGCCGCCCGCCTGCATCTGCGTGAAGAGCTCCTCGAGCCTCGGCCCGGCCTTCGCCTGCTGCGCGAGCTGCTCGCGCCGCAGCCGCTCGCCGCGCACGTTCGCGAGGTGGCGCGCCTGCCGCTCGTTCTCGACGACGCGGCAGAGCTCGCCCGCGGGCGGCGGCCTGTCGAAGCCGAGGATCTCGATCGGCTCGCCCGGCCGCGCCTCGCGGACGCGATCGCCGCGGAAGGTGTAGAGCGCGCGCACCTTGCCCCAGGCGTCGCCGGCGACGACCGCGTCGCCCACCCGCAGCGTGCCCCGCTGGACGAGCATCGTCGCAACCGGCCCGCGGCCGACGTCGAGGCGTGACTCGATGATCGGGCCCGAGGCCTCCGCCTTCGGGTTCGCGTTCAGCTCGAGCTCGGCGTCGGCGACGAGCAGCACCCGCTCCAGCAGGTCGTCGAGGCCGGTCTTGGCCTTCGCGGACACCTCGGAGAACTGCGTCGTCCCGCCCCACTCCTCCGGCTGGAGCCCTTCCTGCGCGAGCTCGTTCCGCACGCGGTCGGGATTCGCGTCCGGGAGGTCGACCTTGTTGACGGCGACGACGATCGGGACGTCCGCCGCGCGCGCGTGCGAGATCGACTCGCGCGTCTGCGGCATGACGCCGTCGTCGGCAGCCACGACCAGGACGGCGATGTCGGTCACCTTCGCGCCGCGGGCGCGCATGGCCGTGAAGGCCTCGTGGCCCGGGGTGTCGAGGAAGGTGATCCGGCGGCCGTCGTGGTCGACCTGGTACGCGCCGATGTGCTGCGTGATCCCGCCGGCCTCGGTCTCGACGACGGCCGTCTGGCGGATGGCGTCGAGCAGGGTCGTCTTCCCGTGGTCGACGTGGCCCATGATCGTCACGACCGGCGGCCGCTCCTCGAGGTCCTCTTCCCGGTCCTCGAAGACCTCCGGCTCCTCGTCCTCGTCGGCGACGTGCTTGATCGTGATCTCGCGGCCCACCTCGGCCGCGATCAGCTCGACCTCGTCGTCCGAGAGCGACTGCGTGATCTGGACCATCTTCCCGAGGTTCATCATGATCTTGATGATCTGCGCCGCTGGGGTGCCGAGCGCCTGCGAGAGGTCGCGCACCGACACACCAGACTCGACCGTGACCGGACCGGTCGGGTGGACGACCTCGCGCCGCTCCTTCGGCCGCGTGTCCTGCCGATCGCGCGCCTGACGCCCGTCGCGCGGCGGGCGCGCGGCGCCCGAGTCGATGACGACACGGCGGCGGCGGCCGGGTCCTCCCGGGCCACCGCGCGGGCGCATCGGTCTGTTCGGGCGATCAGCCATGGGCACCAGTGTAAAGCCCGGCCAGAGCCGGATCGACCTCGACCTTGCGGCGCAGCGTGCGAGCGAACGCGCGCCTCGCGGCGGCCCGCTCGAAGCATGGCAGCCGCCGGCACGTATAGACGCCGCGGCCCTCGAGCGCCGCGCCCGGGATCAGGACGCCGTCGCGGGCGACGAAGCGCACGAGCTCCCGCTTGGGAGCCCGCCGGCCGCACCCGGCACACGACCGAATCGGCTCATGGACCAGGAGGACCGCCCTCCTCCTCGATGCTCGGCGCGGCCACGACCTCCTGCTCGACGGCGGTGTCGCCCTCGACGGCCGTGGCCGCCTCCGGCGAGACCTCCTCGACTACCTCGGCGCCGTCGCCCCCGCTCTCGGCGACCGGAGCCGGAGCCTCCTGCCCCTCGAGCGCCTGGTGCGCGGGCACGCCGCAGAAGCGGGAGCCCGGCAGCGCGGCGTTCGGGCAGCGCTTGCCGTTCGAGAGGATCGCCGAGCAGCGGCCGGAGAACTCCTCCTCGGCGTCGCCGCCGCCGTAGGCCGCTTCGGCCTCGGCCTGCGCGAACTCCGTGTCGGACTGGATGTCGACCTTCCAACCCGTGAGCCGCGCGGCGAGACGGGCGTTCAGGCCCTCCTTGCCGATCGCGAGCGCGAGCTGGTCGTCGGGGACGACGACGGTCGCGTCGCGCGTCTCGTCGTCGATGTAGACCTCGCGGACGCGCGCCGGCGACAGCGCCTTGGCGACGAAGCGCGCCGGCTCCGTGTTCCACGGGATGATGTCGATCTTCTCGCCGCGGAGCTCCGAGACGACCATGCGTACGCGCGACCCGCGCGGGCCGACGCAGGCGCCGACCGGGTCGACGCCCTGGGCATGCGACTCGACGGCGATCTTCGAGCGGTAACCGGGCTCGCGGGCGACGCCGCGGATCTCGACGAGGCCGTCGGCGATCTCGGGCACCTCGAGCTCGAAGAGCGTCTTGATCAGCTCGGGGTCACGGCGCGAGAGGATGACCTGCGGCCCCTTCGTTCCGCTCCGGACCTCGGTGATGACGGCCTTGATCCGCGAGCCCTGCTCGTAGCGCTCGCCGTCCACCTGCTCGGAGCGCGGCAGCAGCGCCTCGACCTTGCCGAGGTCGACGAGCACGTTGTTGCGGTCGCCGGCCTGCTGGACGATGCCGGTCACGACCTCGCCGACGCGGTCGACGTACTCCTCGTACATCATCTCGCGCTCGGCCTCGCGGATTCGCTGCAGGATGACCTGCTTCGCCGTCTGCGCGGCGATGCGGCCGAAGTTCTCGGGCGTGACGTCCTCGCGCTGCACGAGGTGCTCGGGCACGTCCGACCAGTCGATGTCGAGGTCGTCGTCGGTGATCAGCGTGTGCGAACGCTCGCCGGTCTCGGCCTCGAGGCGCTCGAGCTCCTCGAGCGTGCGCTCGCGCGCCTCGTCGAGCAGGCGCTCCTCGATGTCGGGCGGCAGCTCGATCGAGAAGACGCGGAACTCGCCGTCGTCCGGATCGAGTTCGACGGTCGCGTGGCGCGAGGCCCTGGGCGTCTTCTTGTACGCGGCGAGCAGCGCGTCCTCGAGCGCGTGGATGAGCGTGTTCTCCTCGATTCCCTTCTCGCGCTCGATCGTCTTGACCGCTTCGATGATCTCTCGGCTCATGTCGCTACCCCTCGTCGATCATGTTGCCCCGCACGATGTCGTCGTACGGGATGAGTACCGGCTCGGCGCCCTCCGAGCCGAGCCTGACCCCTCGCTCGCCGGCGGCGAGCACCTTCCCGCGGAACCGCTTCCGGCCGGCGATCGCGTGCTCCGTGCGGAGCGCGACCCGCCGCCCGACCGCGTTCGCGAAGTGGGCCGGCTTGCGGAGCGGCCGCTCGAGACCCGGCGACGAGACGTCGACCGAGTACCGGTCGAGATAGCTCCGCAGAACGTTCGTCACCCGCTCGCAGAGCGCGTGGTCGACGCCGGCGGGATGGTCGACGTAGACGCAGAACCGCTGCGGCGACACGAGCTCGACGGCCAGCACCTCGACGCCCGGCAGGCCGGCCTCGACCTGCTGGGTCACCTCGCGCTGGAGCGTCTTCTCGGTTCCTCGTACGTCCGGCACGTCACGTCCTTTCTCAAAAAAAACGGGCGCGGAGCGCCCATTTCGCCAAGCCGGTGAAATGTGGTCTGGGCAGGATAGCAACTGGGAAAACGCATCGTCGTGCCGGATTTTGCCGTCGGTCGCGGCGACGCCGTGCTGGCAGGCTCGCTCACGCTTCCCGAGCGGACGCCCGCGCCCGCGCTCGTCGCGGTGCACGGCGCGGAGGCCGGGGTTCGGTCGTATCCGCTGTACGAGCACCTGCACGCGGTGCTGCCGCGCGTCGGGGTCGCGGCCGTGACGTTCGACCGTCGCGGCGAGGGCGCGTCGACCGGCGAGCCCTCGGCGGGACGATTCGACCTGCTCGCGGCCGACGCGATCGCGGTCGTCGAGCACGTGGCGGCGCTGCCGGAGATCGACGGGCGGCGCGTCGGCCTCTGGGGGATCAGCCAGGGCGGCTGGGTGGCGCCGCTCGCAGCGACGCGCTCGGAGCGGGTCGCGTTCCTCGTCCTCGTGGCCTCGGCAGGCGTCTCCCCGGCCGAGCAGATGCGCTGGGCGGTGCCGCGACAGCTACGCCTGGCCGGCTACGGCGACGACGCCGTCGCACTGCAGACCGCGGCGCGCTTTGCGCTCGAGGAGGTCATCCACGGCCGCGGCTCGCCCGAGCGGGCGCAGGAGCTGCTGGAGGCTGGGTCCCGGGAGCCGTGGTGGCGGTTGGCGTACCTCCCGGACCGCGTGCTGGAAGACGAGGAACGGCGGCAGTGGATCGAGGAGATGGACTTCGAGCCGGAGCCCGTCTTCGCCGTTGTCCGGGTTCCGACGCTGCTGGTCTACGGCGAGGAGGACGCCTGGATGCCTATCGACGAAAGCATCGAGGCGTGGCGCCGCGCGCGCGGAGACGCGGTCGACGTGGTGCGGCTGCCCGGCGTCGGCCACGAGCCGATCGGCTCGCGCGAGTACGAGGAGGCGCTGCTGGCCTGGCTCAGAGCACGATCGTGACCGGACCCTCGTTCGTCAGCTCCAGCTCCATCCGCGCGCCGAAGACGCCCGTCGCCACTTCCACGCCGAGCGCCCGCAGCTCGTCGCAGAAGCGCTGGTAGAGCGGCTCCGCCTCCTCGGGCGGCGCCGCATCCGTGAAGCTCGGCCTGTTTCCCTTTGCCGTGTCCGCGAGGAGGGTGAACTGGCTCACGACCAGTGCCGCACCGCCGACGTCCAGCAGGCTCCGGTCGAAACGGCCCCCCTCATTCTCGAAGATCCGCAGCCGCGCCACGCGGCTGGCCAGCCGTTCCGCCGCGGCCCCGGAGTCTCCCCGGGCGACCCCAAGAAGCACGCAGAGACCCGGCCCGATCTCGCCCCGCACCTCGCCCTCTACCGCTACGCGCGCCCGCGCCACGCGCTGGACAACGGCCCTCAATCGAGGTCGAGGATGCGCGACGCGTAGTGCTCGCTCGCCGGCCGCAGCGAGCTCGCGAGCTTGTAGTGGCCGTTCGCCTCGGTCGCGCGCCCCTGCTTCTCGAGGCAGCGGCCGAGCGCGTAGTGCGCGTAGTCGTCGGCCGGCGAGAGCTCGAGCATCTTCCTGAACTCGGCCTCGGCTTCCGCCCAGCGGTGGATGCGGAAGTAGGCGATCCCGAGCGCTTCGCGGATCGACGCCTTCTCCGGCTCGCGCCGCTTCGCCTTCTCGAGCGCGACGGTCGCCTGCGCCGCGCGGCCCTTCGCGAGATGCGCGCGCCCCTGCTGGAAGAGGTTGTAGGTGTCGCTCACATCGCTCCCAAGTACGGAAAGTTCTCTCTCACCAAGTCAAGCGGAGCCGTCAAGTCGCGTGTCGGCCCGATCTCGGTGCCCGCGATCGGCTCGCCCGAATCGACGGCGAGCTGGAAGACGGCCGAGAGCTCGTACGGCGGCTGGCCCGGCAGCGGGTCGAGGAAGCGGGCGGCCGCCCGACCGAGGAGCCAGAGCGGCGCGCCGGCGAGCGGGTTCCGCGGGTCGTCGTCGAGGATGCGCTCGACCCGGCCGTTCACGATCCGCACCGCCGAGCGGTGCGGCGGGCTCGGCGGCGGCTCGCGGCGGGCGGCGATTGCGCCGACGGCCCCGGCAGTCTCTGCGAGGAAACGGCGGAGGTCGCCGCGCGCGAAGACGGTATCGGCGGCGGTCACGACGAGCGGCGGCCGCGCGCCGGCGCGAACTGCCCGCAGCACCGCGTCGGCCGAGCCGAGCGGCTCGGGCTGCCGAACGAAGGAGACGGCGAGGCCGAACGCGGAGCCGTCGCCGACGAGGGTCTCGACTTGCTCGGCGAGGTGGCCGGTCACGACGAAGGCGCGCTCGACGCCGGCGTCCACTAGGTCGCGTAGGAGCGTGCCGATCACCGGCCGCCCGTCCACCGGCAGCACCGGCTTCGCCCAGCGCTCGGTCAGCGGACGCAGGCGCCGTCCCTCCCCGGCCGCCATCACGACGGCGTGCACTACGAGGCACCGCTTGCGGTGCCGTCTTCAGGGCATGCGGGCTCCGCCCGCGTGCCCGTCTGAAACGACCGGTCGACCCGCCTGCGCTGCCTGAGACGCACTAGGTAAAGCCGAGCGAGCGAAGCGAGAGGAGGCCGCGGGTGCGCTCGACGCGCGTGAGCCGGTCGCGAAGCCGCCGCTCGAGCCGGCGGAGCTCACGCCGCGCGAGGCGTGCGGCCGCGCCGGCCTCCTCGGGCGGACCGAAGCGCGCAGCGTCGACCGCGGCGGTGAACGCGCGGGCGTCGACGGCGAGGTGCTCGTCGACCGCGCGGGCGAGCTCGCCGGCGGTCGCGCTCGCCGGGGCGAGGACGCCTTGGTCGGCGAGGAACTCCACGAGCTCGCGACGGCACGCGGCGGCGAGGCGCCGCGGATCCCGCGTCAGGTACCGGGTCCTGCGGAGCGCGAGCTTGACGAGCACGATCGCCGCCGCGAGCGCCGCGACGACGAGAGCGAGGAGCCGCAGCAGGCTCGCGTGGTTCGCCGAACCGCCTCCGCCGCCGAGCGGGCCCGCTCGCCGCAACGCGCCCGACGCCTCGGCGGCCGGGGAGCCGGCGCCCCGGTCGCCGAAGTTCGTGTCCTGCTTGAAGTTGTACGGGCTGGGCGTCGCCGCCGCCGCCGCGAGCGCGAGCAGCCGCCGCGCCGTCCTGAAGTCGAACTTCGACGACGAGGCCGTGTACCCCGGCGTTAGCGTGCCGCGACCGGGGGTCGGGTCGAACGGCAGCCAGCCGTAGCCCGCGAACCACACCTCGACCCAGGTGTGGGCGTCGTGGTCGGTCACCTTCCACGTCTCGTGCGCGGCGTCGTAGGTCCCGCTCGTGAAGCCAGCGGCGACCCGCGCCGGGATGCCGAGGAAGCGGAGCATGAGCGCCATCGCGCCCGCGTAGTGCTGGCAGTAGCCGCGCTTCGTATCGAGCACGAACTTCGCGAGCGGAGCGTCGCCGGGCAGGCCGGGGTGCTCGTCGTACGCGAAGCCGCCGTCCCGGCGCAGCCACGTCTCGAGCGCGATTGCAGCCTGGTAGGGCGTCGTTGAGTGGCCGACGACCTTGCGGGCCGTTGCGTACAGCCCGACGTACGGCTGGAGCAGCCGGTCGAGGCGATTCTCGGCGAAGAGCTGGTGCATCCGCGCCTCGCGGCCCGGGACGCCGAGCGGCGGCGCCGTGATCCCCGGCTCGACGTCGAGGTAGCCCTGGTTCGCGAGCTCGCTCGGATAGTCGGCCGGCGACCTGGAGAGCTCGATCGCGGTCGGCTCGGGCGCATAGCTGTACGCGGTGTAGCTCTGACCGCGGACGAGGTACTGGGGCGCGAGCGCGACCCCGTCCCGCCCGATCCGCACCTGGCCGAGGCTGTGCGGGTCGTACGTGAAGCCGATCGGCAGGCTCGCCCCCACGAGATGGCGGTCGCGAAGCGCCTCGACGGTCACCTCCTCCTTCACCACGTGCTCGCCGCGCCGCGCAGGCGGCGGGAGGAGCGGGTCGGGGGGCGGGATCGACCGCGACCAGGGCGCTGGTGCCTGCGGCACCCGTTCCACCCAGCCGTAGCCGTTGAAGTCGTCGAGGGTCGCGGCGCGCCAGTAGAGCGACGCAGGGCCGGCCTTGATGCTGAGGACGGTAGTCACCTTCTTCGGGAAGTGGACGCCGAAGTAGCTCGAGCGCCAGACGTACGAGACGGTGACGGGCTTCTGGGGCTTCGTGTAGAAGTCCCAGCCCTGCCAGTTCAGGAGCTCGCTCTTCGCCACCGCGGGCGAGCTCGAGGCCGCGACGGCGCAGAGGACGACTGCGAGGCCGGCCGCCGCCGCGCGGCCGAGGCCGTCCAAGCCGCGGGCGGCGAGGCCGGCGAAGAGCGCGAGGGCCGTGCCGAGGACGACGGCGCCGCGGGTGAGCCCGCTGCCGCCGGCGAGGAGTGTCGCCGGCCATCCCGCGCCGACGACGAGCAGGAGCACGGCGGCGACCGCGCGGCGGGTCGCGACCGCGAGGCCGAGGGCGAGGCAGAAGCCGAAGACGGCGGCGAGGATCACGGCGTGCATCCGCGGATGCGTCGCCACGTCGATCGGCAGCCGGACGTCGTAGAACTCGAGGAAGCCGTCCCGGAAGCGGCCGAGGAGCGGCCCGAAGAAGTCGTGGCGGCCGTCGAAGGGGCGCGCGTCGAAGACCGAGAGGCCGAACGCGGAGTGCACGGCGAGGAGCGCGGCCAGGACGCCCGCGCCCACCCGTGCCCAGAGCGGGCGGACGAGCGCCGGGGCGAGCGCGAGGAGCGCGATCCAGAGCGCCTGCCCGCCCGAGCCTGCCCGGTGCGGGCTCTCGAGGCGCAGCCAGTTCCCCGCGACGACCGCGGCCGCGAGGATGTAGAGGAGGACCGTCCTACGCACGAGCAGCTCCCGACGCCTCGGGAAGACCGAGACAGGCGGCGAGGTCGTCGCCGCGCCGGAGGACCGCGACCGGAACGCCGACTGCCTGGAGACGCAGCAGGGCCGGCTCGGGCCGCCGCACCGCGGCGCCGTTCGCGAACGAGGCCGCGTCGACGTAGACGAGCGAGGCGCCGCGTCGGGCGAGCGCCCGCTGGACGAGCCGGTCGACCAGCTCCGGTGCGAGCCGTGCCGTGACGACCGCGAGGTCGAGCGCGCGCGAGGCCGGGCTCTCCTCGACGGCGAGCAACGCCGAGAGCGGCGCCCGCGCGTCCGGCTCCACCGCGGCGAGGAGCTCGAGCGCCCGCCGCCAGTCGCCGTCCGCGGAGTGCACGCGCTGCGCCTCCGGCAGCGCCGAGTTCACGACGAGGACGGCGCGGCGGCCGCGGCGCACGTGCGAGCGCAGGATCGAGCCGGCCGCCCGCACCTGCATGTCGAAGCTCGACTCCGGCGGCGTTCCGACGACAGCCGACCGATCCGCGTCGAGCAGCACGGCGACCTCGTCGCGCGGGGCGTCCTCGAGGTCCTTCACCATCAGCTGCCCGCGGCGCGCGGTCGAGCGCCAGTGGACCTTTCGCAGCGACTCGCCGTGCTCGTACTCGCGCACGCTGTGCAGCTCGAAGCCGCTCGGCCGGCGCAGCAGCAGCCGGCGGCCGTCGAGGAAGTTGGCGCCGGTCTCGGTGAAGACACGGTCGAGCTCGACGAGGCGCGGGTAGACGAGGACCGCCCCGCCGCCTCCGAGCTCGACCTCGGCCCGCTCGAGGCCGAACGGATCCTCGAGCACGGCGCGCGCGCCCGTGTACGCGTACCGGCCGCGCGGGAGCGCGCGCAGGACGTAGCTCGCGCGCAGCCCGCGGCCGTGGCGGTAGAGCGGCGTCTGCCGCTCGCCGAGCCGGCCGATCTCCTCGACGACGACGGCCGAGGCGGGCGCGACGCGCGCCTCGGTCTCGAGCTCGAGGTCGACGACGAGGTCGTCGCCCTCGAAGTGGTCGCCGTCGCCGGTCGTCCGCACGAGCCGCATCGGCTTCGTCGCGAGCCGCACCCACGCCCACGCGAGCAGGACGGCGAGCAGGAGACCGGTCGCGACCGGGTAGAGCGGCTTCGACCCGAACGCCCAGGCGGCGGCGTACGTGGCGACGCCGAGCGCGAGCGCGAGCCGGCCCTGCTTCGTCACCTAAACCGGGACCGGCGTTCGCTCGAGGGCCTCGCGCACGGCGTCGGCGCCGGTCAAGCCTGCCGAGCGCGCCTCCGGGGCGAGGATCAGCCGGTGCGCGAGCACGGGCACCGCTACGGCCTTCACGTCGTCCGGAACGAGGAACTCGCGCCCGTCGGCGAGCGCGAGCGCCTTCGCGACGCGGAGGAGCGCGATCCCCGAGCGCGGGCTCGCGCCGAGGTAGAGCCGGCCGTCCGAGCGCGTCTGCCGGAGCAGCGCGACGACGTAGCGGTTCACGCTCTCCTCGACGTAGATCGACTTCGCCTCCTCGGCGAGCGCGACGGCCTCGGCGGCGCTCGTCACCGGCTCGAGCCCGTCGAGCGGCGGGTCGCTCGTCTGCTCGGTGAGCATCTTCGCCTCGTCCGCGAGCGGCGGGTAGCCGAGCGAGAGCTTCATCGTGAACCGGTCGAGCTGCGCCTCGGGCAGCGGGTACGTGCCCTCGTACTCGATCGGGTTCTGGGTCGCCATGACCATGAACGGCCGCACGAGCTCGTGCGTCTCGCCG
>DASQWB010000119.1:0-3763 GCA_035640455.1 Gaiellaceae bacterium | reverse complement strand
GTCGGACAGGCCCGCGTGGGACAGCTTGCGGTAGATGTGCTCGCGGATCCTGATGTCCTCGAGCAGGTAGTCCGGGAACTCCTTCTTGCCCGTGTACCAGTTCGACTTCCAGTCGTGGATGACGCCGACGCGCATCCCGCCCGGATGAACCTTCTGACCCATTAGCGATCACCTTTCGATTGGATCGTGCGCCCCGGCCGCGAAACGCCCGCCTCGCAAGGACGCAGGGAGCGTTCGTAGCCGGAGGCTACGGGCGCGACCGAGGACGCCGCGAGGCGGAGCGTTGCAGCGCCCCGGGGCGCGCGAGACAAGCGGAAGGGGGTCGCCATCAAGCAGCAGCCTCCTTCTTCTTCGCAGGCTGCCTACGGCGAGCAGGCGCCCTCTTCGGCTTCTCTTCAGTCTTCTCCTCGGCTGAAGCCGCACGCGGCGGCGCAGCCCCCGCTGGCTTCAGCCGAATAGTGATGTGGCAGGTGCGCTTCCTGATCCGAGCCACGGGGCCGCGTGCGCGGGCGCGCCAGCGCTTCAGCATCGGCCCTTCGTCCACGTAGGCCGCCGACACGACGAGGTCGTCGCCGACGAGGCCGTGGTTCGCCTCGGCGTTCGCGACGGCCGAGCGCAGCACCTTCTCGACCTCCCGCGCGACCGCGCGCTCCGAGAACGCGAGCACGGTGCGGGCTTCCGGCACGGTCCGGCCGCGAATGTGGTCGACGACGAGCCGCGCCTTGCGCGGCGAGCTCCGCACCCACTTCGCCTCGGCGCGCACCTCGCGTGTCTCGTCAGCCGCCACTACCGCCCTCTCTTCACCTGGGTCTGGCGGTCGCCCGCATGGCCGCGGAACGTCCGCGTGGGAGCGAACTCGCCGAGCTTGTGCCCGACCATCTGCTCGGAGATGAAGACCGGCACGTGCTTGCGGCCGTCGTGGACCGCGATCGTGTGGCCGACCATCTCCGGGAAGATCGTCGACGCGCGCGACCAGGTGCGGATCATCCGCTTCTCGTTCGCGGCGTTCATCGCCTCGACACGGCTCATCAGCCGTCCCTCGACGAACGGCCCCTTCTTCGAGCTCCGGCTCAACGCTTCTCCTTACCTCGCCGCCTCGGGCGGACGATCAGCTTGTCGGACTCCTTGTGCTTGCGGCGCGTGCGCTTCCCGAGGGTCGGCACGCCCCATGGCGTCACCGGGTGGCGGCCGCCCTTCGACTTGCCCTCGCCGCCGCCATGCGGGTGGTCGACGGGGTTCATCGCGGCGCCGCGCACCGCTGGGCGCTTGCCCTTCCAGCGGCTCCGTCCGGCCTTGCCACCGGAGACGTTCTCGTGATCGACGTTGCCGACCTGGCCGATCGTGGCCCGGCACGAGAGCGGCACGCGGCGCATCTCGCCTGATGGCAGGCGCAGGACGCCGTAGCCCTCGTCCTTCGCGACGAGCTGGACGCCCGAACCCGCGCTCCGCGCGAGCTGACCGCCCTTGCCCGGCTTCAGCTCGACGTTGTGGACGAGCGTGCCGGTCGGGATGTTCTCGAGCGGCAGCGCATTACCCGGCTTGATGTCGGCGGTCGGCCCCGACTCGACGGTCGCGCCAACCCGCAGCCGTGCCGGCGCGAGGATGTACGCCTTCGCGCCGTCGGCGTAGTGCAGCAGCGCGATCCGCGCCGACCGGTTCGGGTCGTACTCGATCGCCGCCACCTTCGCGGGCACGCCGTCCTTCGTCCGCTTGAAGTCGATCACGCGGTAGCGGCGCTTGTGGCCGCCGCCCTGGTGGCGGGTCGTGATCCGGCCCTTGTTGTTCCGGCCGCCCTTCCGCGTGACCGGCTCGACAAGGCTCTTCTCCGGCTTCGACCGGGTGACCTCCTCGAAGGTCGAGACGGTCATGAAGCGGCGCCCCGGGCTCGTGGGCTTGTACTTGCGCAGCGGCATCAGACCTGCGCTCCTTCGAAGATCTCGATCGTGTCGCCCTCGCGCACCTGGACGACGGCCTTCTTCCAGCCGGGCTTCTTACCGCGATGGAGCCCGCGCCGCTTCGGCTTCGGCTTCACCTGTGAGATGTTCACGCGCTCGACCTTCACGGTGAAGAGCTCCTCGACCGCTTGGCGGATCTGCGTCTTGTGCGCGTCCGGATGCACGCGGAAGGAGTACTTGCGGTCGGCGATCAGGGAGTAGCTCTTCTCGCTCACGACCGGAGCCAGGAGAACTTCGTTCGGATGGAGACTCAACTCGCCCTCCCCTGCACCAGCGGCAGCGCCGACTCGGTGACGAGGAGCGAGCGGGCCCAGACGACCGCGGCCACCTCGAGCTCGCCCGGCGAGGATACCGCGACCCGATCGAGGTTGCGGAACGACTTCACGACCGCCTCCTGCTCGGGTGTCGCGACGACGACGGCCGGGAGCTGCTTGCCCCAAGCCGCGAGCAAGCTCGCGGCTAGCTTGGTGGACGGCTCGGTCACAGCGTCGTCCGCGAGCACCCCGAAGGTTCCCGCTGCGGCGTGAGCAGTGAGCGCGCCGCGGAACGCGGCGCGCCGCGCCTTCCGGTTCACCTTCACCTCGAAGCTCCGCCCCGTCGGCGGGAAGGCGAGGCCGCCACCCGTGAACTGCGGCGCGCGGATCGTGCCCGCGCGGGCCCGGCCGGTGCCCTTCTGGCGCCACGGCTTGCCGCGGCCGCCGGAGACGAGGCCGCGGCTCTTGCCGCCGCGCGTTCCCGCGCGCCGCGCGTTCAGCTCCGCGCGTACGGTCTCGTGCACGAGGTGCGGCTTGAGGTCGGCGCCGAAGATCTCGGACTCGAGCGTCACCTGCTTGGACGCCTTCCCGCCGCCGTCGAGGAGCGGAGCCTTAGGCGCGGCCATGCGCGCGCTCCTCTCTAACCTCGACGAGGCCGTTTTTGGGGCCGGGAACGGCGCCCTTGACGAGGAGCAGGTTCCGCTCCATATCGACGGCGTGGATCGTGAGCCCGACCTGCGTCACGCGCTTGCCGCCGAGCCGGCCGGCCATCCGCACGCCTTTGAAGACGCGGGACGGCGTGGCCGAGGCGCCGACCGACCCCGGCTTGCGCACGTTGTGCGAGCCGTGGCTCTCGGGGCCGCGGCTGAAGCGATGGCGCTTCACGGTGCCGGCGAAGCCCTTGCCGATCGAGACGCCGGAGACCTTGACGTGCTCGCCCGGCTCGAAGGTCTCGACGGTGACCGCTTCCCCGACCGTCAGCTCGGTCGGCCCGCGCATCTCGACGAGGTGCCGGTGCGGCTCGGCCTGGCCCTTGCGCAGGTGTCCGACCTCGGGCCGCGTGAGCTTCCGCTCGGCGACGGGCTCGAACGCGAGCTGCACCGCCTCGTATCCGTCGGTTTCGACGGTCTTCACCTGCACGACCGGGCACGGCCCCGCCTCGATGACGGTGATCGGCGTCGCGACGCCGGTCTCCTCGTCGAAAACCCTGGTCATGCCGAGCTTTCTACCGACGATGCCCTTCATCAGAGTTTGATTTCGATGTCCACGCCGGCCGGCAGGTCGAGCCGCATCAGCGAGTCGACCGTCTTCGGCGTGGGCGAATGGATGTCGATCAGCCGCTTGTGCGTCCGGATCTCGAAGTGCTCGCGCGAGTCCTTGTCCTTGAACGGGCTCCGGATCACGGTGAACACGTTCTTCTCCGTCGGCAGCGGGACGGGCCCGGTGATGGTGGCGCCGGTTCGCTGAGCCGTCTCGACGATCTGCGACGCAGACTTGTCGAGCTGCTGGTGGTCGTAGCCCTTGAGCCTGATGCGGATCTTCGACTGCGGCATG
>DASQWB010000118.1:0-6214 GCA_035640455.1 Gaiellaceae bacterium | reverse complement strand
TAGACGAGGGTGTTCATTTGACCGATTCTGATTACGCTGAGACTAGAAGGGACGCGACGGGCGTCCCCTCTACAGGAGGAAGAAGTGAACCCCAATCGCAGGCCCCTCGCGCTCGTCGTTCGCGTCTCCGACGTCGGCGGCCGTGACAAGAAGGGCGACCGCTTCATCTCCCCGACCGAGCAGATCCGCACGGCGACACGGTACGCGCGGGACGCGGGCTTCGAGGTCGAGGTCGTTGAGCCGCAGGACCTGAACGTCTCGCACACGACGCCGCTCGACCAGCGGCCCGCGATGGGCCAGGCGCTCCGGCTCGTTGAGGAGGGCAAGCGGTCGGGCATCGTCGTGAGCTCGCAGGATCGGCTCGGGACGCTGGCGCTCACGCGCGAGCTTCGCGCGCGGCTGCTCCAGGCGGGCGGCGTTCTCAAGGTCGCGGACAACCCGTCCGCCGAGCTACTCGACGCGCGCGGCTACGCCAAGCTCCCGGCCGAGCAGATGAGCCTCATGCACGAGGCGCAGCGCGAGGAGATCGGGCTGCGCTGGCAGGCGGCTCAGCGGAGCGCCGTCGCGCGCGGCATCCACATCTGCGCCTGGGTGCCCGTCGGCTACGACCGCGGCGACGACCGGCGGCTGGTGCCGAACGGCTACGCACCCGTCGTGCGGCGGGTGTTCGAGCTTCGGGCGCAGAGCGGCTCGTGGGCCGAGTGCGCGGCCGTGCTTCGCGACGCGGGCGTGCCGAACCGCCTGGGGAACACGCACTGGACGAAGTCGGCCGTGCAGGCGATGATCCGCAACCCCGTCTACACGGGCGAGGCCCGCTACGGCCAGATCCGCAACCCGCACGGTCACGACCCCATCGTGGACCCGGCGCTCTTCCGCGCGGCGAACGAGGTACGCGGCCGGCGGGGTCGGCCCTCCGAGCGGTCGCTGCTCTCGGGACTCCTGCGCTGCGCCTCCTGCGGCAGGCAGCTCTACGCGAGCACGTCCGATCACGGCGGCGGGCGCTACCGCTGCCGTCCCTACATGCTCGCGGGGCCGCCCTGTGACGCTCCCGCAGGCGTTCAGCAGCGGCACGCCGAGGAGTTCGTGCAGCGCACGTTCGTGGCGCTCCTGCCGCTGTACACCATCGCGCCCGAGGCGGGTCCTGATACCGCGCCGCTGAAGCAGGCGGTCGCCGCCGCGAAGGCGTCCTACGAGGCGTGGCTCGCGGCCGACATCTCCGACATCGACGCCGCCGCCTTCCGCGCCGGGGCGCTGGAGCGCAAGGCCAGGCTCGAGGAGGCCGAGGACGCGCTGCGCGCGGCGCAGACCGCTCCGGGCGTCGAGGCCGAGGCGGCGACGCTGCACGAGAGCTGGTACTCGCTCTCCCTCTCCGAGCGGCGGCGCTGGCTGGCGCAGTTCGAGGTCGGCGCGACCGTCCGCCGGGGCCGCGAGCCGGTGCACGAGCGGGTGGAGTTCGAGATGCGGAACACGCCCGTCCGGACGGAGCTCCTCGAGCCGCCGGGCCTGCCGGTGCGCTTCGCGTGGACTCTCGCCGACGGCTTGCAGGTGATCGAGGAGGCCGGGCCGGAGCCGGACGCGGCGCTGCCCGAAGCGGCCTAGCTCCCCGCGGGCATACTCGCCGCGATGCCGAACCACGACTGGCGCGCCCGCATCTACCTCGAAGAGGCCCGGCGCGAGACGGGCAAGGACGCGCTCGGGACGCTCCGCTTCGGGGAGTCAGCCGCGTCGGAGCCCGACACCCTGCGCGGCTACATCGAGCGCGCGGAGGAGCTTGCCGCCGAGGCCGAGGACGCCGAGACGCGGGCCGAGGCCGAGGAACTCGTGGAGCGGCTGCGGGCGAAACTGGCCTAGGCCGTTAGCTGAAGCGCCTGCTGCTTCTCGCGCTCCATCACCAGCCGCACGTAGCCGCGCATCAGCGGATTCGCGAAGCGGTAGAGGTTGTTCTTGCTCTTCGGCAGGCCGCGGTCGGCGAGGATCTGCTTCTGCTTGAGCTGCGTCAGGTACGGGCTGATGAAGTTCAGGCGGGCCATCGTGTCGTAGCGATCGGGGTGGAGCTTGAGGAACTCCGCGCGGATCGTCTTGAACGAGACCTCGATGTCGTTGACGTTCGCCATCGCCTCCATCACGGACTTGCGCACGCGCACGTCGCCGCTCGTCTCGACCGCGTCGGTGTAGGCCTTCCGCAGGGCGAGGTCGCAGTCCGCGAGGATCACGTCGAGCGCTTGCTCGAAGTCGTCAATCCCGATCGTGTCGCTTCCCCGGTCGAGCGCGCGGCGCGCGCCGTGAAGGGCGAACAGGTGCGTGTAGTACGGGAACCCGTCGGAGAACTGGACGATCTGCGACCGCGCGAAGCCCTCGAACTCGAGCCCGAGCTTCTGCCCGCCGCGCTCGAGGATCTGGTCCAACTCCTCGGGTGGCATCCGGCCGACCTCGATCTGCGCCGTGCGCCGAGCCGTCGCCGGATCGAGCGCGATCAGTTCCTCCGAGACGGAGGGGATCCCGGCGACGACGATCTTCGCGCGGAAGCCCTCCTCGATTGCCCTGTCCGAGAACGACTTGAGCAGCTCCGCGATCGCGCGCGTCGTCGCCTGCTCGTGCGGCTTGCCCGCGAGGTTCTCGAAGTTGTCGAGGAACAGGACGCGGTAGTCGAGGAGCGAGAGCGTCTCGGCGGCGAGCGCCGTGATGTTCCGAGGGATCGGAACCGTCCGACGCTGTGTCTCCTTGCCGACGCGAGCCTTGCCGGTGACGAAGCCCCACACCGTGGCGCCGAACTCGGCCTCGCCCGACTGCTTGTCGATCCGCTCGATCTCCTCCTCACCGACGATCTTCCCGAGCGCCTCCCGCATCGTCTCCTCGAAGGTTCCGCCGCACTCGACGCGCACGTACGGGATTTGGCGCTTCCGGCACAGGAAGCCCATCAGGGAGGTCTTCCCGACGCCGGTCTCTCCGAAGAGGACGACCTGGCGACCGGCCTCGCCTCGAAGCACGGCGTCTACGCGGTCCTGAAGGTTCTCGTGCCGCCGCGTCGCGAACATGTCGTCGCGCACGGGCGCGGCGGGCGTGAAGACGTCGTCGGGCTTGAGGCGCGCCACGCGCCGAGTCTAGCGCCGCTCGTCGGTGGGGACCTAGGGCCGCTCGCGCCGGTCCCTGGGGCGCTTCTCGCGGGGCGGGGGCGGTGACGGGGCGGGTTTGCTCGGCCGCTCGCGGAACCTCTTACGCCGCTTCGGGCGGTGGGTCACGCCGCGTCGGGGATGATCAGGTGCTTGCCCGCGCCGGAGAGGCCGATCGCGGAGACGAGCTTCGAGCGGTCGGCCTGCATCGCGAGCAGCCCGAAGAGCGTGAAGGGCTGGACGTAGACCGGCTCGGCGCTCGGGGGATCGGGGACCTCGCCGGCGGCGAGCCGCTCGCGGACGTGCGCGATGCGCTCGGGGCGCAGGCAGAACTCGACCTCGACCACGCTCGGCCCGTGCTCCTCGGGCTCGAGATCGTCGACGGGAGCGGAGCTAGCCAGCGGGTGCAGGGCCGAGCCGATGACCGCGAGGTCGGGGCACGAGACCCACGCGCGCGACGGGGGTAGCCCGCCGAGGGGATCGACGTCGGCGTCGGCGTGGCCGTGCTGCACGTGCCCGGCCGTGACGAGCGTCTCGCGTCGGAGCAGGGCGGCGAAGGCGGGCTCCTTGGCCCACCGCTGCACCTGGCGCACCGACACGCCCCCGGCCCGCGCGGCCTCGCGCTGCGTCCCTCCCTCGCGCAGGACCTCGGCCGCTCGGGCCTTGGCCCTGCGGCCCGCGCCGTCCCGCGCCACTACGCCTCGCCCCGAAGCTCGGCCTCGATGGGCGCGAGGAACCGGCAGATGGTCGAGGGGTTGACGCCGTATAGGCGGGCGAGCTCGGCCTGGGTCATGCCCTCCGCGCGCAGCTTCCAGAAGCGCGCGTCCGGCCTGAATCGGCGGGCGCGCCGGTACCTCGGCGGCGGCTTCCAGCCCTTGGGCGGTTCGAATTGCAGCGAGTCGTTCACCTGCTCTCTATGGTGCCCGCCGACCGACTCCCGGATTGCCCGCCTTGCCCGCGTTGCGGAGGCCCGAATGTCGCCCTCGTGTCGCCCTCGAATGTCGCCCCCGCCGAACCGCGCGAGGCCAGCGTTCAAACGGGTTGGTGGGCACGGCTAGGTGCCCGTGCCCTATCGCGCAGCCCGAAGGGGCAGAGAGGAGGCGCGACTGCCCTTCCGCCCCCGGACTACGAGGCCCGCCGAGCCGCAGCCGCGCGCCGTCGTCCCCGCCCGATCCGCGCCCGGTGACGCTTCGAGAGCTTGCGCCCGCGCATCGCCTCGGAGATCGCGCGCTTGTGCTCGTCGCTCATCGCTCCGTCGTTGCAGTACGAGCCGCGCGCTCGCCTCGTCGCCCACCCCTTCCTCGCCTGCTCGCTTCGCTCGTCGGGGGTTCTCGTCGCCTTCGCCACTCCGTCACGCTCCTTCCCGAGTGCACATAGTGCACATCGGCTCTCTATCTCTAAATCCTCTCTCTCTACTCTCCCTCTCCAAGTTGCTGAGGTTTATAGAAAGGGAGGGGATGTGCACTATGTGCACTCGATCGCCTCGTTCGGCCCGTTCTGGCGGTCGGTCGAGTGCACATCTCCAGTGCACATGTCGATGCGCCGCACCGAGCGCCCGTTCGACCGATACGTCTCGCTGACGACGACTCCCACCGCTTCGAGCGCGGTGCTCAGCCTCGCCAGCCTCGCCGCGAGCTTGTGCGGCGACCGCGGCCACTCCCTGTCGTTCTTGATGTCGAGCGACCTGGTCGGATCGGACTCGTTCAGCGCGCCGCCGAGCTTCGTCAGAAGCTCCTGCGTCGTGCCCTCCCACGAGCCGCCGCGTTCCCGCAGCAGGTGGATGAGCGGCTTCGTGATCGGGTCGGAGTGCGCGATCTCGGCCGCCGCGTTGCCGAGGTTGTCGGCGTAGAGGTGCGTGAACTCGCCCTCGGCCCAGCCCAGCTCGAGCCCGAGCGCCTCCCCGATTCGCGCGAAGTCGCGCATTCGCACGTCGGCGTCGTCAGGGACGCGGCCGGCGGCCTCGGTCCAGTGCCGAAGCACCGCCGAGTAGAGGTCGAGTACGACGCCGAGCAGGATCGGCCACTCGCGCTTGAAGCGGTGCCAGTAGGTGGCCTCCGGGATTCGCTTCGGCGGCTTGCGGCACTCGACCTTGACGCAGCGGTCGGCGAGGTCGGACTGGCGCACGACGTCGGGGATGCCGTTGAGCATCACGGGTCGGCTCGCGACGAACACGGCCTCATCGAAGTCGGTGTAGTTGGCGCGGCCCCCGAGCTCGGCTCCGGTCGCCAGGCGACAGAGCGCGTCGGAGAGCCACTGGTCGAGGTACGAGACGTTGTCGAAGGCGACGACCCGGTTGTTGCGCGCGGCCGCGATCACGTCGCGCTCCTCGCGCGGCGGCTTGCGGGGGCTCGTCAGCGCCGGTGATTCCGGCGAGGAGAGGGTCGGGTCGGTGAGCGCCTTGATCGCGCTGATGAACGTCGTCTTGGTCGCCCCGGCCGGACCGTGCGCCGAGAGGATCGGGTATGGCCCGCGCGGTCGGAGCGCCTGCACGAGGTACGCGAGAAGCAGGGGCCGGTCGTCGGCCCTCACGTTGAAGAACGTCCAGAGGTCGGCCAGGTCGCCGTTCGACTTCGGTTCGGGGAGCGCCGCCAGGCGCGGCGGCCGGTAGAAGTACGGGCCGTCGGCGGGGTGGGGGATCACGCTCCAACCCTCGGTCGTGACCTTGACGCAGCGCCACGAGTCGTCCCCGAGGTCGATGTAGATCGCGCCGTCGAGGCTCGCGACTCGAATCGAGGGCGTGAGCCCGGTGCCGCCCTCGGCCGCCCGCGCCTCCAAGCTCTCCATCGCCGCCGACCACTGCTGCGGATTCGAGGGCGGGCGGTCGCCGTGCGCCTTCAGCTTCGAGTGCAGCCAGAGCCGAAACGCCTTCGAGCGGACGGCCAGCGTGCGAACGTGACCGCTCTCGCGCGCGACGAGGTAGGCGTGCTCGCCGTCCCAGATCAGCTCGCCGAGGTCGGCAGCCATGCTCGCCGCCGCCTCGGAGATTCGTACCTTCGGGTCCTTGTCATCAGGAGGCGGCCCGGCCTTGCGCACACCCGCTTGACGGCGCTGTTCCTCGACGGACGTGAAGCTGCCGCGCTCGTGCAGCTGGCGCTGCCAGTCAG
>DASQWB010000117.1:0-8678 GCA_035640455.1 Gaiellaceae bacterium | reverse complement strand
CGAGGGCGGTGAAGGCGGCCGCCCGCCGGCTCAGTACGGCGGAAGCTCCGCCCACCAGGGGCCGAGCGCCTTGAACGCGTTCCAGAAGCGCGTCTTCGCCGGCTGCTCGTCGAGCGACTCGTCGATGTCGGGCACGACGAGCGCCTGGATCGTCGGCGTCCAGCGCTGGAGACCGTCAGCGTCCGCGTCGAGGGCGTCGGCGAGCGGGAACCGGATCGAGTTCAGGAACGCGACCGCAGGCGTGCCCATCGCGACGAGGAGCTTCGGCCCGACGACGTGGAGCTCGCGCGCGAGGAACGGGCGCGACTCCTCCTCGTCGCTGTCCGCGAATTTGAGGCAGTTTGTGCCGTAGACGGCCATCGGATCGACCCGCAGGCGCTGGAGCGACTTCAGGATCGCCTGGCCCGCCCGGCCGAAGAAGGCGACACCCTCCTGCACCTCGGCCGGCTGCGGCGCCCACTTGAGCAGGAAGATGTCCGCCAGCGGGTGACCGGAGCCGAGCACGGGCACGCGCTCGCCGCCCGCGGCGCGGGCGATCTCGTCGCCGAGCTCGTTGATCTCGAGAATGGCCTTTTGCAGGTATTTCTCGTAGATCTCGTCGGTGGGAACGGCACACACGGCGGCTCTTTCCAGGTTCTCGGCTAGCGGACTCTTTCCTTGGCCTGCGCGACCCACTTGAGCGACTGGAGGTAGACGAGCGACTTCGGCCGGCGGAGCACCTGGGCCGTGCGCAGACTGACGAGGAACTCCTCCGGTCCGTCGAACGCGCGCATCCGCAGCGCGCCGGTCCCGAGGCCCTGGAGGACGTGCGCGTCGGAGCCGGCGCCCATCGTCAGGTTGTACTTCGTCGCGAACCGCAGCGCCTCCTCGTTGTAGGCCTCGAAGAGGAGCCGCGCGTTATAGACCTCGAAGACGTCGATGTCGGCGAGGTGCCGCTGCAGGGTCGGTGCGTCGGGGATCGCGTGCAGCCGGTCGAAGGGGTGGGGGAGGTAGACGAGCCCACCCTGGGCGCGGATCGCGGCGATCGTCTCCTCGAAGGTGAGGCCGCGAGGGATCTCCTCCGAGAGGAAAAGGCCGATCACCTCGCCCTGTCCTGCGGTCTTCATCTCCTCGCCGGGGATGACGACGAGGTCGCGGGTCCGCGCCAGCTCGACCGCCTCCTGCGCGCCGCCGAAGACGTTGTGGTCGGTGACCGCGATCGCGCCGAGGCCCTCGAGTTCGGCGTGGTCGAGCAGCTCGGCCACCCCGATGCGGCAGTCGTGCGACCAGCTCGTGTGGGTGTGGAGGTCGCAGAGGATCCAGTCGCGCTCGCCGAGCGGATCGGCTGCGGGCCGCGGCCGGCGCCGGCGGGCGAGCCGCCGATAGAGGGCATCGAGCTCGGAGGCGACGGCGGCAAAGCTCTGGGTCTCCGCCTCCGCCCGGTTCTTCGCCGCCGTCCCCGCGCGGTGCTCCTCGTCCTCGGCGAGCCGCGCGAGCGCGGCGGCCGCGAGCTCCGGCTGCTCGCGCATCCCCGGCGGCGCAGCGATCGCCGCCCCGGCGGCCGCCGCCTCGAGCCTGACCCGAGGCAGGCCGGTGAGCGCGGGAACGACGATGCTCGCCTCGCGGAAGATCTGCGCTCTCGAGCGGCCGTCGCGGGCGGTCCGGACATGGATCCGGTCGCGCAGGGACGGCGGCCGGTACGGCCGGCCGGAGAGCGGCTTCGTCCGGAGGAGGACGAGCTCCCAGTCGGGGAGCTCGCGCAGCACCCGGATCACCGCCCGCGCCAGCGCCCGCTCCGCCGGTCGCCATTCGAGGACCGCGAGGCGGCGCTTCTCGCCGGGACGGAAGAGGTCGAGGTCGACCCCAGGCGACACGACGGTGTACTCGCCGGGGAAGCGGAGCGCGGCGGCCTCGGCCGTCTCGGCGCTCGTCGCGGCGAGCGCGTCCAGGCGGGCGAGGAGCCGCTCGCGCTGCATCCGTCCCGGCGGGTAGCCGAGCCGTTCGGCCGAGAGAAAGGTCGCCACCGTGAGCGCCTGCGCGTCGCGCAGCGCGAGGTACGAGAGGCTCGGCAGGCCGGCCTCGAAGCCGTGGACGACGTCGTAGCGGCCGGCGGCGAGAGCGAGCGCGAGGTTCGCCCGCACGCCCACGGGAACGCCGACGCGGCTGCGCCGCGAGACAGGCACCGCCGGCCCGAGGGCGATGACGTCGGTGTTACCGCCGTCGAGGAGCGCGCGGCGCCCGGCCACGAGATCGGAGGCGCGGGTCGACGGCGCGAGAATCGTCACGTGGTATCCAAGCTCCCGCAGTCCCGCGGCGACGCCTGCGACGTGCTCGTTCACGTCGTGCGGCTGCGACCACGCGAACGGCGAGACGAGGCAGATGCGGAGGCTCATCCGCGCCCGAGTCTAGCCCCGTGCCCGCGTCGGAAGCGGTCGTCCTGCACCGGGCCGCGCGCCGCAAGGGTTTCGGCCCGAAGTCGGCACAGACACGTGCGCCGGCCGGCGATAGGCTCGAGGCGGGGAGGAGGTCGGGGCTGCCTTACCTAGGCGCCGAGCCAAGACGGCCGCGGCCGCGAGGCCTCAGCGCAATGCCGGCAGCGGATCGACCGCTGCGCTCCGCAGCCGGACCTCGAAATGGAGGTGCGGCCCCGTGGCCTCGCCGGTGCCGCCGACGCGTCCTACCCGTGCGCCCGTCCTCACCCGCCCGCCGAGCCGAACGTCGACGCTCGCAAGGTGCGCGTACATCGTCCGCCGGCCGTCGCCGTGCGCGATCGTGACAAGCAGCCCCCAGCCGCCGCGTCGGTAACCCGCCCACACGACTCGACCCGCAGCGGCGGCGCCGACCGGCGTCCCCGCCGGCGCCGTGAGGTCGACACCGGCGTGGAAGCGCGCGCCGCGGGGACCGAAGCGGTCGCCGACCCCGCCGCGGAGCGGCCATGCGAGCGAGATCGGCAGGTGCGGCAGCGGCCGACCCAGCGCCGAAAGAGTGTCGGGGCCGGCGACGCCGTCCGGCGCGAGCCCCGCGAAGCGCTGGAACCGGCGCAACGCACCCGTCGTGTGGGCGCCGAAGCGCCCGTCGAAGGCGCGCGAGGGGAACCCGTGCCAGGCGAGGAGGAACTGGAGCTCGGCGACGTCCCAGCCGAATGCCCCCGCGGAGCGGCCGGGTGCCGAGCGTGTGGCGGCCGTACCGGCCGAGCGCCGCGCGGGTCATGGGGCCGGCGACGCCGTCGACCGGCAGGTGCACGCGCCGCTGGAACGCGCGCACGGCTGCAGCCGTCGTCGGCCCCGCGACGCCCTCGATCGTCGCCGAGTAGAGCCCGCGCTTGCTGAGCGCGACCTGAAGCGCGGCGACCGGCGAGCGGCCGGCGCCGAGCGCGGAGCCCGCGCACGCGAGCGCGAGCGCGACCGCCGCCGCAAGAGACGCACATGCCCATGGCCGCCGGGGCATGCCCGGCAGTATCGCCACGAGGGTCCGCGAGCTGGAGGCCGGACGCGCCTTAGGCGGTAGCCGGCACCCGAGCCGGCGTCCGCTTGTGCTGCTCGATGAACCGCTCGACCGCCTCGTGCGCGTCGTCGTCCGGGATTTGACGCGGAGGCGACTTCATCAGGTACGCGCTCGGCCCCTCAAGCGCGCCCGCGATGCCGTTGTTCAGCGCGAGCTTCGCGAGCCGGACGGCGTCGATGACGATCCCCGCCGAGTTCGGCGAGTCCCATACCTCGAGCTTGAGCTCGAGGTTGAGCGGCACGTCGCCGAAGGCCGAGCCTTCCATGCGGATGTAGGCCCATTTGCGGTCGGTCAGCCACGGCACGTGGTCGGATGGGCCGACGTGCACGTTGCCGGGGCCGAGGTCGTATTCGAGCATCGACGTCACGGCATTCGTCTTGGAGATCTTCTTCGCCTCGAGCCGGTCGCGCTCGAGCATGTTGAGGAAGTCGGAGTTGCCGCCGACGTTGAGCTGCATCGTCCGGTCGAGCCGCACGCCGCGCTCGCGGAAGAGGCTCGTCAGCACGCGGTGCGTGATCGTGGCGCCGATCTGCGACTTGATGTCGTCGCCGATGATCGGCAACCCGCGCTCCTCGAAGCGGCGCTGCCAGTACGCCTCGCGCGCGATGAACTGCGGGATGCAGTTCACCATCGCGCAGCCGGCGTTCAGGATCTGCTCCGTGTACCACTTCGTCGCCTCCTCGGAGCCGACGGGGAGGTAGCTGACGACGACGTCCGTGTTCGTCTCGCGCAGGATCCCGGTCACGTCGTCGGTCTCGCCCGGCGCCTTCTCCACGACGTCGCCGAGGTACCTGCCGATCCCGTCGTGCGTCATCCCGCGCGAGACGGTGATGCCGGTCTTCGGAACGTCCGCGAACTTGTACGTGTCGTTCGGGCTGGCCCAGATCGCGTCGGCCAGGTCCTTGCCGACCTTGTCCGTCGTGACGTCGAAGGCGGCCGTGAACTCGATGTCGCGCACGTGGTAGCCACCGAGGTCGACGTGCATGAGGCCCGGGACGAACTGGTCCGGGTCGGCGTCCCGGTAGTAGTGGACGCCTTGGAGGAGCGAGTTGGCGCAGTTCCCCACGCCGACGATCGCGACGCGCACCCTCTCCTCGCTCCGCGGCGCCTTTCCGTTTCTGGAGGTCATGGTGTCCTTTCCGAGCCGCTCGGAGAGCGTCTCGACGATCAGGTCGTTAACGTTTCGCTTGCGTTGTGCGGCGCGGGCGGCGAGCTTGTCCTTTAGCTCGGGCGGCATCCTCAGGAGCACCGAGCCGCCTTCACGCTTCACCGTGCCGGCGCGGCCGGTGGGCTCGAAGGCGACCGCGAAGCGCGAGGCGAGGAGGCCCACCGCGACGTCGTTCAGGTTGCTGCCCCGCCGCCTCACCTCCTCGGCCAGTCGCCGCTTCAGCTCGCGCGGCAGCCGCACGAGGACGCTTTTCCGCTCTTCTGCTAGCACCGAAGTGCTAGCACCATAGCACGGATGCTATGGGCGTGTCTGACGAAGCTGCGAGCGCACGCTCCACACGCGCTGGCCGACCGTGAACCACGCGGTCGCCGTGAGGGCGCCGATCGCCCACACGAGCGCACCCCAGGGAGCGAGGACGAGGCCGACCGTGATCACCACGACGCGTTCTGCACGACTGCCGATACCGACGTCGCCGCGCAGGCCGAGCGCCTCGGCGCGGGCGCGCGTGTAGCTGACGAGGAACGAGCCGGCGACGGCGGCGAAGGCGAGCCCGACGCCGACGAGGTCGTGGTGACGGGCGAAGACGAGCGCGATTGCCCCGAGGACGACTCCTTCGCTCACACGGTCGGTCGTCGAGTCGAGGAAGGCGCCGAATGGCGTTCCCTTGCCGCTCGTCCGGGCGAGTGCGCCGTCGAGGATGTCGAGGATCGAGCCGACGACGAAGACGGCAGCGCCGAGCCAGTAGAAGAGGAGCTCGTCCCGGTTCTCGAAGAAGACGAGGACGGCGGCGGCGGCGCAGAGCGCGACGCCCGAGGCCGTCAGCGCATCGGGGGTCACGCGCGTGCGCGCGAGGCCGAGCATCGAGCGGCTGGCGAGCTTGCGGGCGCCCTGCGTATACCCGCTCTTCAGGCCCGCGGCCCGTCCCATGGGTTCTTATGAGCCGAGCTTCGGAGCCAGCCGCCGTAGCCGGTGGCTCTGCAGCAACGGCAGCAGCGGGAGCGCGAGCAGCGCTACCGCGACGCCGCCGACGACGTCGAGCCAGAAGTGGTTCGCGGTCGCCATGACGCAGAACCAGACCCACAGCGGCCAGAGCGCCCACAGCAGGCGCAGCCACGGCCGCCGCGTGACCGTGATGAGCATCACACCGACGATGAGGGCGTCCGCGGCATGCAGGCTCGGCATCGCGGCGTACGGGTTCGCGGCTACCTCGACGAATCCGCTGCCGTGGTTCACGGAGCTCATGCTGCCGAGCGTGTCGATGAAGCCGAGAGATTGGAACATCCGCGGCGGCGCCGTCGGCAGCAGGACGTATCCGATCAAACCGAGCACGTTTGCAACGAGGATCCAGTTCCGGAACCGCTTGAACGACTCGTGCCGGCGCAGGTAGACGTAGAGCAGCGCGAGGCCGACGACCGCGAACTCGGACATCCAGTAGGTCAGCGACGCCAGCCGGTTGAGGAACGACGAGGACTCGGCGACGTTCTGAAGGGTCAGCTCGTAGATGTGGTGCGTCATCCCCTGCTCTACGCCGAGGACGCGCCAGCCGTTCTCGAACGCCTTCGAAGGATTCCGATCGGCGAGACCGCGCGCGCCCTGGTAGGCGAGCAGGAAGCCGAACCAGATCACGAGCTGCCGGCCGAAGTCCGCCCAGCCGCGCGGGAGGTAGCGCCGTCCGACCGCGGCGACGGCTGTCACGTGGCCGCTCCAGCCATAGCTCTTCCCAACGAGGTCCGCGCAGACGTCATTCCGAGGGGCATCGGCACCGGGGAATTCTGACCCATTTCGCGGATAGCCTTCAAATTCCGGCCTCCTACCCGCCGATCTGCGACATCGACCGGCTCGCCCGGACGAAGCCGGGATCCGAGATCCGGTGCTTGAGCTCCTTGTGCCGGACGGCGAACCGAATGCGTCGCTCGAGCTCCTCGTCAGAGGCCCCGGCGCGGAGCACGCTCTTCAGGTCCCACTCGCGGCGCGAGAAGAGGCAGGTGCGGAGCTGGCCGTCGGCCGTGAGCCTGATCCGGTCGCAGGCCGAGCAGAAGGGCTCCGAAACCGGGTTGATGAAGCCGATCTCGCCTGCGCCGTCGGCGAAGCGGAACCGACGCGACGTCGAGGAAGGCGCCGCCGGCACCTCGACGAGCGGCCAGCGCTCCTCGATCAGCGCGCGGATCTCGCCGCCGGTGAGAACGCGGTCCTCGCGCCAGGTCTCGTCGGCGTCGAGCGGCATGAACTCGATGAAGCGGACGACGTACGGCTTGCGGCGCGCGAGCTCGGCGAGCGCCGGCACCTCCTCCTCGGTGAAGCCTTTGAGCGCGACGCAGTTCACCTTGATGGGGCGAAGCTCGGGATAGCGCTCCGCCTCCTCGAGCCCGCGCAGGACCTTGTCGAGCGCGTCACGCCGCGTCAGCTCGGTGAAGCGGACGTGGCTCAACGAGTCGAGCGAGACGTTGATCCGCTTCAGGCCCGCCGCAACGAGCGGTCCCGCGAGCCGGTCGAGGAGGACGCCGTTCGTCGTCAGCGAGAGATCCTCGACGCCGGGCGCGGCCGCGAGCATCCGCACGAGCTCGGGCAGGTCGCGCCGCACGAGCGGCTCGCCGCCCGTCAGCCGGACCTCCCGGACGCCCATGCGCGCGAGCACGCGTACGAGACGTTCGATCTCCTCGAAGCTCAGCACCTCCCGCTTCGGCAGCCACTCGAGCCCCTCCGCGGGCATGCAGTACGTGCAACGGAAGTTGCACTTGTCTGTGACCGAAACGCGCAGACTCCCGATCGCGCGCCCCCACGCGTCGACGAGCGGCTCCATCAATGCGCAGCGTAGCCCACCTCTCGAGCGCACAAACCCACGCCGGGGTCGTCGGCCAAACCTTGACATGAAAGGGCTTAGATTTTATCCTTCCCGAGGTCATAAATCGTTTGGAGGAACCACGCATGGCAAAGACAATCGGCATCGACCTGGGCACGACGAACTCGTGCATGGCCGTCCTCGAGGGCGGCGAGCCCACGGTCATCCCGAACGCCGAAGGCGGTCGCACCACGCCGTCCGTCGTCGCGTTCAAGGATGACCAGCGACTCGTCGGCGTCCCGGCGCGCCGGCAGCAGGTAACGAACCCGAAGAACACGGTCTTCTCGATCAAGCGCTTCATGGGCCGCAAGTACGACGAGGTCTCGGAAGAGATGAAGATCGTCCCCTACGAGGTGGTGAAGGGCCCGAACGAGGACGTGCGCGTCAAGGCCGGAGGCAAGGAGTATGCGCCGCCGGAGATCAGCGCGATGATCCTCCAGAAGCTGAAGGCGGACGCCGAGGCGTACCTCGGCGAGACCGTGACCGACGCGGTCGTCACCGTCCCCGCCTACTTCAACAACGCGCAGCGCGAGGCGACGAAGGACTCCGGCAAGATCGCCGGCCTCAACGTCCTGCGCATCATCAACGAGCCGACCGCCGCGTCGCTCGCGTACGGGCTCGAGAAGGAGTCCGACCAGACGATCCTCGTCTTCGATCTCGGCGGCGGCACCTTCGACGTGTCGATCCTCGAGCTCGGCGAGGGCGTCTTCGAGGTGAAGGCGACGAACGGCGACAACCACCTCGGCGGCGACAACTTCGACAAGGCGATCGTCGACTGGATGGTCAGCGAGTTCAAGAAGAGCCAGGCCGTCGACCTGTCGCAGGACCCGATGGCGCTCCAGCGCCTCTACGAGGCGGCCGAGAAGGCGAAGATCGAACTCTCGTCGACGATGACGACACAGATCAACCTGCCGTTCATCACCGCGACGCAGGAGGGCCCGAAGCACCTCGACCTGCAGCTCACGCGCGCGAAGCTCAACGAGCTGACCGCCGAGCTGCTCGCTCGTGTCGTCGGTCCGACGGAGCAGTGCCTCAAGGACGCCGGGCTCGACAAGGCGAAGATCGACCACGTCGTCCTCGTCGGCGGCATGACCCGCATGCCGGCGGTCGTCGACAAGGTCAAGGAGCTGATCGGCAAGGAGCCGCACAAGGGCGTCAACCCGGACGAGGTCGTCGCCGTCGGCGCGG
>DASQWB010000116.1:0-13369 GCA_035640455.1 Gaiellaceae bacterium | reverse complement strand
GAGCGGAATCGCCTCGAAGCTCGTGTCTCTCCGTGCGGCGAGCTTGGCCGCGATCGCTCTGGGCGAGAGCGCGCTGAAGTCGCCTCGCCATCCGTCGAGGACGGGCAGCGCCCTCGCGGGAACCCCGAGCAGCGTGAAGCTCACGCCCCCCGAAGGCCGGGGCGCGTTTCCCGATAGGCGTAGCACCGGAAGCTTCGTCGCGCCCGGAATGTCGCCGAGGGGCACCGAGGTCACGGGCACCAGACTGCGCAGGCTCTCGCTCAGGCGGAACGCGGTCGGAGCCGCGTACGCGAGCTCGTCTCGCCGACTCCGCTCGAGCGTGCTGCGGTACACCGCGAGGAACAACGACAGCCCGAGCGTGATGCTCAAGAAGGCGGCGAGCACGGCCGCCTCTCCGGGGCGCCGAACGACGGTCAAGGCCGACAGCCGGAGAACCGGCGACGCTCTCCGAGCGAGCCGCTCCAGCCCCCGCAACGCAGGCATTACGAGCCGCCCGCCCACGACCGCGGCGACCAGGCCGACGAGCGCGGGCGCGACCAGAAGGAGCGCAGGCGAGCCCTCGCCCTCGGCGAGCCGCCCGGGATCGAGGGCGCCTTGCGCGAAGCCGGCGGCAAGCGTCACCACTGCCCCGATCGCGGCGACGTCGGCAATGTCGAGCGAGCGACCGGCAACGCTCAGCGGTCGCATCGTCGCCGCCATGACGACGAGTCCCGTCACCGCGGCGGCGCAGGCGGCCCCGAGCGCGAGCGCCGCGGGAGCCGTGAGTGCGTGCGTCGCCGCAGGCCATCCCGCGCCGCCGAGACGCGAGATGAGCCAGACGGCGGCTGCTCCTCCGAGCAGCCAGCCGGCGATGCTCCCGACGAGAGCGGCGCCTCCCACCTCCAGCGTGCCGATCGTCCGGATCTGCCAGCGGCGCGCACCGCTGGCAGTCAGGCGCTCGCCGGTGCTCTTCACGTCCTCGCGAAGCCGCGCGCCGACGAAGAGGAGATAGGCGAGGAGGATCGCCGCCAGGGAGCCGGCGACGATCAGCAGTCGGCGCCCGCTGGCCGTGCTCTTCGCACGCGCCTGCTGGAGGGACGCGGCTGACACGTCGAGGTCGACCTGCTCCAGCCGGGAGCCGAGGTCCGAGCGGGCGGCGGCGGCACGTCGGAGAGCCCCATCGAGGCCCCACGGGTGGTCGACCACCTTCCTCAGCGGCACGCTCCAGCCGAGCACTCCTCCGCGCGCCACCTCCTCGCTGCCGAGGAGACCGAACCCGCGCGTGACGAACGCCGGAAAGTCCGGCAGTGGCGCGGGGCCGATCTGGTGGACCGTCCCTACCAGGCGCAGCCGAAAGCCCGGTATGGTCGGCGGCTTCGACGACGGAGGCGGTAGGCCAGCCGTCGTCGGCGGCAACCTCAGCCAGACGAACTCGCAGAGCCGAGGGGTACACGGCCGTGGAAGCCGCCCCTCGTCCGCCTGGAGGAACCGCTCGAGCTGATTTCCCATGGCGGCGAGCTCGGTCCCCGGCACTGTCCCGAAAGCCGTGGCGATCGGGGTCCATCCTTCCGCCGCCAGTCGTCTTCGGACGAGGCGGTCGATTTCACGGTAGCTCCGACGCGTGCGGTCGTTGAGCTCTACGGAGACGCTCAGCGGGCGCGAGACGACGTTCGGCGTCGCTCCGCGTTGCATCGGAAGCCGCGCCGCAAAGGTGATGTCTTCGACACCTGACTGCGTCGCCAGCGTCAGCGCGAGCATCGCTGCGGCCAGCGCCGCGCCGCTCGCAGCAAGCAACGTCTGGCCACGGCGGAAGGCGAGCCGCGCTGTGGCGACGCCGACCAGCCGCCGACCGACATGGGCAGCGCCGACCAATCGCGAGCGCGACCGCTCCGGAAAGGAAGCTTCTCGAGCCGTCGCCGGCGCGAACGGCACGTTCACGAGCCCGGTGCCCGCGCTGGGTGGCCGATCCTCATGCTGCTCATAGTCTGCTCACACCCGGAGCGATCCACGTTCCCCCAGGGCTCCATGCGGTCGATCTGCACAGCACGCCCCGCGCCCGCAAATGATGCAGAGTGCGTGAAGGAGATCCTCGGAGATCTCGAACGGTGGCGCCGAGGCGGCGAGCGATTCGCACTCGCCACCGTCGTCGCTACGCGGCGTTCGGCGCCGCGACCGCCCGGCGCCAAGCTCGGCGTCTCCTCCGGCGGCGAGCTGGCCGGCTCCGTCTCGGGCGGTTGTGTCGAGAACGACGTGTACGGCGTCGCGCAGGAGGTGCTCGAAGGGGGCGAGCCGTGCCTGCTCACGTACGGGATCTCGGACGACCTCGCGTTCGAGGTCGGCCTGCCGTGCGGCGGGGAGATCGACGTCTTCGTCGAGGAGGCCGACCAGGAGCTGGTGGAGCGGCTGCGGCGCGTCGTCGAGGACGAGCGGCGCGCGGTCCTCTTCACCGTCGTCGAAGGCGAGGGCGTCGGCGCGAGGTGGCTCGCGGTCGAGGGCGAGCCAACGGCCGCGCCGGCGGACCTCGCGGCCGAGGTCGGCGATCTGCTCCGGTCTGGACGGAGCGCGGTGCTGGAGCACGAGGGCCGCAGGGTCTTCGCCGACGTCTACGAGCCTCCCCCGCGCCTTGTCGTCGTCGGCGCGGTCGACACGGCCGAAGCGCTCTGTGCAGCGGCGAAGCAGCTGGGCTGGCGGACGATCGTCGCCGACGCGCGCGCCAAGTTCGCGACCCGTGAGCGCATCCCGAGCGCCGACGAGTTGATCGCGGGCTGGCCGGAGGAGGTCTTCGACCGCGTGGGTGCGGACTACGCCACCGCGGTCGTCGTGCTGACGCACGAGGACCGGCTCGACGTCCCCGTGCTACAGGCTGCCCTCGCGACGGAAGCGTTCTACATCGGAGCCCTCGGCTCCCGTCGCAACCAGGAGCGACGTCGCGAGCGGCTGCTGGAGGCAGGCGTCGACGAGCAAGAGCTCGAGCGGATCAGCGGCCCGAGCGGTCTCGACATCGGCGCCGTGAGCCCGGCCGAGACAGCTTTGTCGATCCTCGCCGAGATCCTGGCCCGCCGGGCAGGACGCGCCGGCGACCCGCTGCAGAAGGCCGCGGGCCGGATTCACGCCGGCGTCGATTAGGCGCCGCGGGCGAGCATCTCGGCTACTGCCTCGAGGCTCGCGAGGTTGTGGCCGCTCGCGAAGTCGTCCACGTGCGGAAGCGCCGCCCGCATGCCGCGCGCGAGCGGCTCGTAGGCGGGATCCTCCTTGAGCGGGTTGAGCCAGACGACGCGGTGTGCCAGCCGCGACAGCCGCGCCATCTCCGTCCGCAGGAGCTCGGGGTCGCCGACGTCGAGGCCGTCCGAACAGATGACCACGACCGAGCCGCGCACGACGTTCGTGCGCGTCAGCGCGCGGAGCGCGGCGCCGATGCGCGTGCCGCCGTTCCAGTCGACGACCTCCTCGGCGGCACGGCGTAGCGCCTCCTGCGCGTCCGCACCGCCAAGCGCCTTGGTGACGCGCGTGAGGCGCGTGCCGAAGCAGAAGGCCTCCCAGCGGGCATCGGCCTGCAAGGCGGCACGCGCGAACAGCACGAGCGCGCGCGAGTGGTCGGCCATCGAGCCGGAGACGTCGAGGAGCAGGACCAGCCGCCGCCGACGGCGACGTCGCGCCCGCCGGGCCCGCTCGACGGGCTCGCCCCCTGTGCGGAACGAGCGGCGCAGAGTCCGTCGCAGGTCCGGATTGCCTCGTCGCGCCGGCTCCCGGCGGCGCGTGCGGCGACTCGGCACCTGGAGGCGCAGCCGCCGCATGAGCGAGGCGAGCTCGACGAGCTCGTCCTCGCCGAGCTCGGCGAAGCTCTTGGTGCGGAGCAGCTCCTGCGGGCTCGCGAGCGCGACTTCTTGCTCGACGACGGTCACCGGGCCACGCGGCGGCTCTTCCTCGACGACGCCGCGGAAGACGCGGTCGTAGATCGGGATCTCCTCCGGACGCGAGACGAGCGTCAAGCGTCCCGCCCAGTACAGGTCGCCGACGGGAAGCGCCGCAGCGGCGCGGCAGAACTCGACGAGGCGGCCGGGCCCGACCGCGAGGCCTTCGTCGCGCAGCGCCCGGGCAAAGGCGACCAACCGGACCGCCGGCTCAGCCACTGAAGAGCTCCGCCTCCACCCGCCGCAGGTCGTCGTGGTTCTTCACCGCCCACCCGAGTGTCTCGCGCGCGGCGTCGCCGTCCGCGCCGTCGGCGCCGAGGAGCGCGAGCGCGCGTGCCCAGTCGATCGCCTCCGCGATCCCCGGCGGCTTGTCGAGGTCGAGCGCCCGCAGCCGTGCGATCGTCTCCGCGACGGAGCGAGCGAGCGCGTCCGGCACCTCGGGCGCGCGCAGCCGCACGATCTCCACCTCGCGCTCGAGGGAGGGGAAGTCGATCCAGTGGTACAGGCAGCGGCGTTTGAGCGCGTCGTGCAGCTCGCGCGTCCGGTTCGACGTCACGACGGCGACGGGCGGCTCGTCGGCCGCGATCGTCCCCAGCTCGGGCACGGTCACGCTGAAGTCGGAGAGCACCTCGAGCAAAAAGGCCTCGAACTCGTCGTCGGCGCGGTCGACCTCGTCGACGAGCAGCACGGCGCTCGAGCCCGCCCGCAGCGCGCGCAGCAGCGGCCGCTCGATCAGGAACTCCGGCCCGTACAGCTCGGACACGTGCTCGCGCACCTCGCCTGCCTGCAGCGCTCGCGCGTACAGGAGCTGCCGCGCGTAATCCCATTCGTACAGGGCCTGCGCCGCGTCGATGCCCTCGTAGCACTGGAGCCGGATCAACTCGACACCGAGCACCCGGGCCAAGGTCTTGCCGACCTCGGTCTTGCCGACGCCGGCCTCGCCCTCGAGGAGCAGCGGCCGCTGCATCGCGACGGCGAGGTAGACGGCGGTCGCGAGGCCTCGGTCGGGGAGGTACGACTCGGCTCCGAGGGCGCGCTCGACCTCCTCGACAGATCCGAATTTCACCCGGCCATCGTAGGACGTGGCAATGGCGACGGGCGAGGCGTATCCTCGGCTGCCAGGGACGGGACAGCATCGACCGGGCGAGAGAGGGAGGCGGTAATCCGTGTATCCCGCCAAGTTCGAGTACTTCGCGCCCGCGAGCCTCGACGAGGCGCTCGAGCTCCTCGAGCCGGTCGTCTGAGAGGAGGCACTGGTGATACCGATAGCGCTCACCGTCAACGGCGTCCGGCACGAGGCGGAGGTCGAGCCGCGGACGCTCCTCGTCGACTTCCTCCGCGACGACCTCGGGCTGACCGGCACGAAGATCGGCTGCGACACGTCTCTCTGCGGCGCTTGCACGATCCATCTCGACGGGCTCGCGGTGAAGTCGTGCACCGTGCTCGCCGTCCAGGCCGACGGCAGCGAGATCACGACGATCGAGGGTCTCGCGCGCGAGGGCGAGCTCCATCCGCTGCAGCAGGCCTTCTGGGAGCGCCACGCGCTCCAATGCGGCTTCTGCACGCCGGGGATGATCATGACCGGCGTCGAGCTCCTCGGCACGAACGGCGAGGGGCTGACCGACGCGGAGATCCGGCGCGGGCTCGAGGGCAACCTCTGCCGCTGCACCGGCTACCAGCACATCGTCGAGGCCGTCCACGCGGCGGCGGTGAGGTGACGCCATGACGACCCAGGTCGAAGAGCAGACGACGACGAGCATCGTCGGCGCGCGCATGAAGCGCGTCGAGGACCCGCGCATGATCACCGGCGCGGCGAAGTACCTGGACGACCTGAAGCTGCCCGGTATGGCCTACGGCGCGGTCCTACGCTCGCCGTACGCGCACGCGCGCATCAAGGGCATCGACACGCAGAAGGCGGCCGCCCATCCGGGCGTGATCGGCGTCTACACCGGCAAGGACTTCGAGCACCTGAACCCGCTCCCGTGCGCCTGGCAGGCAAGCGGCGCCGACAACTTCGTCGCCACTCCGCGTGCGCTCGAGATCGACCGCGTCACCTTCACCGGCGCCGGCGTCGCCGCCGTTGTGGCCGAGACGCGCGCCGCGGCGGAGGACGCGCTGTCGTTGATCGAGGTCGACTGGGAGCCGCTCGAGGTCGTCGTCGACCCCGAGCGGGCGGTGGAGGAAGGCGCGCCGCAGCTGCACGAGGCAGCCGAGCGCAACATCGTCATGGACTGGGAGTGCGGCGACCCGTCGGCGACCGACAAGGCGCTCGGCGAAGCGGAGGTCGTGGTCGAGCAGCGCCTCGTCAACCAGCGGCTCTTGCCGACGCCGATCGAGCCGCGCGGCGCCGCCGCGCAGTACGAGCCGTCGAGCGGCGAGTACACGGTCTGGATGACGTCGCAAGCCCCGCACGTGATGCGGCTCCTGATGACCGCCTTCGTGTTCGGGATCCCGGAGACGAAGATGCGCTGCATCTCGCCGCAGGTCGGCGGCGGCTTCGGCACGAAGATCTTCCTCTACCCCGAGTACGTTCTCGTGGCCGCGCTGGCCGCGAAGACCGGCCGGCCCGTGAAGTGGATGGAGAGCCGCAGCGAGAACTACGCGGCGACGACGCACGGGCGCGACCACGTCACGTACCTGAAGGTCGGCGCCAAGCGCGACGGCACGATCACAGCGCTGAAGGCGAAGACGTACGCGAACTTGGGCGGGATCCTCTCGACGATCGCGCCGGGCATCCCGACGACGCTCTACGGGCGGATGCTCTCCGGCGCCTACCGGATCCCGAACATCCACTGCCAGGTGCTCGGCGTCTACACGAACACGGGCATGGTCGACGCCTACCGCGGCGCGGGCCGGCCCGAGGCGACCTACGTCGTCGAGCGCGCCGTCGACCTCGTGGCGCGGGAGCTCGACCTCGATCCGGTGGAGGTGCGGCGGCGGAACTTCATCCCGCCCGATGCGTTCCCGTACGACCCGGTCGGCATCCTCGCGGGGCTCGAGTACGACAGCGGCGACTATGAGAAGGCGCTGACGCGCGCGCTGGAGATGGTCGGCTACGACGACTTCCGCAAGGAGCAGGCGGCCGCGCGCGAAGAGGGGCGCTACCTCGGGATCGGCTTCTCGACCTACGTCGAGATCTGCGGCGTCGCCCCTTCGGCCTGGATCGGTACGGGTGGCCAGGGTTGGGGCGCGGGCCTCTGGGAGAGCGCGAACGTCCGCGTCCACCTGACCGGGAAGGTGGTGGTGACGACGGGCTCGCAGTCGCACGGCCAGGGGCACGAGACGACGGTCGCGCAGGTGGTCGCGTCCGAGCTCGGCGTGCCGGTCGAGGACGTGACCGTGGAGCTCGGCGACACGCTCGGCACGCCGTTCGGCTACGGCACGTACGGGAGCCGCAGCGCGGCCGTCGGCGTCGTCGCGGTCTACAACGCGCTCCAGCGCATCAAGGCCAAGGCGCGCCGGCTGGCCGCGCACATGCTCGAGGTCGACGTCGACGACGTCGAGTTCGAGGGCGGGCGCGCGTTCGTGAAGGGTTCGCCGGCGACGGCGAAGACGATCCAGGAGATCGCCGCGGCGGCGGCCGTCGGCTACGACCTGCCGCCGGGCGAGGAGCCGTTCCTCGACGACACGTCCTACTACGACCCGCCGAACTGCACGTTCCCGTTCGGCACGCATGTCGCGGTCGTCGAGGTCGAGCCCGAGACGGGCGAGGTCAAGCTGAAGCGCTACGTCGCCGTCGACGACGTGGGCAAGGTGATCAACCCGCTGATCGTCGACGGCCAGGTGCAGGGCGGCATCGTGCAGGGCGTCGCGCAGGCGCTCTGGGAGGGAGCCGTCTACGACGAGAACGGACAGCTCCTCACCTCGAGCCTGATGGAGTACGCGGTTCCGAAGGCGGACGTCTTCCCGCAGATCGAGCTCGACCGGACGGAGACGCCGACCGACGTGAACCCGCTCGGCGTGAAGGGCGCCGGCGAGACCGGGACGATCGCCTCGACCGCGGCGGTCGTGAACGCGGTGGTGGACGCGCTCGCGCCGCTCGGCATCCGGCACGTCGACATGCCGCTGACGCCGGAGCGCGTCTGGCGCGCGATGCGAGAGGCAAGGAGCTGAGAGGAGCGGCCATGTACACACAGCGTCCAGCCGAGTTCGAGTACCACCGCCCGACGAGCCTCGCCGAGGCGATCGGCCTGCTGGCGGAGCACGAGGATGCCCGCGCGCTCGCCGGCGGCCACTCCCTGCTGCCCTTGATGAAGCTCCGTTTCGCGGAACCGCGGACGATCGTCGATCTCAACCGGATCACCGGCCTGGACGGGATCGAGGAGGACGGCGACGTGCTCCGCATCGGCGCCTTGGCGAGGCACGCCTCCGTGGCGGCGTCGGAGCTCGTCCGGGCGAAGTGCTGGGCGCTGGCGGCCACGGCGGAAAGGGTCGGCGACCGCCAGGTCCGGAACCGCGGCACGATCGGCGGCAGCCTCGCGCACGCCGACCCCGGCGCCGACTACCCCACCGTCATGAAGGCGCTCGGAGCGACGATCGTCGCCACGGGGCCGGATGGAGAGCGCGAGATCGCAGCTGACGACTTCTTCACCGGCGTGTTCACGACGTCGCTGCAGCAGGGTGAGCTCGTGACGAGCGTGCGGGTGCCGGTGGTCGGCCCCGGGACGGGGGCGGCGTACGAGAAGCACCGCAATCCCGCGTCGGGCTACGCCGTCGTCGGCGTGGCCGCCTTCGTGAAGGTCGAGGGCGGGAAGTGCGCTGCGGCGCGGCTCGTCGTCGGCGGGGTCACCGGGACACCGGAGCACGCCACCGCCGCGGCAGAGGCGATAGTCGGCATCGCGCCCGTCGACGAGGCGGCGATCGCAGCGGCCGCCGAGAAGGTGCCCGAGGAGCTGACGGGCGCCGTCGGCGACACGTACGCGTCAGCCGAGTATCGCGTCCATCTGGCGAAGGTGCTGGCGAAGCGCGCGATCGTGGCTGCGTTCGACGCGGCGCAGGGGTGAAGCTCGAAAACTGGTTCGAAGTGCCTGCGCCGCCCAAGCAGGCGTGGGAGCTCCTGATCGACGTCCCGCGGGTCGTTCCGTGCATGCCCGGCGCGACGCTCGACGAGGCGGTCGACGACACTAGCTGGAAGGCGACCATCGCCGTCAAGCTCGGCGCGATCTCGCTCTCGTTCAGGGCGGACGTAGAGCTCGTGGAAGCGGACGACCTCGCAGGTCGCGCGAAGCTCTCCACCAAGGCCCGCGAGGCGCGCGGCCGTGGCAATGCGTCCGCGACGATCGAGTCGTCCCTCACGCCGGCCGGCGGCGGGACGCGTGTCGACATCGTCACCGACCTCCAGCTCGCGGGCGCGGTCGCCCAGTACGGCCGCGGCTTGGTGCAGGACGTCTCGTCGCAGCTCATCACCCAGTTCGCGGACTGCCTGAAGGCGCAGCTCACGGCGAGCCCGGAAGAGGCCGCCGCGGCCGTCGAGGCGCGGGCACAGCCGGTGCAGGGACTACGGCTCGGGCTCGGCGCCGTCTGGCGCGCCCTCGGGCGGCTGTTCCGGCGCGGCTAACGCGCTGCCCGCTGACTGCCATGTCGGCGTACTCTCGCAGGGTGCTTGCGAGTTGCCGCTCGAGGACGCTTTCATCTCGGTCGTGACCGCGGCGTGAGCGCGATGGCCGACGATTCGCAGCGGCAGCTCGAGGTCAGCGTCGTGGTCGAGAGCTATACCCATGGCGAAGGGTCCGGTCTGGCCCGCGTCAGGCAGGCGTTGCACGCGGCGGAGGCGATGATCGACGAGCACGGCGCGGGTGAGGTCCTCGTCGCCGACTCGAGCGCGGATCCAGCGCTTGCGGAGCTACTCCAGCGCGAGTTCCCGGGCGCGAGGCGCGTCGACGCGGCCGGGCTCGGCTACGACGAGGCGAAGCTGCTCGCAGCCGAGCAGGCGCGGGGCAAGTACGTGCTCTACCTCGACGGCGACTGCATTCCGTCGGAAGGCTGGCTCGAGCACCACCTCGCGGCGCTGCGGTCAGGCCGCGCGGCGACGGGCGGCCTCACGCGCTATGACGGCGGGTTCCTCGGCGCGATCGGCACCGTGCTCGACTTCGGATTCCTCCTCCCCGTGGAGGAGCGCGTGCTCGGCTGCTACGCGTTCAACAACAGCGGCTTTCGGCGCGACGTGATGCTCGACGCACCACCCCCCGAGGGGCCGATGCGGTGCCGTTGCTACGCGCATGCGCAACGCCTGCGACGGCGCGGGTCGTCGGTCTGGATGGTCCCGGGGGCGCGCGTCCGGCACGAGCGGCAGCCGTTCTTCCGAGAGCGCTACCGCCAGGGTTTCGACATGGTCGCCGCGCGTTGGGTTGACCCGGGGCTGCCCGGTGCGCGGCTCTTGAAGGTGGGGCCGTTGGCTGCGCCGATCTTCTACGGCCACGTCATCCGCGACTGGCAGCGACTCGTGGGGTCGCGACAGGACCTCGAGCTGACGTGGTGGCAGCTCCTCCCCGCGGCCATGCTCGCTGCGCTCTCGCGTCTCGTCGACCTCGCGGGGATGGTGCGCGCGTTGGTACCCGGTGCCCGCGAAAGCGGCGTCGGCATGGAGGCGTCATCCGCGAGCGCTCGGCCGTGACTCGTCCCATGGCAAGGCAAGCCACGGCAACGACGTGCGCTTCGCGCTCGTGAATCGAGCGCTGAGCCTTCGCTGGTAAGAGCGTCGAGCCGCGACCTCGGTTCGCAGCCGGCTCGACCTTAGCTCACGTCGACAGCCGCCCGCGACGGCGCGGCTTGGCGTCGCCACGAGCAGTGTTTTCGATCGTGGTGCGATGGCAAGACTTGGCGACGGATGCGGGACGAGCGAATGGCGGTCGCAGCTTCACGCAGGAGCTGCACCCGGCCGGTGGCGTCACGGGCAGCACGCTGCTGGCGCTCGTGCCGGTTCACGCTGCTCGTGGCGCTCGCCGTGATCATCGGCTCCGTCGTGACGATCCTGCTTGCCTTCGTCGTCTGGGACGTGCCGACCGGGGACACGTTTCGGTCGTACCTCTACGGCACGGCGATCGGCGCATGGGCGGTGTGGAACCCGTTCGTCGCGGGCAGCGCGGTGTGGTTCGCGTGGGTCCTGTCGCTCTTCTTCCTGCGCCCGCGGCTGCGGCAGCTGCGGGAGATCTTCAGGCGCACCTACGAGCAGATCTGGGGCGCGCTGATCGTGGCGATCCTTATCTTCGGCCTCGCCCTGCTGTTCAACTTCTGGGAGATGGTCGCCTCGATGGCCGATGGATTCTCGAAGGTCGGCACGTCGTACATCGTGCTCGCGCCGATCCTCGGCTGGATCGGCGTCGCGCTGTCCGGCTCGAACACGGCGACGAATACCGTCTTCGGCTTCTTCCAGCTCCAGGTCGGCAAGCTCCTCGACGCGCCGCGGTTGATCTTCCCGGCGCTGAACTCGATCGACGCCGAGGTGGGGAAGCCGGTCGCCCCGCAGACGGCGAGCGTCGGGGTCTCGACGACGAAGTGCGTCCGCAACGAGGGCGAGGTGATTCGCCACAACATGCCGTGGACGCTCGTCGTGCTCGCCTACCTGATCGGGACCGGCGCCCTGTTCTACTTCGTGCTGCCCGGGGCGATGAAGTGAGCCGCCCTCTAACGGGGCTCGACTGAAGGAGGCGAGATGGCCGAGACGGTGTCCGATCTCATGCTGCAGCGCCTGATCGACTGGGGAGTGGACACGATCTTCGGCCTCCCCGGCGACGGCATCAACGGCTTCATGGAGGCGCTCCGTAAGCGCGAGGAGGAGGTCCGTTTCGTGCACGTGCGCCATGAGGAGACGGCCGCGCTCGCGGCCGTCGGCTACGCGAAGTTCAGCGGCCGGCTCGGCGTCTGTCTCTCCACCGCCGCGCCCGGCGCCGTCCACCTGCTGAACGGGCTCTACGACGCGGCCGTCGACCAGGCGCCGGTGCTGGCGATCACGGGGATGACCTACCACGACCTGATCGGGACGCACTACCTGCAGGACATCAACCACGACGCCCTCTTCGAGCACGTCTGCGGCTACAGCCAGCGGATCATGGGCTCGACGCAAGCCGTCAACGTCGTCGACCTCGCCTGCCGAACCGCGCTGACCCAACGCACGTCGGCGCACGTCGCGATCCCGATCGACTATCAGGTGCAGGAGGTCGGTGCCGACGAGCGCTACAAGCGCAACGTTCCCGGCCACACGACCACGTCGTTCCAGCCGCCGGTGCGGCTCCCCGAGCACGGGCTGCTCGAGCGGGCGGCGCGGCTGCTCGCGGACAAGCGCCGGATCGCGATCCTGGCCGGCGCGGGCGCGCGCGGCGCCGGCGACGAGCTCGAGCAGGCGGCCGAGAGGCTGAAGGCGCCGATCGTGAAGCCGATGCTCGGCAAGGACTGCGTCCCGGACGACAGCCCGTACACCACCGGTTCGATCGGCGTCGTCGGCACGCGCCCCTCGTCCGACGCGATGGAGGGCTGCGACGCGCTCTTGATCGTCGGCAGCTCGTTCCCGTACATCGAGTTCCTGCCCCAGCCGGAGCAGGCGGTGGGGATCCAGATCGACGACCGGCCGGAGCGGATCGGCCTCCGCTACCCGGTCGAGCTCGGGCTCGTCGGCGACGCGAAAGCGACGCTCGGCGCGTTGCTTCCGCTTCTGCCCGAAAACGACGATCGCTCGTTCCTCGAGCAGGCGCGGGCAGGGATGCGCGAGTGGTGGGAGCTGATGGAAGAGCAAGGGACGAGCGAGCAGACGCCGATGAAGCCGCAGGTCGTGGCGTGGGAGCTCGGCAAGCACCTGCGCGACGACGCGATCGTCTGCGGCGACTCGGGCACGGTGACGACCTGGGTCGCGCGCCTGAAGCTGCGGCGCGGCCAGATGTTCTCGTTCAGCGGGACGATGTGCTCGATGATGGCCGCGCTGCCGTACTCGATCGGCGCGCAGGTCGCGCACCCGGATCGCCAGGTGGTCGCCTTCACGGGCGACGGCTCGCTGACGATGATGATGGGCGAGCTCGCGACGATGAGGCAGGAGCGCCTGCCGGTCAAGGTCGTCGTCGTCAAGAACGGCTACCTCGGCTTGATCCTCTGGGAGCAGCTGGTCTTCCTCGGCAACCCGCAGTACGGCGTCGACTTCTCCGACGTCGACTTCGCCAAGGTCGCGGAAGGGTGCGGGATCGACAGCGTCTCGATCGACGATCCGACGCGCTGTGGCGAGCAGCTGCGGGCGGCGCTCGCGGCGGAGGGGCCAGCGCTCGTCGAGTGCGTCTGCGACCCCTACGAGCCGCCGAACCCGCCGAAGATCACGCGCGACCAGGCCGTGAACCTCGCCGAAGGCCTCGCCCGCGGCGAGCCTTCGCGGCAGCGGATCGCGCTCACGATCGGCCGCGACATGCTCGACGAGCGTACGTTCGCTGCCAGCGCCTACGGCGTCACCGAACGCCTGAAGGACCGCGTCAAGGACGTCCTTCCCGGCGGTGGAGGGAGTG
>DASQWB010000115.1:0-16006 GCA_035640455.1 Gaiellaceae bacterium | reverse complement strand
GAAGCGCCCGCTCGACCGTCTCGACGGCCCGCTCGACCCCGGCGCAGTACCCCCGAGGCGAGGCGAGGAGGACGCGCTTCACCACACCGGCGGCCATGGTAGCCATGGCCGCCGCGACGGAACTTAGGGAACCGTTAGCGCTTCGTCAGGATCTCAGGATCTCGGGGAAGGACCCGCCGCTCGGGGGGTCGGTGCGGCGGGTCCTCCCAGAGTGCTTGCCGCGGCCAGCAAAGGCCAGGTTCGCGCGCCGCGGCTCGCATCGCCCAGTGGCGCAGACGCTATAGCCGCGAAGTGCTCCCTGCCAATAGGCCGTACGGCCTATCTTTTGAACTCGGAAATCCCCGCGGAACCCGGCCTGCTCCCTATCATCAGACCGGCCCAGTGGACACGGAATCGAGATCCGTGCTCTTCAACGCGGTGCCGCTGCTCGTCCTGGCGGCCCTGTACCTCGGCGTCGGGCTCGCGCTCGTGCCGAGCTTGTGGCGCGACCGGCGCCGGCTGACCGCGATCGACGTCGGGCTCGGAGCGCTCTTCCCCTGCATCGCCGTGCCCGCGGCGGTCTTCGGCTTCCTCGTCCTCCACCAGCGCGCGCCCCTCGGGGGCGAGCTCTGGTCGGCCTTCGTGGCGACGCTCGTCGCCTTCGTGCCGCCGCTCCTCCTGCTCGGCCGCTGGCGCGAACGCGCCTTCGTCGCGAGCGGCATGCGGGCGCGCGAGGCGGAGGCGCGGACGACGATGCGCGACCGGGAGCTCGAGACGGTCTCGGCCGTCTCGATGGCGCTCGCCCGAACGCACGACGCCGAGGCGGCGGCTCGGCTCCTGCTCCGGCACGTGCTCGAGCTCTTCGGCGTCGAGTTCACCGCTGTCGCGCTCGTGGACGAGGAGGGGCAGGAGGCGGTCGGCTTCCTCGCGCTCGGGGCGGAAGGCGAGCTCGAGTGGTGGCGCGACGTCCGGCTCGATCTCGTCAACGAGCCGTCGGGGATCGCGAGCGCGGTCTTCGAGGCCGCGCCGGTCACGATCTACGACGTCGAAGGCTCGTCGCGCGTCAGTCCGCGCCTCGCCGAGGCCGTCGGCGCGAAGAGCGGCGTGTGGGTGCCTGTGATCTCCGAGGAGCGTGTGCTCGGCGTGCTCGTCGCGGCGACGACCGGCGAGCGGCGGGCTTTCACCTCCGACGAGATCACGCTCATGCAGGCGCTCGCCGGCGACGCGGCGCTCGCGTTCGAGCGAGCACAGTCCGCAGCCGCGCTCGAGGATGCGCTCGACCGCGAGCGGCTCGTCTCGCGTGTGGCCACGAAGGTGCGCTCGGAGCTCGACGTCGAGGCGCTCCTCGGCGTCGCGGTCGCCGAGACCGGCGCCGCGCTCGGCGTCGACCGCTGCTTCGTGCGGCTCGGCGAGCCGGGCGAGCCGATGCCGGTGGTCGCCGAGTGGCGCGCGCCCGGCGCGGCTTCGATCGGCGAGCGCGCGCAGGCGCTGCCCGTCTCGAACCTCGCGCTGCGGGAGCGGAGGACCGTCGCCGTCGAGGATCTCGACGCCGCGCGGGAGCTCGACGACCCCGCTCTCGGCGGGCGGCACGGCCTGCGCGAGCTCGGGGTCCGCGCGGTGCTCGCGACGCCGATCGTCGTCTTCGACGAGGTCATCGGCGTCCTCGGCCTCCATCGCTCCACCGCCGGGCCGTGGGAAGACGCGGACGTGACGGTCGTCGAGGCGGTCGCGCGCGAGGCGTCGCTCGCGCTGCACACCGCGCGCCTGCTCGAGGAGAACGCGCGCCGGATCGACCAGCAGGCGGGGCTCCTGAAGGCCGCGCAGGCGCTCGGGAGCGAGCTGCAGCTCGACGCCGTGCTCCAGCTCCTCGTCGACCAGGTCGCGCAGCTCCTCGACGTGGACGCGGCCGACTGCTACCTGCTCGACGCCGCCCACGACTCCCTCCGCTGCGCCGCCGTCCACGGCCTGCCGGCGGATCTCGTCGGATACGAGTTCCCGGCCGGCAAGGGTGTGACCGGCGAGGCGCTCCGCGCGAAGCGGCCCGTCGTCGTCACCGACTACGAGCAGCTCCCCGACCCGGTGCCGCACGGGGCGTATGCCGGCTTCTCGCAGGCGATGGTGGCGCCGATGACGTGGTCGGGAGCGACGCTCGGCGTCCTCGGCGTGGGGGTGCGGGCGGGGGCGCGCTCCTTCACCTCGTCCGATGCCGACCTCCTCGAGGCATTCGCCGGCCTCGCCTCGCTGGCGCTGAGGAACGCCGAGAGCTTCGCCGAGCGGACGAGGCAGGCCCGCGTCCAGCTCGGCTTCTACCGGATCGCGGCCATCCTCGGGCACTCGCTGTCGCTCGCCGAGACGTACCACGCCGTCGCCCAGGCCGCGAGCGAGGCCCTCGGCGGCGCGTTCGCCGCCGTCCTCGTCCCTCGCGGGTCGCGCCTCGAGCCGGTCGGCTCGCACGACGTCCCCGCGCCGCTCCTCGAGGCTCTGCAGGCCGGCGTCGCCACGGCAACCGACGCGCTCGCCGACGCCGCGCGCGAGCGCCGGGTGCTTGCCGCATCGCGCCTCGCGGACGACGACCGCTTCGGCGAGGACTTCCGCGCCCTCGCCGAGGGCTGCGGCTGCCGCTCGGTGCTGGCCGTGCCCGTCGAGCCGGGCCGCGACGAGGCGGGCCTCGTGCTCGTCTTCTTCGGCGAGGAGCGGCGGTTCGAGGACGACGACCTCGAGCTCGCGCGGAACCTCGCCGACGCGACGCAGGGCGCCCTGGAGCGGGCCGAGCTCTTCGAGGCCGAGCGGTCGGCGCGGGCGCTGTCCCAGCAGCTCGCGCGGACGGGCGGCCTCCTTGCCACCGAGCTCGACCCGGCCGCCGTCCTCGACGAGGTCGTCCAGCAGGCGCCGCGGCTGGTCGGCGCCGAAGCCTGCGCGATCCGGATCCTCGAGGAGGACGAGCTCGTCGTCACGGCGGCCGAGGGCGCGGGCGCCGAGGCCGCGCTCGGCGCGCGCTCACCGGCGATCGGCCGCCTCTCCGGAGACGTCGTCCAGTCGCGCGCGCCGGTCACGATCGAGCGGGCGGACGACGACCCGCGGCTCGTGGCCGCCGATCCGGTCCTCGCCGCCGGCTGCGCCTCCTATCTCGGCGTGCCGCTCGTCGGCCCCGAGGGCTCGCTCCACGGCGTGCTGTCGGTCTACGGCGCGCGGGCGCGGGCCTGGCGGCCGGAGGAGGTCGAGGCGCTCCTGGCGCTGGCGGGTAATACCTCGGCCGCGCTCTCCAATGCGGAGCTCTACCAGCGAGTCGCGCTCGAGAAGGAGCGGAGCTTCGCCATCCTCGCCAACATCGCCGACGGCATCGTCGCCGTCGACCGCGAGGGGCAGGTCGTCCTCTGGAACCAGGCCGCCGAGCAGATCACGGGCGTGCCGCAGGAGGAGGCGCTCGGCCGCGCGCCGGCGCAGGTACTCGGGCGCGATCTCGAGTCGCCGGGCGACGAGCCCGTCCCGATCGTCCGCGGCGGCCAGCGGGTCTGGCTCTCGGTGACCGAGGCGGTCATGCGCGATCCTGCCGGGGCCGTCGCGGGTCGGATCTTCGCCTTCCGCGACATCTCGGCCGACCAGGTCGTCGAGCAGATGAAGTCCGACTTCGTCTCGGCCGTCTCACACGAGCTGCGGACCCCGCTGACCTCCATCTACGGCTTCGCCGAGACGCTCCTGCGCCAGGACGTGCTCTTCGGCGAGGAGGAGCGGCGGACCTTCCTGAGCTACATCGCGTCGGAGTCCGAGCGGCTCACGGAGATCGTCGACGCCCTCCTCAACGTCGCCCGCCTGGAGACCGACGACCTCCAGGTGTCGCTCGCGCCGACCGACGTCCGGGCCCTCGTCGCCGAGACCGTCGCCGCCGCACAGGCGAGCTCGCCGGAGGAGCACGCCTTCGTCGTCGACCTCCCCGACGAGCCTCTGGCCGCCGAGGCCGACGGCGAGAAGCTCCGGCAGATCCTCGGCGTGCTCCTCGACAACGCCGTCCGCTACTCGCCGGCGGGCGGGACGGTGACCGTGAGCGCGCGTCGCAAGGACGACAGGGTCGAGCTCGAGGTCGCGGACGAGGGGGTCGGCATCCCGGCCGCCGAGCGCGACCGCATCTTCAGGAAGTTCTACCGGGCCGAGGCCTCCACGCGCGACGGCGGCCAGGGCGGCACCGGCCTCGGGCTCTTCATCGCCCAGGGCCTCGTCGGCGCGATGGGCGGCCGCATCGACGTCCACTCCGTCGAGGGTGAGGGCTCGGCGTTCTCGTTCGAGCTGCCGCTCGCCGCCACTCGCGTCCCGACGAGCGTGGAGTGAGGTCGCCGCGCCGTGGGTATAGCGCCTGATTCGAGACACCGGATGACGAAGGTTCTCGTGATCGACGACGAGGCGCCGATCCGCCTCCTGTGCCGGGTCAACCTCGAGGCCGAGGGGATGCAGGTGCTCGAGGCGGCCGACGGCCCGACCGGGCTCGACTACGCGCGGAACGAGAAGCCGGACGTGATCCTGCTCGACGTGATGATGCCCGGGCTCGACGGCTGGCGCGTCGCCGAGCAGCTCCTCGTCGACTCGGCGACGAAGAAGATCCCGATCGTCTTCCTCACGGCCCGCGCGGAGTTCCGCGACCGGGCCCGCGGGATCGACATCGGCGGCGTCGACTACGTGACGAAGCCGTTCAACCCACTCGAGCTCGCTCCGCTCGTCGAGGACGTCCTCGCCCGCGTCGAGCGGGGGGAGCGGGAGGAGCTGCGGCACGAGAAGCTCGCCGAGCTCCGCGTGCTGATGGAAGAGGATTAGGCCTGGGAGTCGATCCAGCCGGATCGACCGGTCATTTCAGACGGATGCGGAGGCGAAGCCTCCACATCCTGACGGCGGCACCGCAAGCGGTGCCTTAGGTTCCTGTGAAATCGGCGGTGACGACGACGGCGCGGCGGCCGGCGAAGGGGCCGATGGCCGAGCCGACGCCGACGGCGCTGAAGCCGGGGCGGAGCAGGTTTGCCCGGTGCTCGGGGCTCACGAGCCACTCGTGGACGATCGTGCTCGCGGTGCCGTAGACGCCGCTGCCCCAGGCGAGGTTCTCGCCGACGACCTGGGCCTGCACGCCGTATCCGTCCATGCGGCGCGCGAAGGCCCCGTGGCCGAAGTAGCCGCGGCGGATCATGTCCGCAGAGTGCGCGCGGGCAGCGGCGTGCAGCCGCTCCACGACGCGCAGCGGGCGCAGGCCGTGCGCGACCCGCACGCGGTTCATCGCGCCGATGATCCGGCTCTCCGACGTCCGCGAGAAAACCGCGGCGGAAGCCCCGGAAATAACTGAAAGCGCAATGACAAACGCCGCGCAAAGCGCAGCGACCTGCGCGGGCGAACGCATTGGCGGGCACTCTGAGGAGCGGCAGCAGCTCTTCGCATCCCCCAAAAGGGGGATACGAGGGCCAAAAAAGTTCGCTTAACGCGAACTTTGCGCGAGCAGGATCGCGGCGAGAACGACCGCTCCGCCCAGGAGTTGGAAGGAATCGAGCGACTCGCCGAGCCAGAGAAACGCCACCACGGCCGCTGCCGGCGGCTCGAGCATCGCGGCGATTCCGGCGTTCGTCGCGGAGACGTGGCGAAGCGCCGTGACGACGAGCGCGAACGGGACGATCGTCCCGAGGACGATCATCCAGACGACGAGCGACCAGACGGGCGCGTGGAGCCCGGACAGGTGGCCGAGGAGCGGCGTGCTGCGGGCGACGACCGATTCCGGGAACGTCCACCAAGGCTGCACGGCGGCCCAGAAGAGCGAGGCGAAGAGGAAGCCGTAGCACGAGAGCGAGATCGGGTCGCGGGTCGAGACGGCGCGCTCAGCGACCAGGATGTAGAGGGCGTACGACAGCGCCGCCGCGAAGCAGGCGGCGACGCCGCGGCCGTCGAGCGCGACCCCGCTCCAGACCTCGACGACGAGCGAGAGGCCGGCGAGCGCGAGGGTGAGGGCGACCCAGATCCGCCGCCGTACGTGCTCGCGGTAGACGAACCGGGCCCAGAGCGCCACGAGGAGGGGCGCGAGGTACTGGAGGAGGAGCGCGATCCCAATCGCCAGGCGATGGATGGCGATGAAGTAGAACCACTGCACGAAGGCGAGCCCGAAGACGCCGAAGAGGACGAGCGTCGGCAGCTCGCGCGCGCGCAGCCGGAGCCGCGCCGGGCTCGTCAGCGCAAGGACGAGGCCGAGGCCGACGAGCGCTCCGGTCGAGCGGATCTGGGCGAGCCGCGACGACGGCAGCCCCGCGTCGAGGATCACCTTCGAGACGGTTCCGTTGACGGCGAAGAGCGTCGCCGCGAGGAGGACCATCACGTAGCCGAGGAGTGGTCGTCTGTCGCGGGGAGGCGCGCCCGCGGGCAGGATCGGCTCGACCACCCGCGGAACCTACAGGGCTAGACTGGCTGCGACGGGACGTAGCTCAGCCTGGTTAGAGCGCCGCGTTTGGGACGCGGAGGCCGGCGGTTCGAATCCGCCCGTCCCGACTCGGGCAGGCCGATGTCGACTCTGCGACGACCGCGTCTCCTCGTGCTCGGCGCAGCCGCGGGCCTCGTGCTCGTGAGCGTCGGCGTGGCCGTCGCGCTCAGAAGCCGCAGCAACGGGTACGTCGAGAGGAACGAGGCGGTCCTGCGCTCGCTGCCGAGGTTCCCGCGCGCCCTCGTCGTCTCGAAGACGTCGGCGCCCTACTACAACAGCGAGATGGGTCCGCCTTCCGGCTACACGACGAACGTCATCTACGAGCTCCCACGTCACGTGCTACGAGCTCCCACGTCACGTGCGGCAGCGCGTCGTCATCGACTTCTACGTCCGCCGTATGCGCGGCTGGAAGTCGGAGGTGCCACTCCGGATCGGCAGGTCCGCGGAGATAAGAGCTCCAGGCGGCGTACCCGTAGCGCTCCTTCGGCGCCCAGACGGCGCCGAGCACGACCACCGGCCGCGCCGCGCCCGGGTCGAGCGCCACCGGCTCCTCGCCGGGCGTGCACACCGCGACCTGCTGGTCGAAGCACTTGCGTACGTGCGCGCCCGTGTTGTAGATCAGCCGACCCGAGAGCGAGCTGGGCCGCAGCCGCCCGAAGAGCTTCGTGCCCGTGACCAGGGCGAAGGATCCGGTCAGGCGGACCGGGACGGAGACGAACGTGCCGCCCGCGCAGGCGAGCGCGTTCGTCGGCGTCGCCGCTCCCGTCGTCGAGATCGTCATCCGGATCGCGAGCGACGAGCCGAGCTCCGAGCGCACGCCCAGCGCGCCAGCGGTGCCGTCGAAGGCAATCGTGTCGCTCGTCGGCAGCCCGATCAGGTCATGCCGCTCGTCGGCGAGCCCGGCCCCGGCGGACGAGCCGGACGCGGACGTACCCGCCGCGCGTGAGCGGCGACGGGTCGCCGGCCTCGTCCGTGGGTGTAGACGTCGCCCGAGCCGGCGTGCACGGCGAGCCGCCAGCCCGAGAGGGCGCCGCCGAGCGCGTCGAGGCGTCGAGATAGAGGTGGTCGGCGGCCCGCGCGCCCGGGGGCGCGGCGAGCGCCGCGGCGCCTGCGAGGACGAGAAGGAGCCGGCGTCTCATCGCTCGTGCCTGTCCGCACGTTCTGACGGCGAGGCGGCGGCGTTTGTTGGCCCCGACTAGCATCCGCCGGTGCGCGTCTGGGACTGCAACTGGATGCAGCTCGAGGAGTACCTCGCGCGCGACGACCGGATCGTGCTCCCGCTCGGGTCGACCGAGCAGCATGCCTACCTGTCGCTCGGAACCGACGCGATCCTCGCTGAGCGCGTGTCGGTGGAGGCCGCCGAGCCGCTCGGGGTGCCGGTGCTGCCCGCGCTCCCCTACGGGCTGACGCCGTACTTCGGCGCGTTCCCGGGCAGCCCGACGCTCCGCGTCGACACCTTCCTCGCCGTCCTCGGCGACCTCCTCGACTCGCTCCACGGGCAGGGCTTCCGCCGCTTCCTGCTCGTCAACGGCCACGGCGGCAACGCGCCCGGCGCCGCCCTCGTGGCTGAGTGGATGGCGGCGAACCCCGGCGCGCAAGCGATCTTCTTGAGCTGGTGGAACGCGCCGCGAACGTGGGCGGTCGTCGAGCGGATCGACCCGGAGGCGAGCCACGCGTCGTGGCTGGAGAGCTTCCCTTGGACGCGCTTGGAGGGCGTCGAGTTCCCGGACGAGCGCAAGCCGATGGTCGATCTCGCGCGCCTCCGGCCCGAGGATCCCGAGGGCGTCCGCCGTCTCCTCGGCGACGGCTCGTACGGCGGTGTCTACCGCCGGCCGGACGAGGAGATGCTGGAGATCTGGCGGAGCGGCGTCGAGGAGGTCCGCGAGGTCCTCGAGCACGGCTGGCGCTGACGCGGCGTGCTCGCGTTCGCGCTTGCGGCGCTCTCGGCGGTGCTCTTCGGCGCGATGGCGGTTGCGATCCGGGCCGCCTTCGGGCCGACGACGGATCCGGAAGCGGTCGCGCTCGCGACCACGGCGGGCGCCCTCGCGGTCTGTCTCGTCCTCGCCGCGCCGTTCGCCGGCGGCCTGAGCTGGCACGGCGTCTGGCCGTTCCTCGTCGCCGGCCTCGTCGCGCCCGGGCTCTCGCAGGTGCTCTTCGTGCGTGCGATCGCCACGATCGGCGCCTCCCGGACCGCGATCCTGATCGGCGTCTCGCCGCTCCTCTCGGCGCTTTTCGCGATCACGCTCCTCGGCGAGCCGCTGCGGGCGGGGCTCGTCCTCGGGACGATCGCGGTCGTCGGCGGCGGGCTCGCGCTCGTCACGATCCGGTCGGCCGCGGCGCGCCTGACCGCGCTCGGCACGGCGGCGGGCGTCCTCGCCGCGGCGCTGATCTCCGCGCGGGACAACTTCGTCCGCTGGGCGGACACCGGGAACGACGTCCCCGGTGTCGTCGCCGCGGCGGCCCTGCTCGTTTCGGCGACGGCGTTCATCGCCGCCCTCCTGCTCGTCGACCGGAGGCCGCTCTTCTCGTCGTCCCTGCGTGCGATCTGGCGGCCGCTCGGGCTCGCCTCGCTCCTCTTCGGCCTCGCCTACGCCGCCGTCTTCGTCGCCTTCGACCACGGCCGGGTGACGATCGTCGCCCCGCTGTACGCGACCGAGTCGCTCTGGGCCGTCGTGTGGTCTGCGCTCGTCCTGCGGCGCGCCGAGGGCGTCGGGCCGCGGCTCGTGCTCGCCGCCGCGCTCATGGTCGCCGGCGGCGTCCTTATCGGCGTATCTCGCTGAGTCGCAGAACGGGCTCCTCGTCGCGGAGGAAGCGGAGGAAGAAGAAGGTGAAGACGGCGAAGAAGACGATCGCCTGCTCGGTCGCCATCGTGAGGCCGGCGATCTGCTGGTCGGCGATCGCCGAGAGGCCCCAGAGGCGCTCCGGCGCGTGCTCGTAGACGTCGTAGAGCGGCCGCGGCAGCAGCGCAAGCAGCAGGCCGAGCGGGCTTGCCAGGACGAAGGCGGCGAAGAGGTACACCGCCTTCGCCGCCGACCCGAGCCGCCGCGGCACGTCCTGGAGGACCGGCCACCACACGAGGCAGCCGGCGAGGAAGTAGCTCACGTGCTCCACGTGGAGGATCGAGCTCGGATGCCGGAGCGCGGTGTCGTAGGGCCACGGCAGGTGCCACGCGAAGTAGACGCCGAGCCAGATCGGCAGGGCGACGAAGGGGTTCGTCAGGAAGCGGCCGCCCGGCAGCCGGGCGAGCCTTGCCGCGAGGGCGGGGGAGAGGCCGGCGACGCAGAGCGCCGGCGCCCACTCGGCGAGGACGACGTTCTGCAGCAGGTGCATCGTGAGCAGGTAGCGGAGCGCGATCGTCTCGATCGGCGTGAGGAAGACGGCGAGGATCAGGAGCTGGCTGGCGGCGAAGGCCGCGACTCGCGCGCGCGGCGCGGGAAACCGCCGCAGGGCGACGATGTAGGCGAGCGAGAGCGCCGGCACGAGCCCGAGCGCCTCCGCGTCCCAGCCCCAGTCGTACGGGCTCACGCCGCCTACGCTAGCGGGCCTGCCGTGCGTACCTCGAGCTCCGAAGCCGAGGGGCTTGGAGCCGGGCCGCGCCTACTCCCCGACCAGGCGCCCTGCGACCGCCAGAGCCGCCGCAGCTCCGCGGCCAGACCCGGCTCCAAGTCAGGTGGCGGATCGTATATCAGCTATCGCCCGAAGAGCCGCGCCAATCTTTCGCCACTGATTCGGTTTCGTCTCGGTTCCGTCACACAGCTAGCGCGCAGTTCGCACCTGCCCTAGGTTGGTGCGGTCGCGGGGCCGGCCTCCTGTAGGTGAGCGACGCGTCGCTGGCCCCGCGACCCTCCCCGGCGCAGGCGTCACCGATCGAGCGTCGATCTCACTCACGAAGGACGGCGCGTGCCGACGGCGCCCAGCATCGGCGCGAGGGCCGGCCGCGGCGATTGCCGCATCGACGCCAGCCGACCCCGGGAGCCCCGCCCAAGGGGAGGGAGGGCGGGCCTCGGCAAGAGACTACCCGTTCGGCGAAGGCGCCGGAAGCGCGGTGGCGTGCCGCGATCCCGCTAACCTAGGCCGGTCCGCGGGCGTAGCTCAATGGTAGAGCCCCAGCCTTCCAAGCTGGTTATACGGGTTCGATTCCCGTCGCCCGCTTTCGTTCGCCCGGTTGCCCACGCCGCGGCGCCGCTAGACTCACTGGCGCGGACAGCAGGGGGTCGAGGTTGAGCTGCGGATGGCGCGAGTGTCGAGGGTGAGGCGGATCGCCGCCGTCCTTGCGACGGTCTCGGTTGCCATGCTCGCCGGCGCGTCGGTCGCCCGCGCCGATCCCACCGTCACCGTCCCGGGCGACATCGTTGCCGAGGCCACCGGCCCGAACGGCGCCGACGTCACGTACTCGGCGTCGGCGCAGGACGGCGACACGCCGCTGCCGATCTCGTGCACGAATCCGGACGGATCGACCTCGGACGGCGTCGGGACGATCAACCCCACAGTGCTCTTCCCGCTCGGCGATACGACGGTCACGTGCAGCACGGCGGGCGCTCAGGGCTCCTTCACGGTCACCGTGCACGACACGACGCCGCCCACGGTCACGCCGCCGGCGCCGGTGACCGCCGAGGCGACCGGGCCGAGCGGCGCGGCCGTCAGCTACGGGCTCGCGAGCGCGAACGACCTCGTCGACGGCTCCGTCGCCGCCTCGTGCACGCCGATCTCGGGCTCGACCTTCCCGCTCGGCTCGAACACCGTGACCTGCACCGCGACCGACAGCCACGGCAACACCGGGAGTGCGACGACGACGGTGCTCGTCCACGACACGACTCCTCCGGTCGTGCACGCGCCGAGGCCCATTACCGTGGTCGCGCCGGCCGGGACGAACGTCCTCGACTCGTCGAACCCGGAGATCGCGGCCTTCCTCGCCGGGGCGACCGCAACCGACCTCGTCGACCCGAATCCCACGATCACCGTTTCCGGGCCGCGGCTCTTCCCCATCGGCTCGACGTCGAACGAGACCTTCACGGCGACCGACGACTCCGGGAACAGCGCCAGCGCCACCTCCACGATCACGGTGGTGGCCGCGAGCGGCGGGACGCCGCCGCCCCCGCCTCCGCCACCGCCACCGCCTCCGGGCGGGAATCCGCCGCCGCCTCCGCCGCCTGTGGCTCCGCCGCCGGACCGGACGCCGCCGGCAGAGGCCTCGTCCTTCAAGGCGAAGGCGGGCGACCACCTCGTGAGGGTGACGTGGAAGCTTCCGAAGGACGCCGACTTCGACCACGTCGTGCTGCTTCGCAGCACAGCCCGGTCGCCACAGGCCGACAAGGTCGTCTACACGGGCAGGGGGACGCGCTACGTCGACCGGCGGCTCTCGAACAACGTGCGGTTCCGCTACACGCTGGCCACCGTCGACGCGGACGGCAACCGCTCCGACGGGGTCTCGGCGACGGCGACGCCGCACACGATCTACCTCGTCTCGCCGGCCGACGAGGCGCGGGTCAAAGGGCCGCCGACGCTCCTCTGGGTGCCGCTGCCGAAGGCGACCTACTACAACGTCCAGCTCTTCCGCGGCGGAACGAAGGTGCTGAGCGCCTGGCCGACCCGTAACCGCTTCCAGGTCACGAGGACTTGGCGGTACCGCGGACGCCGCTATCGCCTGGTGGCGGGCACGTACCGCTGGTACGTCTGGCCAGGCTACGGCAAGCGAAGCGCGGTGAAGTACGGCCGCCTGCTTGGGCAGAGCACGTTCGTCTACGCCGGCTAGGGGCGCCCCACGGCGTCCCTAGCCGGCGAGCTGAGCAGGCTTTACCTGCGGGCGTACATGTCGTCCTGGATCTTGCCGCTGCGGCCGATGGCCGGGATCGACAGATCGCGCCGCATGTCCGTCCACGTGATGTGCGCCCGCCCGAGTGTGTCGTAGGCGAGCCCGATGTAGTCGCCGATGAAGGTCGCGCACGTGTCGCAGCCGGGCGCGTGCGCCCGGAACCAGACCGAGTGGTCGGCGTCCGAGACGGCGTTCGCGACCGTCTGGAAGCTCCACGAGACGCCGCCGTTCGTTGACGTCGCGAGCCGCGTCACGTATAGCCCCGTCCCGGCCTCCTCCTGGTAGGCGATGCCGACGGTGCCGTTGCGAGCGGCGATCCACGGGAACCACTTGTCGCTGGCGCCCGACGTCACGCGGATCGGCGCGCTCCAGGTCGCTCCCCCGTTGCTCGACACCGAGATGAAGACGTTCGTCTTCGTGACGGGCGGCGCGATGTCGTGCACACCGTCGCGGTTGTCCGTCCATACGACGTAGAGCTTCCCGGTCACCGGATCGACGTTCAGGTTGCCCCAGCTGCCGGTGCGGAACTGGAAGCCGGTCTGGGTCGCGCGGCCGTCGACGTTCGCCGGATAGTCCGTGAATTTGATCGACTCGATGCCGCCGTCCTCGAGATCCACGACGTGCACCGGCGCCGACCAGTGGACGCCGCCGTCGGTCGAGCGCACCACCATGATCTGGTCCTCGAACTCGTTCGCGCTCTCCCACGCCGCCGAGTGCTGCTGGTTCATGAAGCCGACGACGACGTCGCCGTTCGGCAGCACGGCCGGGTACGAGAAGAAGCTCTCGTCACAGGCCCCGGCCGGTCCGGCCGACCCCTGGTTCGCGGTGCAGTAGGTGGGATTCGAGCCGGAGATCTCGCGCGGGCGGGTCCACGTCTTGCCCGCGTCGTCCGAGTACGAGAGGACGACCGGCGAGCGCACGAACGCCCCCTTGCTGAACTCGAGCTGGTCCCAGCTCAGGTAGAGCCTCCCGTAGTGCGGCGACGACGGGTAGTTGTCCGCGACGAGCCACTCCTTGTCGAGGAAGACGCCGTTTGCGGATGGGCTGATCGACGCGTGGCCGACGGCGACCGTCACGGGCTGCCTCCACGTCAGGCCGCCGTCGAACGAGGTCGAGACGGAGACGTCGATGTGTCCCGCGAACGGGCCGCGCTGGCCGAACGCCGCGCTCAGCTGCGCCATGTGCGCGGTGCCGAACTTCCGGTCGAAGGCGGGCGAGGGGTCGCCGTTGCCGCTCGACGCGCCGTTCCCCATCGGGATCTGGCCGTCGACCCAGGTATGGCCGCCGTCGAAGGACGTGTAGAAGCCCGTCGGGACGCGCGCCTGGATCGTCGCGCCGATCAGGGTGATGAAGTAGTCGTTGGATCCGGCCAGCAGATGGTCCGGGTTTGCCGGGTCGGTGATGATCGGCGTCTCGTTGTCGGGCGAGATCAGGTTGTCGCAGTTCAGCATGATGTTCGCCGCCGGGTTCCCCGACGACGTGCACGTCTGGTTCGGCAGCGAGCCCCCGCCGAGCCCGCCTCCGCCCGCGGCCGCGAGCAGGTGCGACAGCTGCCCCGAAAGATGGCCGAACTCGTCCTTCTCGAACGCCGGCTCGCCCGCTCCGGCCAAGCTCGGCAGGACCAGTCCCACCAGCACCAGGCTCGCCGCAGCGAGCCACCACCGCTTTCGCCCCATCCTCTCCTCCTTCAGGTCCTACGACGCCAGAGGAGCGATAGTACCCCGAAGATCGCGCTTCCTCTACTGCAGCTCGACGCGCTCGATCGTCGCCGGCTCGCGCGGCTTGTCCCGGGCGTCGCGAGGCAGCTTCGAGATCCGGTCGACGACGTCCATCCCCGCCCTCACGCGGCCGAAGACGGTGTGCTTGCCGTCGAGCCACGGGCACGCATCGGCGGTGACGACGAAGAACTGGCTGCCGTTCGTGTTCGGGCCCGCGTTCGCCATCGCGAGGGCGCCGCGCTCGACCTTGTGGTCGTTGATCTCGTCCTCGAACGTGTAGCCGGGCCCGCCCGTGCCCGTGCCGGTCGGGTCGCCGCCCTGGATCATGAAGTCCGGGATCACGCGATGGAAGACGACGCCGTCGTAGAAGCCCTCGCGCACGAGGCGCTCGAAGTTCTCGACCGTCTTCGGTGCGTCCTCGGGGAAGAGCTCGACCTCGATTGTCCCGTGATTCGTATGGAGTGTGGTCGTCATGAGGGCAGGCTATCCGCGAGCGGCTCGATGGCGCCTGCGGTGGGTTGGAGCTCGCCCGACTCGAGCCCGGCGACGATCTCGCGCGCGAGCTCGCGCGCCTCGTGCTCCTGCTCCGGTTCCAGGATCGTGTTCACCGCCGCAGCGACGCGCCCGTCGAGGAGGATCTCGACGTCGACGGTGTCGAGCTCGCGGCGCGGGATGTAGGGATCGTCCGGCACGCCGACCCGCACGAGCGCCTGCCTGCCGTCCGGGAGCGTCGCCGTCCGCTCGATGCGGTTCGCGCGCAGGCTCACGGGCGAACGGTATACCCACGGCCGCCTGCGTCTAACTGGCGGCCGTTCTATGCTCGGGCTCGGTGCTCGAGCGGTACGTCCAGTTCCCGGCGCGGACGGTCTTCACCGTCCTCGCAATCGTCCTCGGAGTGGCGGCCGTGCTCGAGGTGCTGTGGATCTCGCGGCACGTGCTGTCCTGGATCTTCATCTCGCTCTTCCTCGCGATGGCGCTCAACCCGGCCGTCGAGTGGCTCCAGCGGCACCACGTGCACCGCCGAGGGCTGGCGGTCGGGATCACCTACCTCGGCGTGGCGATTGCCGTGGCCATCCTCGGCTTCAGCTTCATCCCGACCCTCGTCCACCAGGTGAACCACTTCGTCGACAAGCTGCCCGACTACATCGACGACCTCACGAGCGGCCGCGGCCGGCTCGGCTTCCTCCAGACGAAGTACCACGTCGTCGAGAAGGTGCGCGAGCAGGTGGAGAAGGGCGGTGCGAGCCGGATCCTCGGCCTCTCGGGGACCGCGCTCGCGGTCACCAAGGGCGTGATCAACATCGTCGTGGGGACGATCACGATCGTCTTCCTCACGTTCTTCATGCTCCTCGAGGGGCCGCGCTGGACGGAGCGGATCTACGGGCTCCTGCCCTACGAGTCGCAGCCTCGCTGGCGCAAGGTCGGCCACGACATCTACCGCACGGTCGGCGGCTACGTGACCGGCAACCTGCTGATCAGCCTCATCGCCGGGATCTCGTCGACGCTCGTCCTGCTCGTCATGGGCGTGCCCTATGCGGTCGCGCTGGGCCTGATCGTGGCCTTCCTCGACCTGATCCCCCTGGCCGGAGCGACGCTCGCCGCGATCATCGTCGCCGCGGTGGCATTCCTCCACACGATCGTCGCCGGGATCGTCGTGATCGTCTTCTTCGTCGTCTACCAGCAGGTCGAGAACCACCTGCTCCAGCCGATCGTCTACGGCCGGACGGTGCAGCTCTCGCCGCTCGCCGTGCTCATCTCCGTGCTGATCGGAGCCGAGCTCGCGGGCATCCTCGGCGCGCTCGCGGCGATTCCGGTGGCGGGCGCGATCCAGGTCGTGATCGTCGACTGGAACCGCCACCGCCGAGAGCAGCTCGTCGCCCGCACCGGGCCGCCCGCCGCCGAGGAGGCCGAGCTGTCGGCTTCCGGCTAGTCGAAGCTCTCCGCAAGAACAAGATCCCCCGGAGGGGGGAACTGCATACGGCGCTCTCGCCGATGCCCTACCCATGCTTCGCAGGATCGTCGCGCCCGCGCTCGCCGCTGTGGCGGTCGCGTCGGCGGTCG
>DASQWB010000114.1:0-35456 GCA_035640455.1 Gaiellaceae bacterium | reverse complement strand
GCACGCGGAGACACCGCGCGGCGTCGCGTGGACGAGCACTCCCTGCCAGCGGTTGTCGTGCGGGTAGATGTCGTACTTCGGCTCGAGGCCGTTCAGGATCCACGCTTCGCCGGGGCGCGGCGTCTTCAGGACGAAGTCCCAATGTGTCCACGTCGTCGACGAGCGCCGGAACTGTCCCCAGACGTGGTCCTGGTACGCGCGCCACCGGCGCAGCACGATCCGCTGGCCCTGAGACTCGAGCCAGCCGCTGACCGTTCCAGTCGCGACTGGGACGCTCCACCACATCCGGCCGGGGACGGTGTAGTCGCCGGGGAACACGCGCTCGGGGCCGAGGTGCCACGGGCCGACGGTGACGCCGGCGCGGCCGGGGACGATCGTCAGATGCCCGCGCACCGTGTACGTGAGGTCGACCGTGTACCGCCCTCGCGCGTACGACAGCGAGTTGGCCTGCGGCGGCGCGTTGTCGGGCAGGTTCGCGACCGTGACGCCGGGGCCGCGGTGCGGAAGCAGCCCGTTCGCGAGCTCGCTGCCGCCCGCGACCTTCTTCGCGCCGGAACGGGCGGAGATCCATAGCGCAGGCACCGGCCCGGCGACGAAGGTGACGACCGCGTAGCTTCGGCTCGCCGGGTCGAGCGCGAGCACGCGCCAGTCCTCCTCCCACCGCGCTCCCGAGAGCCGCGCGTCGTCCGCTGGGCGGGCCGCGCGCACCGGCAAGGCGCGGCGGGCGCCGCTCGCAGCCACCCCGAGCAGCGCGAGCACGAGGACGACGAGCGCCGGTCTCGTCATCGCGGACGCGGCTGCCATGCCGGCCAACCGGCGTGGCGGACGACGCCGACCCCGATGGGCGCGAGGCCGGTGCCGTTGCGGTTGATCACGGCGAGCCCGGAGGGTGAGCGGTTCGTGGCGAACACGATCCGTGAGCCGTCCGGAGCCCAGCTCGGCGAGGAGTCGTAGGTCTCCGGGAGCGGGCCCGGAGCGAGCCGCCTCGGCTGCGAGCCGTCCGCGTTCATCACCCAGAGCTCGGTGGAGTTGATCCACGCGATCAGCCGGCCGTCGGGCGACCACGCGGGTTGCTCGTTGCCGCCGGCGCCGACCGCGCTGATCTGGCGGCGGTGGCTTCCGTCGGCGTTCGAGACGTAGATGCAGCTGCCGTAGCCGCCGCCGCAGCCGGCCGAGAACGTCGCGCGCCGGCCGTTCGGCGAGAACGACGGCGGGCTGCCGTACCCCGGCCGGATCGGGTGCTTGTGCGTGCCGTCCGGGCGCATCGACCAGGAGCCGGGCGCGTTCGCACGCGGCGGGTCGGGGATCGAGCCGTACACGATGTGCTTCCCGTCCCGCGTCCAGATCGGCGTTCCTTCCTTCGAGTAGCCCTTCGTCAGGCGGCGTTGCCGGCTGCCGTTCGCGTTCATCACCCAGACCTTCGGCCAGTACGCCCGGTAGCGGATGAACGCGATGCGCCGCCCGTCGGGCGACCACGCGGGCGTGTCGTCCATTCCCTTCGCGCGCGTGAGCCGGTGGAGGCCGGTGCCGTCGAGCCGCACCGTCCACAGCTCGTAATCGCCGCTCTGGTCGCTGACGAACGCGATCACCGGCGCGGTGCTGCTGCCGGCACCGGCCGCGGGAAGCAGCCCGACGGCCGCCGCTGAAACGACGAGCACTGCCAGTCGTCGCACCCGCTGCTTGTTCCCGGCCGCGGCGTGCCTCGAACCAGCCGCAAACCGATCCGACCGGTTAGCCGTACAGCCCCGCGAAAGCTGGCTGAGGAGGGGGAAATGAACGCTATCCGGCGTGTCCGAAGCGGGTTCCTCGTGGTCGTGGCGCTGACCGCTCTGGCGGTGCCCGCGACCGCGGCGGGCGATCACGGGAGTGGTGGAGGCGGTGGTGGCACGACGACGTCGACTGCGGCGCCTGCCGTCACGTTCACGCCGACGTCGCTGACCTTCGCATCGCAGGACGTCGGCACGACGAGCGCGCCGCAGTCGATCACGGTCACGAACACCGGGAACGCGGGGCTCTTCATCAACAGTGCGGCTGTACCGAACACGCTCGACTACACCGAGGTGAACGACGGCTGCTCCGGCCTGACGCTCGCAGCGGGGACGAGCTGCAGCGTCGCGATCACGTTCGCGCCGAAGGGGACCGGCACGCGGTCGGCGGCGTTCACCCTCACCGACAACGCGGCCAACAGCCCGCAGACGGTTCCGATCACCGGGACCGGCACCGGCACGAACCCGCCGCTCGCGATCGACACGCAGTTCTTCTCGTGCGCGAACAGTGTCTGCGACGTCGGCGCGGGCAGCAACGTCTTCGTGAACAACTTCTTCACGACGACCTTCAACGCGACCGGCGGCACTGCGCCGTACAGGTGGTCGGGGCAGGTCCCCTCGGGGCTGACACTCCGGCCGTCGGGGCTCCTGCTCGGCTCGCCGACCGTGAAGGGCACGTCGACGTTCACGGTGACCGTGACCGACGCGAGCGGAGCGACCGCGACCGGGAGGTTCTCGCTCACCGTCACCGACCCGCCGCCGCCGAGCCCGCCCGGCTGCCAGACCGGAGGAACGCTCAAGGAGCCCTTGAGCGGCTCCACGTTCAATGGCAAGACGCCGAGCGGCCAGGCCACCGCCGACGAGACGAAGTTCAGCGGCTGCGGCGGCTTCAGCCTCCTGTCGGTTCAGGTCAAGGACGTGAACCTTGCTGATGGCAGCGTCCTCTGGGTTACGCTCGACTTCAAGCCGGTCGGCACGATCACCCTGCGCGGCGGCTCCGGCACGATGCCCACCTACAACATGGGCCGCTTCGGCGTCTCCAACGACGACGTCCGCGTCTACAGCGCGCTCCCCGACATCAGCACGTCCCAGCAGATCCTGATCGGCGGAGCGTTCCGGTGACGTGACTCGCGTTCAGGCGCAGGCGTAGACGAGCTCCACGGCGCCGCTCGGCAGCGCGTGCTGACGCGCGAGCGTCAGCCGGGTGTCAATGCTCACGGACGGCGTCAGCTGCATCCCGCCGCCGACGAGCAAGGGCAGCACGATCAGGCCGAGCTCGTCGAGCGCTCCGAGCAGCCGGAAGGTCTCGATCGTGCGCGGGCCGCCGACGAGGTGGACGTCGCCGCCGCGATTGGCGGCCCGCACCTTCTCCAGCAGCCGTGCCGGGTCGCTGTCGACGACGACGTGGTCGGGCGACCCGGGTGGACGCCGTGAGCCGAGGACGAACACGTCGAGGTCCGGCCACGGCCACCCGTCGGCGCCGAGCGCGGGCTCGAACGTCGTGCGGCCCATCAGCACCGCGTCGCACCTCGCCTGGAAGTCGCGGAAGCCGAAGGCCTCGGGATCCCACGCCGGATCGGCGAGCTGCGCGGGCCAGCCGTCGGGCCTCGTCACGTAGCCGTCGAGGCTCATGCACATGCGGGTGCGGATCTGCATCTCGTGTGGCTCCTCCTGATGGACTACGCGCTCATGGTGACGCGCGGGCGATGGGCCAGCATTTCGGAACTTCGTGTCGGGCTCGGCTGCATGCGCTTGTCGACGGAGCCGGAGCGCGACGAGGAGCTGGCTCTCGAGGCCATCGCAGCCGCGGTCGACGCAGGTGTGACTGTCTTCGACACAGCGCATTCGTACGGGCTCGGCGAGAACGACCTGGGCCACAACGAGCGACTGCTGGCCCGGGCCCTCCGTGGCTGCGGGGCCGACGCGCGGGCTCGCATCGTCACGAAGGGCGGCATGACTCGGGTCGGTGGCGGATGGGTTCCCGACGGTCGGGCAAAGGCGCTCCGCGCGGACTGCGAAGCAAGCCTCGTCGCGCTCGACGGGCTGCCGATCGACCTCTACCTCATCCACGCGCCCGATCCGCGGACTCCGTGGCGGACGTCGCTGCGCGCGCTGGAGCGACTCGCTGCGGAAGGACTCGTGCGTCACGTTGGCGTCTCGAACGTCAACCGGCGCCTGCTCGACGAGGCGCTCGAGCTCGCGCCGATCGCGGCTGTCCAGGTCGCCCTCAGCCCGTTCGACGTCGGCGCTCTGCGAGGTGGCGTCGTCGCCCGCTGCGCCGAGGCCGGCATCGCCGTGATCGCGCACTCGCCGCTCGGTGGGCCGCGCCGGGCGCCGCGGCTCGCTCGCAACGCGGCGCTGGCCGAGGTCGCGAAGGCGCACGGCGCGACCGCGGCCGAGATCGCGCTCGCCTGGCTGCTCGCGCTCTCGCCCGAGATCGTCGCGGTCCCCGGTGCGCGCCGGCCGGAGACGGCCCGTTCGGCCGCCGCGGCAGCGGCGATCACGCTCGACCTGGAGGAGCGGGCGCTGCTCGACAGAGAGTTCGGCGCAGCAAGCGCCGAGCGGACACGTCGGACCGGCGCAGAGGTCGTGCTCGTCATGGGCATCCCCGGAGCCGGGAAGAGCCGCGTCGCGGAGGAGTACGTCGCCCATGGCTACGTGCGGCTCAACCGCGACGAGCGCGGAGGCTCGCTGCGCGAGCTCGCCGGCGCGCTCGACGAGCTGCTGGCCGGAGGGGCCCGGCGGGTCGTGCTCGACAACACGTACCTCACGCGCGCCGCACGAAGCTACGTCGTCGACGCGGCGAGCCGCCACGGCGCGTCGACGCGCTGCGTCTGGCTCGACACTCCGCTCGCGCAGGCGCAGTTCAACATGGTCGAGCGCCTGCTCGAGCGCTTCGGATCGCTGCCGAGCCCGCAGGAGCTGCGCGGGCCGGAGACGCTGGCGCCGACCTCCCAGATGCGCGCGCTCCGCGAGCTCGAGCCGCCTTCGCTCGACGAGGGATTCGCAGACGTCGAGCACAAGGCCTTCGCGCGCGCGTCACGCTCTGACCGTACGCGCACGGGTGTCTTCGTCGCCGCAGCGGTGCTGAGGGAAGGCAGATGGGAGGCACAGGGCAATCGAGACGCGCCTCACCTCGTCTTCGACTGGCGCCCAGACGGAGCGCCGGAGGAGCTCGCGCCCCTCGTCGCCGCGCTCGCCGCGCAAATCTCCGGGCCGGTCGAAGGCGCGCTTTGCCCGCACGCCGCCGGCCCCCCGACCTGTTGGTGCCGGCCGCCGCTCCCCGGACTGCCTCTCGCGTTCTCGCGCGCACATGGCGTCGATCCCGCGCGCTCGATCCTCGTCGGCGCCAGCCCTCCGCACCGCACGCTGGCGACGACGCTCGGCGCCCGCTACGTCGAGTCGCGAAAGGCGTAGGCTGATTCGGATGTTCGACGAGGTCTACAAGCGGTCGCTCGAGGACCCTGAAGCCTTCTGGGCGGACGCCGCGGCCGCGATCGACTGGGACGAGCCGTGGGAGCGCGTCCTCGACTACTCCCGCGCGCCGTTCTACCGCTGGTTCGCCGGTGGGCGGATGAACACCTGCCACAACGCGCTCGACCGGCACGTCGAGCGGGGGCGCGGCGACCAAGCGGCGCTGATCTGCGACTCGCCGGTCACCGACACCGTCGCGACGTTCACCTACCGCGAGCTGCGTGACGCCGTTGCGCGCTTCGCCGGCGCATTCGCGGCGCAGGGCGTCGAGCGCGGCGACCGGGTGATCGTCTACATGCCGATGGTGCCGGAGGCGGTGATCGCGATGCTCGCCTGCGCGCGGCTCGGCGCGATCCATTCCGTCGTCTTCGGCGGCTTCGCCGCGAACGAGCTCGCGACTCGCATCGAGGACGCGAAGCCGAAGGTGATCGTCTCGGCCTCGTGCGGGATCGAGCCGGGACGGCTCGTCGAGTACAAGCCGCTGCTGGACGCGGCGATCGACGCGGTCGACTCGAAGCCGGAGCGCTGCATCGTGCTCCAGCGGCCGATGCTCGAAGCCGAGCTCGACCCGGCGCGAGACGTCGAATGGAACGAGGCGCTCGAGGGAGCCGAGCCGGCGTCCTGCGTCTCGCTCGAGGCGACCGATCCGCTCTACATCATCTACACCTCCGGGACGACCGGCCAGCCGAAGGGAATCGTCCGGGACAACGGCGGCCACGCGGTCGCGCTCGCGTGGTCGATGAAGGCGATCTACGACGTCGATCCCGGCGAGGTGTACTGGGCCGCCTCGGACATCGGCTGGACCGTCGGCCACTCCTACACGGTCTACGCGCCGCTGCTCCACGGCTGCACGTCGGTCCTGTACGAGGGCAAGCCGGTCGGCACGCCCGACGCCGGCGCGTTCTGGCGCGTGATCGAGCAGCACGGCGTCTGCACGCTGTTCACGGCGCCGACCGCGTTCCGGGCGATCCGGCAGCAGGATCCCGAGGGCGAGCACATCGCGCGCCACGACCTCTCGGGCTTCCGCGCGCTCTTCCTCGCCGGGGAACGTTGTGACCCCGAGACGCTGAGGTGGGCCGAGGAGCGGCTCGGCGTCCCGGTCATCGACCACTACTGGCAGACCGAGACGGGGTGGCCGGTCCTCGCGAACTGCATCGGGATCGAGCGCCTGCCCGTCGTGCCGGGATCGCCGACCAAGCCGGTTCCGGGATGGGATCTGCGCGCGGTCGACGAGGGCGGCACGGAGCGGCCGCGAGGCGAGATCGGCGCCCTCGTCGTCAAGCTCCCGCTCCCGCCGGGCTCGTCGCCCACGCTGTGGAACGCGGACGATCGCTTCCGCGAGACCTACCTCTCGACCTTCCCCGGCTACTACCAAACCGCCGACGCGGGCTACGTCGACGAGAACGGCTACGTCTTCGTCATGGCCCGCACCGACGACATCATCAACGTCGCCGGGCACCGGCTGTCGACCGGCGCGATCGAGGAGGTCCTTGCCGCACATCCGGACGTCGCCGAATGCGCGGTGATCGGCGTCGCCGACGAGCTTCGGGGACAGGTTCCAATCGGCCTCCTCGTGCTCAAGGCGGGGGTCGAGCGCGAGCCGGAGGCGATCTGCGAGGAGACGGTGCAGCTCGTCCGAGAGCGGATCGGGCCGGTCGCGGTTTTCAAGCAGGCGGTCGTCGTCGACCGGCTGCCGAAGACGCGCTCGGGCAAGATCTTGCGCGGCACGATGCGGCGGATCGCCGACGCGGAGCAGTACGCCACTCCGGCCACGATCGACGACCCCGCGATCCTCGAGGAGATCGAGAGCGCGCTGGAGCGCATCGGCTATGCGAAGGCGAAGGCGGCGGTTCGAGGCTAAGCGACAGAGGAGAGGTGACATGAGCCAGGCAGGTTCCCTCATCAAGCGCACCGACTTCGTCTTCCTGCCGATCAGGAGCTTCGAGAAGGCGGAGGAGTTCTACGGCGGGACGCTCGGCCTCGAGTGCTCCAAGCGCTACGACCACGACCTCGGCGGCGAGTTCGAGACCGGCAGCCTCACGATCCAGCTGGTCGACGTGGGGAAGATCGGGCGCGAGCTCGAGCCCAGCACGGGCGCGATCGCGCTCCACGTCGACGACGTCGAAGCCGCCCGTTCGGAGCTCGAGTCTCGCGGCGTCGAGTTCGACGGCGAGACGATGGACAGCGGCGTCTGCTACCAGGCGTACTTCCGAGATCCGGACGGGAACGCGCTGATCCTGCATCACCGCTACGCGCCTCCGGGAGCCAGGCCGAAGAGCTAGAAGCACACGTGGCGGTGACCGTCGACGCGGTTCGCGCCGTCGCGGCCTCGCTGCCGCGCAGCTACGAGGCGCACGTGCGAGGGCTGGTGAAGTTCCGAGTCGGCCAGATCGTCTTCCTCTCCATCGCTCCCGACGGCTCGAGGATCGGCTGCGGATTCCCGAAGGAGTTCCGTCAGGCCGCCGTCGACGCGGAGCCGGAGAAGTTCGCGCTGCCGAGCCAGTCCGACATGCGCTTCAACTGGATCCACGTCAGCCTCGGCGCGATCGACGCGGACGAGCTGCGCGACCTCGTCGAGGGCGCGTGGTCGATGTGCGTGCCGAAGTTCGTGGCGGAGCAGTACGCCCACGAGAAGGGCTATCTCTGACGCCGGTTGCGCCGCTCCCCTTCGACATCCTCGTCGGCATCTCGGCTCTGCTGGAGTCGCGGGCTCGCCTGCGGAACCGCCTCAACCGGCAGGGGGCCCGGCTGGAGCGGGGCAGGACCGCCGGGCTCGTGGTTCGTATTCGCTTCGAGGAGCGCGCACTCCTCGACCGCCTCGGTGAGCCGTACCGCCGCTTCGCTGCAAGCCGCCCCTCACCTATTCCCCGGTTTGTGGTGATCCTTCCTTAACACCTCCGCCGTAGCCTGGACTCGTTCGTCGAACGGAGGAGAGAACGTGAAGAGAGGCTTCGGGGTATTCGTGGCCGCGCTGCTTCTTCTCACGGCCTCGGTGCCGGACACCAGCCTCGGCGGCTCGGCGCAGCCTCTCCATCGCTACCGAAACGGCCGCATCGCGTTCGCTCACCTCGAGCAGGTCGCGCCGTCCGGGCTCGCGGCTGTCGGCGCCACGGGCACGCGCCGCTCGCTCATCCTCGGCGGCGTCCTCGTGGAGCGGCCGGTCGTCTCGCCCGACGGCAGCCGCGTTGCGTGCGTCGTCGGCGCTTCCTCGCCGAGTGTCTACGTCGTCCGCAGCGACAGGACGCACCGCGTGCGGATCGGCGCCGGCCGGTCGCCGAGCTGGTCGCCGGATGGATCGCGCCTGGCCTTCGTCACACCACGCAACGAGATCGAGGTGGCCGCCGCCGACGGCAGCGGCGTCCGCTCGCTCGGCGTCGCCGGCCTCGAGCTGGTGTGGTCGCCGAAGGGCGACCGGATCGCCTTCCTGAGCTCCGACAGCGTCCTCGAGCTGATCCGGCCGGACGGCTCCGGCCGCACCGTGCTCGCGACGGACGCGTATCAGAGCCTCGACTTCCTCCGGCTCGCGTGGTCGCACGACGGTGCGTGGCTCTCGTTCGGCGCGGTCAATCCCGAGACGCACGTCCTCGAGCTGAACGTCATGAGGCCGGACGGCAGCGACCGGCGCTCGCTCGGGAACGGCAGCGCCGTCGCCTGGTCGCCGACCGAGAACGTGATCGCCTTCGCCACCAGCGTCGACGGCATCGGGATGTTCGAGCTCGTGACTCCGGACGGCAGCGTGCGCATGAGGTCTCAGGAGATCTGGGGAACGCCCGCCTGGTCGCCGGACGGGCGGACCGTGGCCGTCGGCGATCCTGACCAGCAGGGTGTCGCGATCGTCGATGCACGTACCGGCGCCGTGAGGAACGTCGCGATCCGGGGCGTGCCCGCGTGGTCGCGAGACGGAACCCGCATCGCGGCGGTTCGCGGGCTGGCTCTTTTCGTCGTGGCCGTGGCGGGAGGGCGCGCGCACGTCGTTGCGCGGGGAGCGGTAGGAGGTCCGTTCTGGCTTCGCGGCGGCCGAATCGCGTACGTCACGCTGGCGCGGGTTCGCAGCGTCCTCGCGACGGCGGCGCCGGGCGGGTCGGCTCGGATCCTGCTTCGCGGCCCGACGACCTTCTCGACGACACCGCGTCCCTTCACCGCGCTCGCGTGGTCGCCGGACGGGAGCCGGCTCGCATTCGTCCGTGAGGCGCCGCGCCGGAACGTGCTCGGCGTCGTCTCCGCGAACGGCACGGACGAACGCGTTCTCGCGCGCGGCGTGACGGACGTGCCGACCTGGTCACCGAATGGGAAGCTGGTCGCGTTCGCGGCGAACGGGCTTTCTGTCGTTCGTGCGAGCGGCGGGCCCGTCCGCAGGCTGGCGCGCGGCCGTGTGGAGGCGCCCGAGTGGTCCCCGGACGGGCACTACATCGCCTTCCTGCAGAGCGACAAGGGCTATGCGCTCTTCTCGATCGATCCGAACGGTCGCCACCTGAGAAGGCTCGCAGTGGACGTGTTCTCGACGCCGTCGTGGTCGCCGGACGGGCGCCGGATCGCGTTCTCGACCGGCGCTTCCTACGAGCCGACCGCGATCGCGACGGTTCGCCCGGACGGCACCGGGCTCCGGACGCTCGTCGCCGCCGCGGCGGCCGAGGAAACCGGAGACGTCCTGTCGAGGCCGGCCTGGTCACCCGACGGTCGCACGATCCTCTACACCGACGAGGAGTACCTCTGCGGCAGCAAGTGCAGCGAGGTCAACCTCATGGCGATGCGCCAGGACGGCACTCACCGGCGCCAGCTCCGCTACTACGTCGGCGGCGCCACGTGGTCACCCGACGGCCGCCAGCTGCTCGGTGAGAATGGCGAGGGCCGCCTCGTCGCCGTCGACTTTCGAACCGGGAAGCCCCGCCTCGTCGGCAGGTTCGCCTCCGCTTGGAGCTGGCAGCCGCTGCGTAGCCCGGCTGACTAGCCGCTGCTCGTGCGCGACAATCGGGGCATGGCGGGCATTGACGCGCTGCCGCAGCGGCTGAGCATTGCCACGGAGGTACGTCGCTATGGCTGAGAGGAAACCTGCAAGGAAGGGTGCGGAGAAGTCGGCCAAGCGCACGACCGTGGCCGGCAGCAAGTCCAAGGGATTCACGGCCGAGGAACGAGCCGCGATGAGGGAGCGCGCCCGAGAGCTGAAGGCGGAGGCGCGCCGCGAGGACGGGGAACGTGCCCTGCTCGCGAAGATCGCCGAGATGCCGCCACGGGATCGGGCCCTCGCGAAGCGGCTCCATGCGATCATCAAGGCCACCGCGCCGGGTCTCTCGCCGAAAACCTGGTACGGGATGCCTGCCTATGCCGAGGGCGACAAGGTCGTCTGCTTCTTCCAAAGCGCGGACAAGTTCAAATCGAGGTACGCGACGCTCGGCTTCAGCGACAAGGCGAACCTGGACGAAGGCGCCATGTGGCCGACCGCCTTCGCGCTGAAGGAGTTGACTGCCGCTGACGAGGCAAAGATCGCCGCGCTCGTGAAGCAAGCTGTGAGCTGAGGACTGCTTCTTAGAAGCGCGAGCGCCCGGCGTGCGCGAGCGCGGAGGGCGTCTGCCGGCCGACGATCGCCGGCGCCTCGTGGACGAGCTCGTCGTTCGTAAGCGCCGCGACCATGAACAGGGCGAAGTCGACGCGGCGCGTGCGGTTGCTCTCGAGGATGGGGTCGCCGACGTGCCGGCTCCACACGGGCAGTCCCTGGCTCTCGCCCTCCTCGAGGTCGCTCCCGCGCACGACGGTCCAGCGCGTAACGCTGGCGAACACGCGCCGGCATGCCTCCACCTGGTCGTCGAGATCGGCGAAGCGGGCGAGGCGAGCGAGCGGGCCGAGGACCTTGACGATCGCCTTGATCTTCCACGGGTAGACGTCCTTCCCGTCGCGCGTGATGTGCCAGCCACACGAGAACACGAGGCGCGCACCCGGCGGCGCGTGGTCGAGCACCGCCTGGGCCGTCCCCGTCGAGTACCCGTGGACGCCTCGCGGGACCAGCACGACGAGCACTCCGTCGCAACCCGCGACTGCTCTCTTAATGATCTTGGGGTCGTTGGTCGCGCCGGGGACGATCGTGATCCGCCCCTTGAACTCGTCGAGCTTCGGCACGCTTTCGGCCCGGCACACGCCGACCACCTCGTAGCCCCGATCGAGCGCGTGCTGGACCATGTACCGCCCGAGCTTGCCGGAGGCTCCGACGATGCAGACCTTCATGTCGGCAGTATCGCGCCCGTCGTCGGTACTTGAACCGTGACAGCCACGCGGGCGAAGATCCGTCGGGATGCGGAATCTCGCGCGGCTCCCGTTCGAGCGTCTCGCCGGTCTCGCCGCCGTCGGCGTCGGGATCGGCGGGCTCGCCTACTCGATCGCCTTCCTCGTCTTGCTCTACAGCGGCGCGCCGAAGGCGGCGGACGTGCTCACCAACGTCTTCCTCCTCGCCGGCGGCATCCTCGCGACCGCGGTCTTCGTCGCCCTGTACGAGCGCTTTCGCCCCGCCGACCCCGGCTTCGCCCTCTGGGCTTTCCTGCTCGGCAGCCTCGGCGCCATCGGCTCCGCCGCGCACGGCGGCTACGACCTCGCGAACATCGTCAGGACGCCGAGGTCGCTCGACAAAGAGCTCCCCAGCGCGACCGATCCGCGCGGCTTTGCGACCTTCGGCCTCACGGCGCTCGCGATCGCGATCGTCTCGGTGCTCATCCTGCGCGTCGGCCTGCTCCCGCGCCCGCTGGCGTACCTCGGGCTGGTCGCCTGCGCGCTGCTCCTCGTCATCTACTTCGGACGGCTGATCATCTTCAACCCGAAGAGCCCGGGTCTGCTCACGGTTGCGCTCATCACGGGCTTCGTGGTGAACCCGGCCTGGTACGGGTGGCTCGGGCTCGAGCTCTGGCGAGGCCCGAGGCGATAGCCGAAACCGGTTCGGCCCTGAAGCGGTAGAGCCCACCAGCGCTCAACTGAGGAGGAGGATCGTTGACCGGTACGGTCACGAACACGGGCAACGCCGGGCCGGGAGCCGCCGCAGTGCCTCCCGGCCCGCGGCCGAACCGGAACCGCATCGGGTGCGAATCAGGGCGGCAAGGCAGTCACGACTCGACGGAGGAGTACTCGATGCGCTTCATCCCGACGAAGTTCCACGCGCCGCTCGACTACATCGTCGGCGCCGCGCTGATCGCCGCTCCGTGGATCTTCCAGTTCTCGGAGCACACGGCCGCGACGGTCGTCCCGATCGTCCTCGGGATCGGCCTGATCGTCTACAGCCTCTTCACGAACTACGAGCTCGGCGTCTGGAAGGTCGCGCCGATGGCCGTCCACAACCTGATCGACATCGCCGCCGGCGCGCTGCTCGCGGCGTCGCCTTGGATCTTCGGCTTCGCCGACGAGACCGCCAACGTGTGGGTACCACATCTCGTCGTCGGCCTCGCCGCCGTCTTCCTCGGCCTCACGACGAAGCAGGCGGGCGGATACAGCTATCGCAAGGCCGAGACGCCGACCACGGCGGCCGGCTAGTCCAGTTCTGCGTGCGCGGCGGGCGTACCTGCCCGCCGCGTCACGTGTTCGGCATCTGCGGCACCCCGTGCTCGATCCAGCCGGCGCCGCCGGGAAGCGGGGCGCTTCCGCCGACGCCGCCGAGGAAGCCGCCGACCGGCCACGGCCGCGGCGCCTTCACTGCGAGCGCGAGCCGACCGCATCGCGCCCGGACGATCGTCGGCACCCACCAGGGAACGCCGCACGCCGCCCGTCCGGCGACCACGACGGCGGGCTGCCGTACCCGGGCCGGATCAGGCGCTTGTGCGTCCCGTTCGCGCGCATCGACCGCCAGCTCGGCCCCGGGCGGGGCGGGTCGGGGATCGAGTCGTACACGATGCGCTTCCCGTCCCGCGTCCACACGGCCCCTCCGTCCTTCGAGTAGCCGCTCGTGAGCCGGCGCGGCCGGCCGCCGTTCGCGTTCATGACCCAGATCTTCGGCCAGCGCGTCCGGTAGCCCTGAAACACGATGCGCCGCCCGTCGGGCGACCATGCGGGCGTCTCGTCCATTCCCTTGCTGTGCGTGAGCCGGCGGAGGTCGCTTCCGTCGAGCCGCACCGTCCACACCTCGTAGTCGCCACTCTGGTCGCTCACGAAGGCGATAACCGGCGCCGGGCTGCTGCGCGCATCGGCCGCCGGAAGCAGCCCCACGGCCGCCGCCAAGACGACGAGCGCTGCCAGTCGTCGCACGCGCTCTTGTTCCCGTGGCGCCGCGCTCCAACCTCCGACCGGTAGCTACGTTGTCGGAACCATGGACCACGCCCACCCCGAGCCGCGAAGCGTCTCGCTCAACCGGCTCGCGTTCGCCGCGACCTGGCTTGCCTCAGCGGCTGCGCGATCGGAGAGGTCCTCGGCCTCGTCATCGCCACTGCGCTCGGCTGGGGCGACATCGCGTCGATTGCGATCGCGGTCGTGCTCGCCTTCTTCTTCGGCTACTCGCTGACGCTCCGCCCACTCCTTGCCGGCGGCGTCCCCCTTCGACAGGCCGCGCGCGTCGCCCTTGCCGCCGACACGCTCTCGATCACCGTGATGGAGATCGTCGACAACGGCTTCGTGTTGCTCGTTCCAGGCGCCATGGCCGCCGGCCTCCTCGACTGGCTCTTCTGGTGGAGCATCGGCGTCGGGCTCTTCATCGCCTTTTGGGCCGCGTTCCCGCTCAACCGGCTGCTGATCGCCCGCGGTCGCGGTCACGCCGTCGTGCACGAGTTCCACTAGGAGGTGCTGCGACTCAGCCAGCTGCTCTTGAGCCAAGATGACCTGATGCTGAGACTGGGCGATAACGAGGTAGCCCGAATCGGGCTCGGGACGAATCGGCTTCGGAACACGCGCGAGAACGTCGCGTTCGTCGAGGCCGCGGTTGCCGCCGGCGTCGACGTCATCGACACCGCCCACACGTACGCCGGAGGCGAGAGCGAGGAGACGATCGGTGCGGCGCTCTCGCCCGCCCCGGACGGGTGCGTCGTCGCGACGAAAGGTGGCTGGGGCGCGGGGAACGGTCGGCCGGAGGTGCTCGGGGCTCAGATCGAGGAGAGCCTTCGCCGCCTCCGGACGGACAGCATCGCGCTCTACTACCTGCACCGGGTCGACCCCGAGACGCCGCTCGAGGAGAGTCTCGGCGCGATCGAGGAGTACCGCGACGCGGGGAAGATCCGGCACGTCGGCCTCTCCCAGGTCGGGATCGACGAGATCGAGCGGGGCCGACGGATCGTCCCGATCGCGGCGGTCCAGAACCAGTACAACCTCTCCGAGCGCAGATACGACGACGTCGTCGACTACTGCGCCGGCGAAGGCATCGTCTTCGTTCCCTTCTACCCGCTGCGCGGCGCTGGCGGCCCCGCCCTCGAGATCGCCGAGCGGCACGGCGCGACGCCCGCGCAGATCGCGCTCGCGTGGCTCCTCAGGCGCTCACCGGCGATGCTGCCGATTCCCGGCACCCTCTCGCTGGAGCACCTGAAGCAGAACCTGGGCGCGCTGGAGATCGAGCTGAGCGACGCCGAGTATCAGGCGCTTCTCTAGCCGTCGCGCCAGGGCAGAACGGTGATCGAGACGGCGCGCGCTCGGCGCCCGGCGTCGGGGAAGGACGGGCGCCTGAACGAGGGCGAAGATCCGTGACGGGAATGGGGTCTTCGCCCGATGGCGGCAGGCGGAAGCGCCTCCTACGGTTGCACAAGACGGATGCGTACGACCACCACCCACCTGCGCACCTGGCTTCTCGTCGCCGGCCTAACTGCCCTCTTGATCGGGGCCGGAGCGCTGGCAGGCGGTGCGTTCCTGTACGGGTTCGTCGCGCTCGCGGTGCTGATGAACCTCGCCGGCTACTGGTTCTCCGACCGGATCGCGCTCGCGGCGAGCCGGGCACAGCCGCTCCCCGAGTCGGAGGCCCCTTGGTTCCACGCCGCCGTCGCCGAGCTCGCGCACCGCGCCGGCATTCCGGCGCCGAGGCTGTACCTGATCCCCTCGGAGCAGCCGAACGCGTTCGCCACCGGGCGCAACCCGGCCCGCTCCGTCGTCGCGGTCACGCGGGGGCTGCTCGAGCGGATGCCGCCGGAGCACGTCCGTGCCGTCGTCGCGCACGAGCTCGCGCACATCCGCAACCGCGACGTGCTCGTCTCGTCGATCGCGGCGATGATCGCGGGCGCGATCTCCGCGATCGCCAACCTGCTCCAGCTCTCCTTCCTGTTCGGCGGCGACGAGGAGGATCACGGACCGTTGGGCTGGCTCGGCGTACTGGCGACGCTCGTTCTCGCCCCGATTGCGGCGATGCTGCTCCAGCTCGCGGTCTCGCGCCAGCGCGAGTACCTGGCCGACGCGACGGCCGCGCGGCTGCTCGGCACCGGTCGGTCGCTCGCCGACGCGCTCGAGAGGCTGGAGCGCGGCACGCAGGCCGCGCCGATGGCGGTAAACCCCGCCTTCGCCTCGCTCTACATCGCGAATCCGCTCCCGCGCGCCGGGCTCGCCGCGCTCTTCTCGACGCACCCGCCGATCCCCGACCGCGTGCGGAGGCTCCGTGGGTACGACGCGGCGCTCGCGCCGCAGGTGGTCTGATGCGCGGGACGGTTCTCTGCGACGTGACCGACTCGCTGGCAGGGCGGAGCGCGGCGGAGTTCGCGGGCGCGCTCGGCGCGCGACTGGGGCTGCGGCTCGTGCTCGTGCACGTCGTCACGGGGGTGCCGCGGGCCGCGCTCGAGAGCGTGACGGGACGGCAGCTTCGGAGTGGCGCCGAGCGAACCGTCGCGGCGATCGCGCACGAGCTCGGGCACGACGCCGAGACGCGGGTCGCGGTGGGCGATCATGCGGAGGCCCTCGCGCGGGTGGCCGCCGAGGAGGGCGCCGACCTGGTCGTCGTCGGCGCGCGACAGGCGGGGCTGGGCGGCCGGAACCTCCGCTGGACGCTCGCGCGCGAGCTCGAGGCGGCGACGCCCGTGCCCGTTCTCGTCGCGCCGCCGTCGACGCGGAAGCGCAGCGACCGGCGACTATCGGCGTCCGCGCGCTAGAACACCATTCGTGCGCTTCTCGCGGCTACCGCTTTTGTGGCGGGTGTTCGCCATCAACGCGACGCTGCTCGTGGTCGCGACGCTGGTGCTCGTCGTCGCGCGCAGCCGCGTGCACGCATCCCTCGCCTTTCTCGAGGGGCTCGACGTCGCGGTCTTCCTGGCGGTGATGCTCGCCGCGAACCTCGTGCTCCTGCGGCAGACGCTCCGCCCGATCGAGCAGCTGGTCGCTCGGATGCGGACGGTCGATCTCCTGCGGCCGGGTCAACGGCTCGCCGAGGGCGGCGGCGCCGAGGTGGCCAAGCTGGTCGCGGTCTTCAACGAGATGCTCGACCGGCTGGAGGCGGAGCGGCGGGAGAGCGGACAGCGGGCGCTGCGGGCGCAGGAGGCGGAGCGCTCGAGGATCGCGCGTGGCCTCCACGACGAGGTCGGCCAAGTGCTCACCGGCGTGCTGCTCCAGCTGGAGGGCGAGGCCCGGAACGAGGAGACGAAGGCGGCCGTGCGCCAGGCGCTGGAGGAGGTGCGCCGGATCGCGCGCGAGCTGCGCCCGGAGATGCTCGAGCACCTCGGGCTCGTCAGCGCGCTCACCGAGCTCTCCAGGAAGGTCGCCGACCAGAGCGGCCTCCGGATCGAGCGGCGCTTCGCCGACGAGCTGCCGCCGCTCTCCGACGAGGCCGAGCTCACCGTCTACCGGGTCGCGCAGGAGAGCCTGACCAACGTCGCTCGGCATGCGCAGGCCTCGCGGGTGGAGGTCACGCTCGAGCCGGGAGCCGGCAGCGTCGTCCTCCGGGTCGTCGACGACGGCCGCGGAATGGACGAGACGGCCGCCGTGAACGGGCGCGGCGGCCTGCGCGGGATGCGCGAGCGTGCGGTGCTCATCGGCGGCGCGCTCGCGGTCAAGCCCGCGCGCGAGGGCGGAGTCGAGGTCAGGCTCGAGGTCCCGGCTGGGGACGCCTGATGCCGATCCCGCTCGTCACTCGGATCCTCGTCGCGGACGACCATCCGATCGTCCGCTCCGGCCTGAAGAAGGTGCTCGACGCGCAGCCGGACCTCGAGGTGGTCGCCGAGGCGCAGGACGGCGCCGACGCGGTCAAGAAGGCGCTCGCCGACGACATCCACCTCGCGATCCTCGACGTGTCGATGCCCAAGACGACGGGCATCCAGGCCGCGGAGGAGTTGCGCAAGCGCAAGCCGGAGCTCCGGCTGTTGATGCTGTCGATGTACGACAGCGAGCAATTCCTGTTCGAGTCCCTGAAGGCCGGCGCCTCCGGCTACGTGCTCAAGTCGGACGCCGACCACGACATCGTCAAGGCGGTGCCACGCACGATGCGCGGCCAGTCGTTTCTCTACCCCTCGGCGATTTCCACCCTGGTCAAGGACTTCGTCGAGCGTGGCCGGCCGGAGGACGAGCAGTTCGAGGTCCTCACGCCGCGCGAGCTGCAGGTGCTGAAGCTGATCGCGGAGGCGTACACCTCGAAGGAGATCGCCAAGGAGCTCGTGATCAGCGTCAAGACGGTGGAGCGGCACCGCCAGAACATCCTCGACAAGCTGGGGATGAGCGACCGCGTGGAGCTCACCCGCTACGCGATCCGCCGCGGGTTGATCCAGCCGTAAATGGGGTCGTGACCCTATGGAGGCCCAGCCTGCGGTCGGCGACGCTGGCTCCATGAGCAAGCGACGTGAGGCGGCGTTCGCCGAGCCGGCGTTGGACGGCGAGGTCGAGGTAGGGGAACGGGTGACCGTCCTCGAGCTCACAACCGGCGCGGTGAGCGACTACCGAATCGGCGAGGCAGGCGTCTCACCCGGATCGCCGTTAGGCTCCGCGCTGCTCGGCCGGCATGTGGGCGACGTCGTCGACGTCGCCCTTGCCGGCTCCAGCGTTCGCCTCGAGATCGTCGAGATCGACGGCTGAGGCGTCGCTTGCGACGCCGTCGGCAGGAGGCGCCAGACCAACGGCTGAGGCGTCGCTTCGACGCCTCTCACGCCGCCGGTGGCGGCGGCTCGACCGCCACGACCTCGAGCCGGCGTCGCCCGAGCGGCGCGTCGACACCGGCGATCTGACCGCGGCGAAGGCCTACGACGGCCTTCCCGAGCGGCGAGAGGACCGAGATCCGGGCTGCGGAGGGATCGGCCTCGTGCGGCCCGACGAGCTCGAGCTCGAGTCGCTCGCCAGAGTCGAGGTCGCGCAGGCGCACCCGCTCGCCGACGTCGACGCGGCCGTTCCCCGGCTGCGGCTCGACGAGCCGCGCCGCCGCGAGCCGCTCCTCGAGCAGTGCGATTCGCCGTTCGAGCAACGCCTGCTCCTCGCGCGCGTCGAGACATTCCGCGCTCTCGACTCGATTCCCCTCGCTGGCCGCGGCGCGCTCGAGCCGCTCGGCGATCCTGCGGCGCCCCGCCGTCCTCAGGCGCTCGAGCTCTTCGCTCAACCGTGCCAGCCCTGCTCGCGTGATGACCGTCTCGTGCATTCCGCCCTCCCTTTCGAGGCAACGACCCGGGCAGCGTCGCGGCGACGGTCACGCCCCGCGATCGGGTCGAGCCACCATCTTTCGGCGCGAGATCGCGAACCCGATCCTGCTGCTCGAGGGCAGGATGGGGTGAGGAGCCCATTGGCCTCGAGCGTACTCGCCGTCAGGCTCGCTGCAGAGACCGACCGGAAGGAGCGTGTTCGATGGGAGCCGTTGCCCCTCCCCCGAAGCTCAGCCTCGAGTGTTCCTCGTGCGGGTACGGCGTCGCCGGATCGACACCGCCGGAGCGATGTCCGATGTGCCAGCGCGAGGTGGCGTGGGTCCATAGGCCGTGGCGTCCGTTCAGCCGCGGGCGCTAGACGACGGCGAACCGCGCGCAGGCGAAATCGCGGTTGCGGTCGACTTCCTCGAGCCGCAGCTCGAGGCGCCGCGGCAGGAGCGGCGCGCCGGCCCCGAGCGTGACGGGTGCGACGTACACGATCACCTCGTCCAGGAGCCCCGCGTCCGCGAACTGACCGGCGAGGTCGCCGCCGACGACGATCCAGACGTTCCGGTCGCCGGCGGCCGCACGCATCTCCTCGTGTATCGCTGCGACGTCCGCGCTCGTGAACTCGATCGGCGCGCCGGGGACGACGGGCAGCTGCCGGTGCGTGAAGACCAGCACGGGACGGTCATAGGGCCACTTCCAGTCGGCCGGATCCTTGCCCGCGAACTCGTGGTCGAGGATCCATTCGTACGTCGTCGCTCCCATCGCCAACGCGCCGACGCGGGCGATGAACTCCTCGTAGTTCAGCGGGCCGCCGCGGTCCTGCTGTCGCGTGAACAGCCAGTCGAGCGAGTGGTCGGCATCGGCGATGAAGCCGTCGAGGCTCGTTGCGGTGTAGTACTGCGTCAGGCTCACGGTCGACTCAGCTGTCGATCGGCGGCGCTGCCGCGTATTCCTCGTCGGTGACGTGCTCGCCCCAGGTGGCGCTGGTGCCTTCGTCGTCGACCTCGAGCATCGCGACGTGCGTCATGAAGCGCGTCGGTGCCGCGCCGTGCCAGTGCTCCTCGCCCGGCTCGAAGAACACCCGATCGCCGGGGCGGATCACCTCGATCGGGCCGCCACGGCGCTGTGCCAGGCCGATGCCCTCGAGGACGTAGATCGTCTGGCCGTTCGGGTGGGTGTGCCACGCGGTGCGGGCGCCGGCGCTGGAGCAGGACGCCGAGCTCGTCGGCGTCCAGCACCACCACGCCCACGCAGCCGCCTGCCTGGCGGAGCACGGCGAGACCAGGCCCGCGCTGGCCCTCGTCTTCGACGGCACCGGGTACGGGACGGACGGAACGCTCTGGGGCGGTGAGCTCCTGCGCTGCGACCTCGAATCGTTCGAGCGCCTCGCGCACCTCGACCCGATGCCGCTGCCGGGCGGCGAGGCGGCGATCCGCGAGCCGTGGCGCATGGCGGCGATCTACCTCGAGCTGGCTGGGCGGCCGGTGCCGTTCGAGCGCTGGCCGCTCGTGCGCGAGAGCCTGAAGGTGAACGGCCGCTCTCCTCCGGGATGGGTCGCCTCTTCGACGCGGTCGCCGCGCTCCTCGGCGTGCGCGAGGAGGTGACGTACGAGGGGCAGGCGGCGATCGAGCTCGAGCAGCTGGCCGGGGACGCGCACGCCGAGCCGTACGAGTGGCGGTTCGGCGAGGGGGCGGCGCTCGTGCGCGCGGTGCACGACGACCTCGCCGCCGGCCGTCCGCGAGAGGAGATCGCCGCGGCCTTCCACGAAGCGGTCGCGGCAGCGTCGGCCGGGCTGTGCGCGGAGGCGGCTGAGCCGCGGACGATCGTGCTGTCGGGAGGAACCTTCCAGAACCTGCGGCTGCTCAGCTCGACGCGGACCCGGCTCGAGCGGCTCGGCTTTCGCGTGCTCACGCACCGCCGGGTTCCGCCGAACGACGGCGGGATCAGCTACGGGCAGGCCGCGGTGGCCGCCGCGCGCCGCTGAGAGCAGACCGCGCTACGCCGAGGGCACCACGCAGGTGTCGTCCGCCGCCGCGCAGCTGAAGATCCGCGGGTCGCCCTGCCGCAGCCAGATCTCCGGCGTTGCAAGCGGGATGAAGAACCGGTCGGCGCTCGTGTCCTTGATGTTGGGGTCGGTGAGAGGCGGCCGGCCGTGGACGATGAAGCCCACGCGCTTCGTGTCGTCGGCGATGGCGATCCGGTGCAGGGCTCCGTACGCGTCGGTGGCCTCGAACGGCGTCGGGTTCGTCCACTCGGCCGTGGCCTCGCCCGGGGCAAGGCCGTCGCCCCAGAGGTGCAGCCCCCACGCGGCGTAGTCGCCGTCTGGCCGGTTGTAGTGGATGACCGCCTCCGCCACCCCGGCCTGGACGATCGTGACCGTCCGCGTGTCGCTCGTGACGGTCTTTCCCGGCGCGTACGTCAGCACGGCGCGATAGGTCACGTGCATTCCGTCGGCGAGGCTCGACGTGTCGTCGAAGACGGTGTAGACGGGCGAGGAGTCGTCGGTGCCGATCGGCGTGAAGGGGGCGCCGTCTACAGAGCGCTCGAACGTGACGACGTAGTTCGAGTGCTCCGGGATCGCGATCGCCCGGACCTCGACGATGCCGCGCACGCGCTGGCCCTCGTTCGGCGCCTCGAGGATGATCGCCGGCGCCGCGACCGTCGAGCTTCGTACCGTGCTCGAGCTCGTGTGGTTCGCGTTGTCGAGCACGACCGCGCGGTACTGGATCGTCGTGCCCGGTGCGAAGTCGGAGACGTCGTGGAAGACCCGGTACGGCGCGTTGTCGTCGGTACCGATGTCCTGCCACGCGCCGTCGCCCACCTTGGCGAGGAACGTCACCTCGTAGAAGGAGTCGCCCGCGACGTCGGCGCGCACCTCGAGCCGGTCGCGGCCCTCGGCCGGCACGTCGAGTGCGACCGGTGGCGCTGCCTTGCTGCGCGGGATGTGCTTCTTCGACAGGTAGACGACGGTCGAGAGCGCCCCGACCGTCACGTCGAGGTGTGCGTCGCTTCCGCTCTGCAGCACGTCGAGACCGTCGCCGTAGATCCGCTCCCACTTGCTGTCGGGCACGAACGTCGGGATCGACGCCGAGGCCGGATGCTCGGCGTTGTTCAGCGCCACCACGTACTCGTAGGCGTTCTCGCGGTCGCGCTCGATGCGCGAGAACGCGTAGATCCCTGCCGCGGGCGACGAGTAGCGGACCTGCTCGGCTCCATCGCGCAGCGCCGGATTCGCAGCGGTGATCGCCGCGAGCTGCGCGAGCTTCCGGTAGAGCGGGTGCGACGGGTCGAAGTTGTCGTCCATCGGCGTCGCGTCGGAGCCGATGTCGTCGTTGTTCCCCGCTCCGTCGTCACCGGGGATCGGGTCGCTGAGGTTGTTGTACTGCGGCGACTGCGACGGGAACATGTCCTGCCGCGCGTCCTGGTCGCCGCCCGCGCCGGTGAAGCCCTGCTCGTCGCCGTAGTAGACGACCGGGTCGCCGCGCGAGAAGTACATGAGCTCGTGCGCCAGCTCGTCGCGGCGCAGGAGCTCCGCCTCGCTCGCTCCCGGGTTCGCATTACGCGCGAACATGCCGATGCGCCCGCGGTCGTGGTTGCCCAGGAACGTCGGGAGGTTGTAGACGTTCGAGTCGCCGTCCGTGTACCAGTCGTCGTCGACGAAGAAGTCGCGCAGCTCGTCGGTCGGCGCCGAGCCGGCGGCGAAGTGCGTCGCGGCCGTCTGGAACGGGAAGTCGAGGACGCCCTGAACGGCGTCGTGGACCATGTAGTGCGAGGTAATCGGCCGGCTGAAGTCCTCGGCCACCTCGCCGAACATGTAGAAGTCGGCGATTCCCTGCGACTTGGCGTAGGCCTCGATCTCCGGCGCGAAGCGCTGCCAGAACGCGTCGTCGACGTGCTTCATCGTGTCCATGCGGAAGCCGTCGATCCGGAAGTCGTGGATCCATGTCTTGTAGATGTCGATGAAGCCGTCGACGACACGCGGGTTCTCGGTGAAGAGGTCGTCGAGCCCGAAGAAGTCGCCGTACTGGGAGTTCTCGCCGGAGAAGGTCGTGTCGCCGCGGTTGTGGTAGAGGCTCACGTCGTTCAGCCAGGCGGGCACCTTGACGTCCCGCTCCGCGTCCGGCACGCACGGGTGGTACGGGAAGCTGCTGAAGGGCGCGGGCGGGGCCGAGCACGACGGCTGGCCGGTCGGTGCGAGCGTGGGGAAGGAGCTCGTGCCGGCGAAGTCGCGGTCGTCGAACGGCGTCCCGGTGGCCGTGCGATACGGCGAGGCGTCCTTCGACACGTAGGGCATCCGGCCGCCCTCGGTGTACTTGATCACGTCCGCCGTGTGGTTGGTGATGATGTCGAAGAAGACCTTGATTCCGCGCGCGTGGGCCTCGTCCACCAGCGTGCGCAGATCCTGGTTGGTGCCAAGGTGCGGGTCGATCCTCGTGAAGTCGGTGATCCAGTAGCCGTGGTAGCCGGCGGAGTTGTCCTCCGGCTGCACCGCCTTGTTCTTGAAGCTCGGGGTGAGCCAGATGGCGGTCGTCCCGAGGCCCTTGATGTAGTCGAGCTTGGCGGTCAGGCCCTTGAGGTCGCCGCCGTGATACCAGCCCTTGCCGGTCGGGTCGAATCCCGACTGGCCCGCACCCTTCCCCGGTGGGAGGCCGCCGTTGTCGTTCGCCGTGTCGCCGTTCTCGAAGCGGTCGGCCATGACGAAGTAGAAGTTCTGGTCGGTGACGGGCTGCCGCAGGCTGTGGTGGGCCGCGGGGTCCGCTGAGCCGTGCCCGAGTGCACTCGACGGGGCGGCCGCGAGGATCGCAACCGTCACGAGTAGGGCGATACGACGAACGACAGTCACGCGCTGGCCTCCTCTCACCGGGCGGCCTGGGCGGCCGCGTGCCGCCTGGAGTCTTACGCAAACGGCGCAAATGTGCATCTCGCCGGCCGCCGGCCTCTCCCGGCTTGATGCTGCGGTCGAACGATCAGGGGGCAGCCGGACATGGACGGGTCAGAGAGCACGGTGTTCTGATCGTTCTGGCAGGAGGTCACGTGGATGAGGGAAGGCGAAGCTGAGCGGAGGCGGCGGTTCGAGGGACTGTTCGCGGCGCACGGCTCCGACATCGTCGCGTACTGCGCTTGGCGGGCCGGCTCGACGAGCGACGCGCAGGATGCAGTTGCGGAGGTGTTCCTGACGGCGTGGCGGCGTCTCGACGACCTCCCGGACGGAGAGGCGGCGCGAGTCTGGCTGTACGCGACGGCGCGGAGGGTGATCGCGAACCAGCGGCGGTCGAGCCGTCGCCGTCGCGCGCTGCAAGAGCGGCTGGCGCTCGAAGCCGTGACTGCCTTGCAGGCCCCGTCGCCATCGGGTGGTGAGGACGCGTTGGTCCACGAGGCCCTGGGCCGTCTCGCGGCCAAGATGGTCGCCCGCGAGACGGGCTTCAAGGAAGGTCGGTCGATCCGGCTGCTTCCGTTCGGCTACGTCGCTCACGACGAGGCTGCCGATCCGACCTCGTCGCTCCAGGCGGAGGTGACGGTGGGCACCGACGGTGTCGTCCGCGAGATCACCGTCAGCTGGGGGACAAGCGCCTCCTCCTGGACGTACACGGTCTCCTACAGCGGCCTCGGCGCCACCCCGGCTCCGACCGCGCCGCGAGACGCGCGGCCGCTGCTGCGCGAGCGGCCCCGAGCCGGCGAGTAGCGATCGAGGGAGATCCGCCGGCGTACAGCGGCTAGGGTCAGGCGGGATGGGGGCGACCAGTAGCCGATGACGCTCGCCGAGCTCGCGATCACCGTCGGCCTGCTCGCCGCCCTCGGGCTCGTCGCGAGCCGCGCCGGCCTGTCCGCGATTCCGGCCTACCTGCTCGCGGGCTTGCTCCTCGGGCCGAACGAGCCGAAGGCGCTCAGCCTCATCCGTCCGTCCGAGGTGACGGACTTCCTGGCCGAGATCGGGCTCGTGTTCCTGCTCTTCTTCCTGGGCCTGGAGTTCACGCTCGGCCGGCTCGTGCGCAGCCGCCAGCACGCGCTCGTCGGCGGGGCGATCGACTTTCTCGCCAACGCCGGCCTCGGCCTGATCATCGGGGTGGCGGCGTTCGGGATCAGCTTCGGCTCGCTCGTCCTCGCCGCGGCGATCTACGTCTCCTCGAGCGCGATCACCGTCAAGGGGTTGATCGACTTCCGCCGCCTCGCCGACGACGAGACCGATCTCGTGCTGGCGATCCTGGTCGCGGAGGACCTCGTGATCGGGCTCGTGCTCGGCTTCGCGTCCGGAGGCGGCGGCGCGGCGGGTGAGACGCTCGCCCTGGTCGGCAAGGCCATCGCCTTCGTCGCTGCCGCGCTCGCCGTCTCGAAGTGGCTGAGCGGGCTGATCGACCGGCTGCTCGACTGGTTGCCGCGCGAGTTCTTCCTGCTGGCGGTCTTCGGCTTTCTGATGGGCGCCGGGGCGCTCGCCAGGGAGGTGGGCCTGTCGGAGGCGATCGGGGCGCTGATGGCGGGCGTCGTGCTGTCGGGGACGTCCGTGCGGGAAGAGATCGAGGAGCGGTTCTTCAGCTTCCGCGACGTCTTCGCGGCGCTCTTCTTCTTCGTCTTCGGGCTCTCGATCGACGTCGCGAGGATCGGAAGCGTCGGCTGGATCCTCGCCGCCGCGGTCGTCGCGGCGCTGGTCGGCAAGGTCGGAGGAGGGTACGTCGCCGGACTCGTGGGCGGCCTGACGCGGCGGCAGAGCTTCAACGCCGGCGTCGCGCTGGTTGCGCACGGCGAGTTCACGATCATCCTCGCGCAGGTCGCGAGCGGCAATGCCCAGATCTCGAGCCAGACACAGGCCAAGCTCGTCGCCTTCGCCGGCCTCTACGTCCTGATCACTGCCACGATCGGCGTGGCGCTGATGAAGGAGTCGAAGCTGCTCGGGAGGTACCTGTTCCCGGTCTCTAGACTGGCCGAAGGTGCCTAGGATCGTTTCGATGACTCGATCGTGTCGACCGGTCGGTTCAGACGGATGCGCGGCGGAGCCACGCATCCTGAAGACGGCATCGCAAGCGACGCCTTAGAAATGCCTGTCGACGTCGAAGAGACACGGCTGCCGGGCATCGGCTCGAAGTTCACGTTGCGGCTCGACGCCGGCGGCCGGCTCGCCGTGATCCTGCACAACGACGGCAAGCGCGAGCTCTACTACTTCCGCCACGCGGGCGACGAGGAGCCGCAGGCGGTGATCACGCTCGACGACGACGAGGCGCGTCGGCTCGGAGCGGTCGTCGGCGGCGCCTACGAGCGGCCGAAGATCGTCGAGGACCTCGAGATGGCGCTCGGCGAGCTCCAGATCGAGTGGATCCCGGTTCCCGACGACAGCCCGTGGATCGGACGCACACTGGCGGAGTGCGGCTTCCGCGCGAAGACCGGCATCACCGTCATCGCGATCCTCCGCCAGCCCGAGCCGATCACCGGCGCCCAACCGAGCGACACGATCGAACGGGGCGACACCCTCGTCACCGTCGGCAAGGCCGGCCAGTACCCGGAGTTCCGGCGGCTGCTCAGCGCCTGAGGTCGCGCTCGGCGGCCGCGAGCTCCTCCTCGGCCCGTCGCCGTTCCTCCTCCAGCCGGCTCGTCTCGGCCTCGGCGTCTCGGAGCTCCTTTCTCAGCTGCTCGACTCGGCGCCCCGCCGCGGCGGCTCGCGCCTCGAGCGCGCTCAGCTCTCGCTGCAGGTCGCGGACCCGGCGGCGCGCCTCGCTCGCAGGCGCTCGCTTGGCCGGGCGCGGCGGACCGGCCGGCATGTCCAGCCCCGCGAGCGCCTCGAAGCCCGGCGGCTCGAGCTCCTCGGTGAGCCGGCCGCTCTCGAGCAGCGCGCGGCCGTCCTCGGTCAGCGACCCGGCGCGAAGCGTCGCGAGCACCCGGTCGAGGGCGGCGCTGCCGCGGCCGGCGGCGGCGAGGATCTCCGTCGCACGCGCTGCGAGGGCTTCGAGCGCGTGCTGCTCGTCCCGACGGGCCTCGAGGAACGCGTCTCCGCTCTGGGCGCGGATGGCCTCGACTTGGGCTCCCGCGAGCTGCTTGCCGGCCTTGAGGAGGCGCTGGACGTCGAGCTCTCGCTCCCGCGCTAGCTGGTTGACCACCCACGCCGGCAGCGTCGGCTTGCGCAGCTGCTTGATCTCGGCTGCGCGCTCGCCGTCGCCCTCCCGTCGAACGCGCCGCGCCAGCTCGTCGCGCGCGCGGGTGAACTCGTCGAGCGGCAGGCCGTAGAGCCGGTCGATGTCCTCCTCGGGCGCGCTCATCTTGTAAGCGGATTTGTATCGTGGGGGGCGTGGCCGGGCCTCCCTACCGCGGGCATTGCATGTGCGGCGGCGTGCGCTTCGAAGTGACGGAGGAGCCGCTCGGGGCCGGCTACTGCCACTGCACGCGCTGCCAGCGCCGGACCGGCACGGCGGCCTCGGCGCAGGCACGGCTCGCCCCGGGCTCCTTCCGGCTGCTCGCCGGCGAGGAGCTCGTGCGGGAGTACGCCCCTGAGGACGGCTGGCCGAAGTGCTTCTGCTCCGTCTGCGGCAGCGCGCTCTGGAGCAAGTATCCGGACACCGGGGAGGTCGGGAGCGTGCGCCTCGGGCTCTTCGATCCCGGCCACGACATCCGGCCGCAATGGCGCACCTTCGTCGACTACGCGTGCGAATGGGAGCCCATCCCGGACGACGGGCTCGAGCGCTACCCCGAAGGCAAGCCGCGTTAGCTACAGCCGAGCCCGAACAGCTGCTCGTGGACGACCTCCACGTGGCGTAGACCGTGCGACTCCGCGATGTGGCGGAACCATGAGCGCGCCTCTGCGACCTCGCCGATGCGGCGGGCGGCTTCGTCGGCGGCTTCGCGGCTCTGCCAGAGGATGACGTCGAGCCACGAGCCGTCGTCCTGTCGCGTCAGCCAGGCCGCGAGCGCGTCCGGGAATGCCTCCTGCAGCGCTCGAACCATTGCCGGACGTTCCGCGAGGAGCGCGTCCTCGTCTCCCTTGTGGACGGCGAAGTGCGCCAGTTCGAACGTGAGCGCCATCTCTCTCCTCCTTCTCGGGCGTGCTTCGGTAACCACGATCGACGACGGAGGGCGGATTCCCAGTAGCCGCCGATGAGTTCGCCGCGGGGCCAGAGTCTTATTCGTGATCGGAGTAGCGTCGATGTTGTTCGCTCCCGCCCGGGAGCGGCCTAGGTCAGGAGGAGGACGAGAAGATGCCCGAGCACAAGATTGGAACCCGCGAGGAATGGCAGGCGGCCCGAGAGGAGCTCGCGAACCTCGAGGCCGAGCAGGCTCAGCGCAACGAGGAGGTCAAGAAGAAGCGGCTCGAGCTCCCATGGGTGCCGGTCGAGAAGGAGTACGAGTTCGACACGGAGAAGGGCAAGAAGACGCTCGCGGAGCTGTTCGACGGCCGTTCACAGCTCCTCGCCTACAACATCATGTACGGGCCCGACTACGAAAACGGCGCCTGCCCCGGCTGCACCAATCTCGGGGACGGCCTCGACGGCGCGCTCATCCACCTGAACCACCGCGACATAACGCTGATCTGCTTCTCACGCGCGCCGATCGAGCGCCTGACTGCATACAAGGAGCGGATGGGCTGGCAGTTCCCTTACGTCTCCACCTACAACAGCGACTTTGCGTTCGACTTCGGCCTCGCGCTGACCGAGGAGCAGGCGCAGCAGGTCCCCGAGGTGAAGGAGATGCTCGACAACCCGCCCGATTGGCTCGAGGAGTGGTCGCGCCAGATCGGCGCCGAGCTCGAAGATGGGCTGCGAGAGGCTCCGAGCTGGATCGCCTTCGCGCGCGAGAACGACACCGTCTACCACACGTACACGGTGACGGCGCCCGACCCGTTCGTTGCGCCCTACTACAGCTTCCTGCTCGAACGCGCCCCGAAAGCCCCGCCCGACGAGCCCCGCGCCTGGCGAAAGGACGAGTACCCAGACTGACGGCTTCCTCGCTCTGACGACCACGGGCCTCAGCGGCTGACGTCGTAGACCAGGTGGGTGACCCGGTCGCCTCGCACGATCGTGGTCGGGTTCTCCAACCGCAGCCGCTCGGCCAGGCCGCCGGTGGCAAAGAACGGGCGGCCGGAGCCGAAGACCACCGGGACCTGGTTGACGACCACCTGGTCGATCAGCCCGAGCTTGAGCGCCTGGCTGCCGATCTGACCGGCGGCGACGTCGACGTCCCAGTCGAACAGCGGCTCGACATCGTCGTGTCGTCGGCGATGAACCCGTCCAGGGAGACCGCTGCGCCCATGATCGTTTTGCCCATGATCGCGTCCTTTCAGCTCTCCGAAGCGCTCGCCGCGGCGGGCGGCTCGGCGAACGCGATCGCGTTCCCGTCCGGGTCGGGGACTTTCACGTGGCGGACGCCGTTCGAGTAGGTCTCGATCGGCTCGTGCTCGATGCGCTCGGCAGCGAGGCGCTCGAGCAGCGCGTCGAGCCCGGTGACGGCGAGCGTGATCCGCCCCCCGCCCGCCTGCGCCGAGTTCGGCTCGATGAAGAGCCAGGCATGCTCTCGATCTCCCAGAGAATCTCCTCCACGACACGCCGGTCTGGCGGTCGCCCGAAGAACCGCGTGTACCAATCGACGCTGGCTTCGAGGTCGGACACCGGGACGCCGGCGAAGAGGTGGGTGATCGCGCTCATCTCGAGGGCGGTGTCATAGCGCCGAGGCCGCGGCGCGAAGACGATCCGGCCGTCTTATGCCGACGACTTGGTCTTGAGATTTAGCGCAACGGCTGCGCAGATGAGTTCCTTGAAGGCAGGTTCGTTTATCTCGTCCCCTTCGCGAATGTCGATGGCACGCCTGACCTTCCTCTCGAGGCTGGAGTTGAACAGACGTGACGGGTCGTTCAGAGAGGCCCCTCTGGCGAAGGTGAGCTTTACGACGTTCTTGTAGGTCTCACCCGTGCAGACGAGGCCGTCGTGAGACCAGACCGGGGTCCCCCGGAGAAGAGGCCTTCGCCCATTTCCACTCCTCGAGGATTTCGGGGTCGGCCTCTTTGATGAGCTCCCGCACTCTCGAGAGGGTCGTCCCACGCCAGTCGCCCAGCTCCCCGATCCTCTCGCTGATCTGCTCGGATGCGGAGGGCTTCATTGTTGTGCCTCCACTCTGTCGAGCAGCCGCTGGAGTACTGCGTCGATCCGCGCGAAGCCGCTCTTCGCGCCCTCCTCGACGCCGTACTGCATCGTCGTGTCGCGCTCCTCGGTCGTCTCGAAGCGCATCGTCTGGGTCAGCTTCGTCTGCTCACCAAGATCCTCGAACTCCAGCGTCTGCAGGTGATTCTGGAACGTCTGCACGAGGCGCTCGGGTGGGTCGACCTCATGGAACTCGCCCTCGACGACGCCGTACGCAGTGCGGAACCGCCAGCGGCCGCCGGCGCGGACGTCCATCTCCTCGACGACCGTGCCGTCGCCCCACCATTCGGGGATCAGCTGCGGATCCGTCCAGACGGAGAAGACGTGCCTGCGCGGCGCGTCGAAGATCCGCTCGACGCGGATCTCGAGCTCGTTCGGGGTGCTGACGGTGGTGGTGTTCATCGTTCTCCTTTCGTCCGGTCGACGACCTGCGCGAAGCGGTCGAGTCGCTGCAGCCACGTGCTGATCCCCTCGAAGGCGTAGGGCACGAGCATGCACCTGCGGACACGGCCGACCTTCTCCGTCCTGACGAGCTGCGCCTGCTCGAGCAGCCGGACGTGCTTCTTCATTCCGGTCAGCGACATGCCGAAGGGCTCGGCGAGCTCGCTGATCGTCGCGCTGCCGGCGCCGAGCCGTTCGAGGACGGCGCGGCGGGTCGGGTCGGCGAGGGCTGCAAACGCCCGGTCGACGGTCGCCGAATACTGAACCACTAGGTTCACTATAGTGGCTCCCGCGGTGCGATGCAATATCGCCGGGTCTCCGGCACCGGCGGACGCCTCGTCGCCGGCAGACGCGCGCCCTACCATCAGAACGTGCTCCGTCGCCTGCACAACCTCGTCCTGATCCGCGAGGTCGACGTCGGGCTCGCGCCGCGCCTCAACCGCGTCGTCGACCGCGTGCGGCAGAGCATCGTCGCCCGCCCCAGCGCGCCTTGGATGCAGCCATAGACGGCGTCTGGGCCGACCTCGTCGACGACGCGCGCTGGGCGCCGTCGCCGCACAACCTCCAGTCGTGGCTCGTTCGCGCGCTCGGCGCGACCGAGGCGGAGCTGCTCTACGACCCGGCGCGCGTGCTCCCGCAGACGGACCCGCTCGGCCGCTTCATCACGGTGGGGCTTGGCGTGTTCATCGAGAGCCTCGCGCTCGCGGCCGCGGCGCGCGGCCTCGCGCTCGCCGTCGCCTACGACGGCGCACGCATCGACGCGGGTGCCCGGCGGCCGGCGCCGTTCGCGCGTCTCTCGCTCGCGCCCGCCGACGTGGACGAGCCACTCCCAGTGCGGCTTCTGCACGAGCGGCGCACCTCGCGGCTGCCGTACGACGGGCGCGCCGTCCCGGACCGCGTGCTCGACGAGCTGCGCACGCTGGCGCGCAGCGCCGGCCATGAGTTTCGCTGGTCGAGCGATCCCGCGCTCGTGAGGGAGATCCTCGCGCTCAACGAGGAGACGCTGTTTTTCGACATGACCGACGCGACGGCGCGACGTGAGATCGGCCGCTGGCTGCGCTTCAGTGCCGCGGAGGCGGCGCGCCGCGGCGACGGCTTCTCGCCGGCCGCGCTCGGCTTCCCCGGGCCACTGCTGAAGCTCTTCTTCCGCGCGCACCGGCTGGCCGAGCTGCCGGGCGTCCGCGACGCCGTCCGCAGCCTCTACCGTCGCACGATGCGCGGAACGCCGACGATCGCGTGGCTGCAGGGACCGTTTGAGCAGCCGCACGACTGGCTCGCGACGGGCCGGCTGCTGCAGCGGCTCTGGCTGACGCTGACGAAGCACGGCGTCCAGCTCCATCCGTTCGGCTCGATCGTCACGAACGCGGATGCGAACGCGCGCGCGCACGACCTGCTCGACCTCGGGTCCGAAGCCGAGGCGGGGACGTTCTGGCTCGCCGTCCGGCTCGGCTACAGCGCCGAGCCGCCGCGCAGCCATCGCCTCGAGACGGAGCAGCTCCTTGTCGCTTGACCTTCGCCGCCGCCTCGTCTTCGCGCTGCTCGGGCTCGCGGGTGCGTTCCGCCGGGTGCTCACGCGCTCGGAGAACACGTACCGCCTGCTCTTCGTCCCCGGCTTCGAAGGGATGCGGTGGCGCTTCGGCAAGTGGCGTGCGTGGATGGCGTTCGAACGCGCGCGGCGGAGCACGCCTGCGTACCGCGAGTTCCTGGCCGAGCACGGGGATCCGCGCGTGCGCGTCCGCGGCCTCGATCCCGACCTGACGACGATTCCCGTGACGGACAAGAACAACTACGTCCGCCGCTGGCCCGTCGAGGCGCGCTGCCGCGGCGGCCGGATCCCGAGCTCGGGCGTGGTCATCGACGAGTCGTCGGGGACCAGCGGCAAGCCGAACAACTGGGTGCGCGGGCCGGCCGAGCTGGCCGAGGTCCGGCAGGCGCTGCAGGTTGCGCTCCACCACCAGCTCGGCCGCGGGGAGATCTTCGTCCTCAACGCGTTCGCGCTCGGCCCGTGGGCGACGGGGATGAATGTCTCGATGTCCGTCGTCGACATCGCGATCCTCAAGTCGGTCGGTCCCGACGTCGCGAAGATCGAGAACACGCTGGCGCTGTTCGGGCCGCGCTACCGCTACCTGATCTGCGGCTATCCGCCGTTCCTGAAGACGCTGGTGGACGTCGCCGACATGGACTGGTCGCAGTACGACGTGACGGCGATCTTCGGCGGCGAGGGGATGAGCGAGGCGATGCGCAACTACCTCGGGCGCGCCTTCCGGCGCATCTACGGCTCCTACGGCGCGTCGGATCTCGAGATCAACCTCGCCGCGGAGAACGACTTCACGATCGCGCTGCGTAGGCGGCTCGCCGACGACGAGCGGCTGCGCGCGCGGCTGTGCCGGCTCGACGACGCGGGGCTGCCGATGATCTTCCAGTACAACCCGATCGACACGTACGTCGAGACGAGCGACGAGGGCGAGCTCGTCGTGACGCTCTGCCGGACGCAAAACGCGGCGCCGAAGATCCGTTACAACATCCGCGACCTCGGCCACGTCGTTCGCTTCCGCGAGCTGCGCTCGGCGCTCGCGGAGGCCCGGATCGAGCCGCGCGAGCTTGCGCCGCGGCACTCGGACCTGCCGCTGCTCTTCCTCTACGGCCGCGCCGACGCGGCGGTGCCGTACTTCGGATGCAAGATCACGCCCGGCAACGTCGAGGACGTCGTCTTCTCGCTGCCCGGCTTCGCGCCGATCGTCAACTCGTTCGCGCTCCTCGTCTCGGAGGACGAGCAGGCGACCAAGCGGCTCGCGATCGCGCTCGAGCTGCGGGAGGGAGCGGCGCCGCCGGCGGACGTCGAGGGGCTGCGCGCGCAGGTGCTCGCGCGGCTGGCCGAGCTGAACCAGGACTTCCGCGAGGCGTCGCGCTTCATGCCGCCGGAGTCGGTGCCGACGCTCGAGTTCCACCGCGCGGGCGCGGGGCCGTTCGCCGGCTACGACGTGAGGCTGAAGCGGCACTACGTGCAGCGGCGCGAGGCACGTTGAAGGCGTGGAGAGGCACAGCCCGCCCCGTGGGTTCGAGCGGATCAGCCCTGCTCGAGCGCATCGGCGAGAAGGCAGCGGCGCACGAGCTAGGAGGGTTTGACGAAACGTAGTCTGTGCCGCCGGGCCGCGATGCTCGCACCCATACTGCGTCCTCGGTCGCGCCCGTACCTTTCAGGTACGAACGCTCCCTGCGTCCTTGCCTGGGCGCGATCATCGCGACCCGGCGACGAGCGACGTTCCGCCAAACCCTCCTAGTACGCCTGTGCCCAGACGGCTGCGGCCTCCGCTGACCTACCGCAGCAGATACAAGCGCCGGACTCGGCCGGTTGCTCGCCGAGCGGCAGGCACCGGATCGTCGCCGAGCTGTCTTCCTTGACGCGCGCCTCGCACGCCCTGCGGCCACACCACGACGCGGCGACGAACCCGCCCGCGTCGCGCAGATACTCGATCATCTCGTCGTAGCCGCGTGGGTCGCGGAGCGTCCGTCGTTCCTGCTCGTCGCGGGCGGCCTGGAAGAGCGACGCCTGCACGTCCCTCAGCATCTCGCCGATCGCGACAGCCAAGCGAGGAAGCGGGATCTGCTGCTTGTTGCCGGTGTCGCGGCGCGCGACGGTGACCGCTGCCGATGCGAGGTCGCGGCCGCCGATCTCGATGCGGAGTGGCACGCCCTTGAGCTCCCACTCGTTGAACTTGAAGCCGGGCCGGTACTCCGGACGATCGTCGATACGGACACGAACGCCCGCCGCCCGCAGCTCGTCCGCGACGGCAGCGGCGGCCTGGAGCACGTCAGCGCGGTCGTCGCCGCGGAAGATCGGCACGATGACGACCGGCTGCGGGGCGACGCGAGGCGGGAGTCGCAGCCCACGGTCGTCTCCGTGCGCCATAACGACGCCGCCGACCAGTCGCGTGCTCGCGCCCCACGAGGTCGCATACGGGTACTGCTCGCTGCCGTCGCGGCCGGTGTACCGGACATCGAACGTCCGCGCGAAGCCCTGGCCCAAGTAATGCGAGGTCGCCGCCTGGAGCGCCTTTCCGTCGCGCATCAGCGCTTCGAGGGTGTAGCTGTCGACGGCGCCGGGGAACCGCTCGCTCTCGCTCTTGCGGCCCCGCAGCACAGGCATCGCGAGGACGTTCTCGATCGTGTCCGCGTAGACGTCGTGCAGGATCGACAGCGTCTCCGCGACCGCCTCCTCCTCGGTCTCGTGCGCCGTGTGTCCCTCCTGCCAGAGGAACTCGCTCGTCCGTAGGAAGAGGCGCGGCCGCAGTTCCCAGCGGACGACGTTGGCCCACTGGTTGTAGAGCAGCGGCAGGTCGCGGTACGACTGCACCCAGTGGGCATACGTCGACCAGATCAGCGCCTCAGACGTGGGACGGACCGCGAGCGGCTCCTCCAGCTTCTTCCCACCAGCCTCGGTGACGACGGCCACCTCGGGTGCGAACCCTTCGACGAGCTCGCCCTCCCGCGCCAGCACCGAAGCGGGCACGAACAGCGGGAAGTAGAAGTTCTCGTGGCCGGTCGCCTTGATCCGGTCATCGAGCTCGCGCTGGATCGCCTCCCAGATCGCGTAGCCGTACGGCTTGATCACCATCGCGCCGCGTACGGCCGAGTTCTCGGCGAGGCCAGCGCGGCGGACGACCTCGCCGTACCACGCGGGGAAATCGCTCGACTGGGCGGGCAAGGCGTTCGTGCTCATCGGGACGCTCCCGAGAGCAGGCGTGTTGCGAACATCGTGCTCTCCTTCGTAGACGTCTACCGGCGGTGACGGGGTTGGTTGCGGCGCTCCGGGCCGAAGCGGCGGGAGCGCCTACGCCGGGACGTGCACGAACGGCGGCCGCGGAGCAACCGGCGGAACCGGCAGAAGCTCATCCACGCGAGGCCGCAGCAACGTCATGCGGGAGAGGATAGCGGGCTGCGTATGGCCGCCCGATGATCGACGCGGACCCGCGCGCACTCGTCGAGACCGTCGACGGCGGCCGCGGCCGCGAGCGCGACCATGCTCTCCGACTAGGAGGGGGTTGGCGCTTCGGTTGGCGGAACTACCTGACAGTCCGAATGTAGACGACCTGCTCAGGGTTTACGTGAAACGTCTCGCCTTCTTCGGTGACGACTGGAACGTAGGCTTGCTTGCGTTCGCGAAACGCACGAACCAGATCGTTGAGGACCTCGCT
>DASQWB010000113.1:0-25986 GCA_035640455.1 Gaiellaceae bacterium | reverse complement strand
AGCGTGAGGGTGGCGAGGACGTCTTCGTCCACTTCACCGCGATCACGATGGACGGGTACAAGTCGCTCACCGAGGGCCAGCGCGTGGAGTTCGAGGTCGTGCAGGGCCCCAAGGGCGCGCAGGCCGCGAACGTCCAAGCGGTCTAGAGGCTTCCCTTTCGGAACCAGAACTGGGGCCCCGAAAGGGGCCCCACGTGTATCGGGAGCGTGACGGAACTGAAACCATTGAGGCGCAATGGCGATTACGAGAGCTGACGTCGAGCACGTGGCCCGGCTGGCGCGGCTCGCGCTCCGCGAGGACGAGATCGAGCGCCTCCAGGAGCAGCTGAACGCGATCCTCGAGGCGGTCGGGAAGGTCTCCGAGCTCGACCTCGCCGACGTGCCGCCGACGTCACACCCGCTCGCGCTCACGAACGTGTTCGGCCCCGACGAGCCGAGGCCCTCGTGGCCGCTCGAAGAGGTGCTCGCGAACGCGCCCGAGCGCGAGAGCGGCTTCTTCCGTGTCCCTGCCGAGGGCTGAGGCGTGCGAATCGTGACGAAGCCGGCACCAATGCGCGCGCTTTTCCCGGCTAGCGTTTTGGTTGGGGACACTCGCTCCCCCCACGGGGGGAAACGTGGCTCAACCGCCGATTTCGGAGGCACCGCGCCGTGATCGACACGCTGCGGCTCACCGCCGAGGAGGCCATGGCGCTCCTCGAGCGCCGCGAGGTCTCGGCCGCCGAGTTCATCGCCGCCTACCGCGACGCGATCGCCGCCCGCGACCCCGAGCTCCACTGCTTCCTGACTATCGTCGACGAGCCCGAAGGGGACGGCGTGCCGATCGCGCTCAAGGACGTCATCGGCACGAAAGGCGTCCGCACGACCGCCGGCTCGCGCCTCCTCGAGCGCTACGTCCCGATCTACGACTCCACAGTCGCCGCTCGCGTAAAGGACGCGGGCCTGCCGCTCCTCGGCAAGACCAATACGGACGAGTTCGCGATGGGCTCGTCCACCGAGAACTCGGCCTACGGTCCCACCCGCAATCCCTGGGATCCCGAGCGCGTGCCCGGGGGCTCGGGCGGCGGCTCCGCCGCCGCCGTCGCGGCCGGGCTCGCCCCGTGGGCGCTCGGCTCCGACACCGGCGGCTCGATCAAGCAGCCCGCCGCCCTCACCGGCACCGTCGGCCTGCGCCCTACCTACGGCACCGTCTCGCGCTACGGCATCGTCGCCTTCGCCTCGAGCCTCGACCAGGTCGGGCCGGTCGCGCGAACCGTGCGCGACGCCGCTCTCCTGTACCGGATCGTCGCCGGCCGCGACCCCTGCGACACGACCACCGTGGACATGCCCGAGCCGGTCGAGATCCCCGAGGCCGAGGACCTGAAGGGCGTGCGCGTCGGCGTGCCGAGGGAGCTGAACGAGGCGGAGGGGATCGAGCCCGGCGTGGCCACCGCCGTCGCCGCCGCAATCGACACCTGCCAGGAGCTCGGCGCCGAGGTCGCGGAGTGCGAGCTGCCCCGCTCCGTCGACTACGGCCTGCCGTGCTACTACCTGATCGCCCCGGCCGAGGCCTCGTCCAACCTGGCCCGGTACGACGGTGTCCGCTTCGGCCTCCGCGTCGGGGACGGCGACTTCGAGGCGATGCAGGAGCGCACCCGCGACGAGGGCTTCGGCGACGAGCCGAAGCGCCGGATCATGCTCGGCACGTACGCGCTCTCGGCCGGCTACTACGAGGCCTTCTATGGCCAGGCGCAGAAGGTGCGGACGATCATCAAGCAGGAGCACGACGCCGCGTTCGAACGCTTCGACGTGCTCGTGTCGCCCACGTCGCCGACAGTCGCCTTCCCGATCGGCGAGCGGACGCAGAACCCGTTGGCCATGTACCTCTCGGACCTGCTGACGATCCCGTCGTGCATGGCCGGCCTGCCGGGCCTCTCGATCCCGTGCGGCCTCTCGGAGGGGCTGCCGGTCGGGCTCCAGCTCGTCGGGCCGCAGTTCTCGGAGAACACACTCTTCCGCGTCGGCCACGCGCTCGAGCGCGCGCTCGCCTTCGACCCGGTGCCGCCGCGCCTCGCGGGAGCCGCCGCATGAAGCGGATCGTCGACGGCGCAGCCGATTTCGTCGGTGCGACCGCGCGCATCTTCGGCACGGAGCCGCGAGTCCTCGACGGCTCGCGCGCGGTGCTGATCGGCGACCTCAAGCTCTCGCTCGAGGCAGGTGAGCGGGAGCTCTGGCTGATCCGGATGCACTCGCTCGCGCTCGAGGAGCGCCTCGCGATGGTCGAGGTGCACGGCTCGATCGAAGAGGCCCTCACAGAGGCGAAGGCGGTCGTTGGTGCCTAGCTGGGAGCCGGTCATCGGCCTCGAGATCCACGTCCACCTGAAGACGCGGACGAAGATGTTCTGCCGCTGCGAGCTCGCCTACGGCGCGCCCGAGAACACGCGCACATGTCCCGTCTGCCTCGCCCATCCCGGCTCGCTGCCGGTGCCGAACGAGCGGGCCGTGGAGTGGACGATCAAGCTCGGCCTGGCGCTCGACTGCGAGATCGCGCCGCGCGCGCTCTTCCACCGCAAGAACTACTTCTACCGCGATCTGCCGAAGGGCTACCAGATCTCGCAGTACGACGAGCCGCTCTGCCTCGACGGGCGCTTCGTCGTCCCGCGCGCCGACGGCGACCTCGAGGTCGGCATCGTGCGCGCGCACCTCGAGGAGGACGCGGCGAAGAGCGTCCACGTCGGCGGCGCGGGCGGGCGCAGCGTGCGCGCCGAGTACTCGAAGGTCGACCACAACCGCGGCGGCACGCCGCTCGTCGAGATCGTCACGCGCCCCGATCTGCGCTCCGCCGACGACGCGAAGCGCTTCCTCCAGCTCCTCCGGCAGACGGTCGTCGAGCTCGGAATCTCGGACGCGGAGATGGAGCGGGGCTCGCTGCGCGTCGACGCGAACGTCTCCGTCCGCCCGGCCGGCTCGAGCCAGCTGCGGACGCGCTGGGAGCTGAAGAACATGAACTCGTTCAACTTCATCGCCCGCGGAATCGAGCAGGCGATCGCTGACCAGGTCGCGCTGTACGAGAGCGGCGGCGAGCCGGTTCAGGACACGTACGACTTCGATCCGTCGCTCGGTGCCCTCACCCGCCACCGGTCGAAGGAGGAGGCGGACGACTACCGCTACTTCCCCGAGCCGGATCTCGTGCCGATCGAGCCGCCGCGCGAGCTCGTCGAGCGCCTGCGCGCGGAGCTACCGGAGCTGCCGGGGACGCGGGTGCGGCGGCTCGAGCCGGCCGTCGGCTTCGACCTCGCCAGCGACCTCGTCACGAGCGGCCGCGATCGGCTCTACGAGCGGCTGCTCTCGGCCGACGCGCTCGAGCCGCGGCTCGTCGCGAACGCCGTGATGAACGAGATCGCCAGCCCGGGCGTCGATCCCGACGCCGTGAATGCGGGCGAGCTCGCGAAGGTGCTCCGCGAGCGCGAGCGCCTCCCGCGTGACGTCTACGTGGACGCGATCGCCGCGAGCGCCTCGCCCGATTTTGCGGCCGCGCGCTACCTCGAGCAGACCGCGATCACCGACGCCTCCGAGCTCGGCCCGCTCGTCGACCGGATCCTGGCGGCGAACGAGGCGCAGGTCGCGGCCTACCGCGCGGGCAAGGAGGGCCTGCTCGGCTTCTTCGTCGGCCAGGTCATGCGCGAGACGCAGGGGAAGGCCGATCCGCGCGCGGTGAACGAGCTGCTCCGCGAGAAGCTCAAAGCCTGACCGCCGTCCCTCCCCGAAGCGGCCACGTCTCCGCCGGCCGGGTCTCGGTGGCAGCCACCATCACAGAAGTGTGGACTTGGCGGCGAGGAACGCGCTGTGCAAGGGGAATCGCGGCGCTCCATGGTGGCAGCCATTCGCGCAGAAGTGTGACGCGAATGTCACGGAACTGGCGGGAGGCGGCTCCCGCCGACACCGTCTAGAGCACGCCGCAGAGCCGCGCCGTGTTCGGCCACGGGCCGAAGCCGAGGCCGCTCCGGCGGGCCCGCTCCGCCGCCCAGATCTGCTCGAGCGGGGTCCAGCGGTCGGCCGTGCCCTTGAGCCGGTACAGCCTGGGCGCGTAGCGCCGCTGGAACGAGACGTCCATCTGCAGGCCGCCGTAGTACGGGGCGCCGCCGTCGCGCCACGAGGCCTCGTAGCGATGGATGCAGAGCCAGGCGCTGCGGTGGGGCGGATGGAGCGCCTGCCGCCGCGCGCGTGTCGCGCGCACCCGCCAGAGATTGCGAACCCAGCGCCGGTAACGCCGGCTCGGGTCGGTTCGATAGGTCGCAGAACCCCGTGTGAACGGGCGGCTCATGACCCGCTGCCAGCGCCACGTGACGGCGCGGTAGTGCTCGATCTGACGGACGAGCGAGGTGTCCGGAACCGCGTAAGTGGCGCTCCTGCTACGTGCGGTTCCGGTCGGAGTGAGCAGGAGAGCGCCGAGCGCGCAAACGGGCGCGAGCGCACAGAGAAGCCGCAGGTTTTTCCGCAAGCGATACCCCCAGAGTCGGGAACAGGACGTCGCACCAGCGCGAGGAAGTGCCTGCAGATCGCGCCGGCGCTGGTTGTTCTCGTTGTCCGAGGGGAGTTAAACGCCTCGCGGCGCAAGAAGTTAGGAGCGAGCGTGCACGCCGGCAGCCGCCGTTTCCCGTTTTCCGGCCCGGGAAGGCTCATCCCAGCAGCCGAAAAGGAGGATGGGAAGTGCCGACTTGGGCATGGATTCTGATCGCAGTGGCCGCCGTCGTCGTCGTCGCGCTGATCGTCTGGAGCGCCCTGCGCGGACGGCGAACGCGGACGCTCCGCGAGGGCTTCGGGCCGGAGTACGACCGCACGGTCGCCGACGCGCCGTCGAAGCAGGAGGCGGAGGCCGAGCTCGCGGAGCGGCGCAAGCGCCGCCAAGAGCTCGACGTCAAGCCGCTGAGCCCCGATTCGCGCGAGCGCTACGCCGAGTCGTGGCGGCTCACGCAGGCTCGCTTCGTCGACGACCCCGGCGGCGCGATCGCCGAGGCCGACCTGCTGATCCAGCAGGTGATGCGAGAGCGGGGGTATCCCGTCGAGGACTTCGAGCAGCGCGCGGCCGACGTCTCGGTCGACCACCCCGAGGTCGTGAACAACTACCGTGCCGCGCACGGCATCTCGATCGCGCACGAGCGGGAGAAGGCCTCGACCGAGGACCTCCGCGTGGCGATGGTGCACTACCGGTCGCTCTTCGACGAGCTCCTCGAGAGCCGCGAGCCGGCGCGAGCCGAGAATCCGAGATAGAGGAGGACGGCGGCGGCCCCGAAGACCGCCGCCGTCTCCGCCTCACCGAGTCCGACGAGAGCGCTGCCCGTACCGGCCACGGCCAGTCCGGCCAGGATGAGCGCGTTTCCGAGCGGGCGGCGCCGGATCGTCAGGAGCGCGATCCCCGCGGCGGCGAGCGTGCCGGCGCCGTTGCCGGCGAGCGCGAGCAGGCGTGCCGGCACGAGGTCGAGGTGCTCCTGCGCCGGCGGGATTCCCGAGCCCGAGAAGGAGCCGGAGACGGGCGCCGAGACGGCGACCCCGACGACGAGCCCCGCATAGACGAGCCCGACCGCCGAGGCCTGGCGCAGCCCGGCCCGCAGCAGCGACCCCACGCCGAGGAGCGGCGCCGTCAGGAGCCCGCCGAAGAGGTAGTAGACGCGGAAGGCGCGTGCATCCCAGCCGGCCGCCGCTCCCCAGGCGAGAGCGGCGCACGCGACCGCGTAGGCGAGGAGCGACGCGCCCCACGCGGCGAGCTCCGGCGCCCGTCGGACACGCCACCGACGGACGAGCGCGCCCGCGAGCCGAAGCGCGACGAGGGCCGCGGCGAAGGCGAGAACTGCCTGCATCCCGGGCGAGCGTAGTAGCCTCGACTCGTGCGTACGCCGGTCGCCGTCCTCGCCGCGGGCTTGCTCGCGCTCGGGCTCGGAGCCGCGGCGGCGGCGCCGGCCCGTCCCGCTCGCGACGTCGTCCTGAACGTCCTCCCGCCGGGCGAGAGCGGCTCGTTCGCGCTCGGCCCGCACTCGACCGACCAGCTCCGCCTCTACGACCGCCTGACTCCGATGTTTGGAAGCGTCCGCGCCGCCGATCTGCCGCGCACCTCCAAGTCGGAGCGGTTCGGTCTCGTCGGACAGAGGCCGATTCGGGTCGAACGGCCGCGGCGGGGCGTGCGCATCCTCCGCGATAGCTGGGACGTGCCGCACGTCTACGGCCGCACCCGCGCCGACGTCGAGTTCGGCGCCGGCTGGGCGACGGCGGAGCCGGTCGGCGACCGGCCATCCGATCATGGTCGCCGGGCCGCAGGTGGGCTACACGTATCCCGAGATCCTCATGGAGTTCGACCTCCACGGCGGCGGCATCGACGTGCGCGGCGTCGCCTTCCCGGGGCTCTCGTTCTACGTCCTCCTCGGCCGCGGCAAGGACTTCGCGTGGAGCGCGACCTCGGCCGAGACCGATGTCCTGGACGACTTCGTCCAGCCCTATGCGTCGACGAGACGCACTACCTGTTCAAGGGCGAGTGCCGCGAGATGGGCACCTTCGACGCCGGCACGCTGCGCGGGCCCCCCGCGTGCCGGACCGCCGGCTCGTCTACCGGACAACCGTTCACGGGCCGGTGATCGGCTACGGTGGCGGGGGCCAGCGCCCGCGTCGCGATCTCGCAGCAGCGCTCGACCCGCGGGCGCGAGATCCTCAGCGGAATCGGCTTCGAGGAGCTGAACACGAACCGCGTTGGCTCGGTCCGCACCTTCCTGCGCGCGATGAGCAAGGTCGAGCTCACGTTTAACTGGTTCTACGCCGACGACCGGGACATCGCGATGTTCTCGAGCGGGCGGATCCCGATCGAGGCACCCGAGCAGTTGATGGGCCTGCCGGTGCCGGGGACCGGCGAGTACGAGTGGCGCGGCTTCCTACCCGCCTCGAAGCACGTGCAGGCGATCGACCCGCCGAGCGGGGCGGTCATGAACTGGAACAACAAGCCGGGCCGCGGGTTCCCTCGGCGGACGACAACTGGGCCTACGGCTCGGTGCAGCGCGCCGACCTGCTTAACGCGGGCGTCGCGGCGCGGAGGAAGCACACCGTCGCGAGCCTCGTCGCGGTGATGAACAAGGCGGCGACGCAGGATCTCCGGGTCGTTCGCGTCCTGCCGCAGATCGACCGCGTATTGCGGACCGGCCCGGCGCCGAGCGCGCGCGACGAGCGGATCCTCTCGCTCCTCGAGGCCTGGCGCGCGAAGGGCGCGAGCCGGCTCGACCGCGACCTCGACGGCAAGATCGACGACCCCGGCGCGGCGATCATGGACGCCGCCTGGCCGAGGATGGCCGACGCCGTCATGCGTCCGATCCTCGGGCCGCTCGTCGGCCAGCTCGCGGCGTTGATGCCCCGCGACGACGCGCCGAACCCCGGCGGCTCGTCGTACCTCACGGGCTGGTACGGCTACGTCGAGAAGGACCTGCGCGGCTTCTTCGACCCGAACGCGACGACCGGGCACGGCCGCTTCGCCACGCGCTTCTGCGGCGCGGGCGACCTCGGCCGCTGCCGCGCCGACCTGTGGGCCGCGCTCGACGCCGCCGGCAACGAGCTCGAGGCCGCGCAAGGACCGGACGCGGCCGCGTGGCGCGCCGACGCGACCGCCGAGCGCATCCGCTTCTCGGGCTTCCTGCCGGCCACGATGCGCTGGGCCAACCGGCCGACGTTCCAGCAGGTCGTCAGCTTCGCGACTCATCGACGGCGCTAGCGACGGTTAGCGCTCCAGCCTTCGCGCCGGAGGCGAAGGAAGTTCGCCACGAGCCCCGGCCAGAAGCCGAGGCCGGCCCCGGCCAGCACGCACAAGAAGACGATTCTCGAGACGCCGCCGAAGGAAACGGCCGCGGCGACGAAGACGACGCCCAGGATCCATCCCAACCAGATCCCGAACCGCCCGATCCGGTCGCGGTTGCGTGCGATCGCCGCCGAGTCCCGCAGGAAGAGCCGGTTCTCGCGCGCGAGACGACTGTGTAGGTGAGCGGGGGCAGGAACCCCGGCGACGAGCCCTGCGCCGAACGCAATCTGCCGCTTGGACGCTGCATCCACAGCGGCGGCGCTCAGCAGGACCGCGGCGAAGGCCGGCGGCAGGCCGACCGCGAGCCATTCGCGAGCTGGGGTCTCCGTCTTCGTGCGTTAGCCCGCGTACGGCCGAACGGCGCCGACGTAGCTCGACGCGTAGCCGAACTCGGAGAGGTTCGAGATCTTCACGACGTCGCCGGCGTGCGGCGCCTGGATGAACTCGCCGCCGCCGACGTAGATCCCGACATGGCCGGGGCCGCGCGGGCCGGGGTCGAAGAAGACGAGGTCGCCGGGAGCAAGCTCGTCGTATGGGACCGGCGCGCCCTCGTGGTACTGCGCGCCGCTGAAGTGGAGGAGGTCGATGCCGAGCTGCGCGTAGACGTACATGACGAGGCCGGAGCAGTCGAAGCCGGTGGCCGGGTCGGCGCCGCCCCAGACGTAGGGCACGCCGAGGAACCGCTCCGCGATCGCGACCGCGCGGACGCCGATCGGCCCGGAGCTCGGCACGCCCGAGAACTCGGGAGAGTCGACGAGCGCCGCCGCGTGGCCGGGCGAGGCGGCGAAGCCGAGCGTCGCCCAGCCGCCGGGTGTCCGCGCCGGCTGCCGCTCGGCGGGCGGCAGGCCGACGAGGAGGTCGCTGCCGGCGGGCAGGCCGTAGGAGGAGTCGCCGACGTGGATGCGGATACCGACGAGCCCGACGCTGCGCTGCTTCTTTCCGGGAACGACGGCCGTCTGGAGGACGACGAGGTAGCTCGAGCCGCCGAGCGGGACGAGGGTGTTCGGCCGGCCGGGGACGATGCGGCCGTCGACGACGAGGCCTTCGACGTTCGCGCTGCGAAGCCCGTGCCGCGGGACGACGACCCGTGTCGCCTGGACGCGGCTGCCGAGCAGCGACACGTCGGCCAGCTCGACCCCGGTCGGGGTCGCGCGGGCCGAGCCGATGTCCGCGACGGCGCCGTTCGCCGGGAACGCGAAGCTCCCCGCACCGCCTTGCGCGGCGATCCGGCCCTGCGCGTCGAGCACCTCGACGAGCGCCGGTCCGGCCGCCGTGGCCGGGCCCACGAGCAAGAGGGACGCTGCAGCCGCTCCGACCAGGCTCCGCAGCATGGCTCCTGAGAATAGACGGGTCACGGAGCTTCTGACGGAGCTTGTACCCTGGCCTTCGAATGGCCGGAAAGCAGTACCTGATGACGCCGGGTCCGACTCCGGTGCCGCCGCAGGTGCTCGCGGCGCTCGCGGAGCCGGTCGTCCACCACCGGGGCTCCGACTTCCGGCCGGTCTACGAGCGCTGCCTCAAGCACCTGGCCGCGGTCTACCGAAGCGCCACCGAGCCGCTGCTCTTCACCGCCTCCGGGACCGGCGCGATGGAGTCCGTGCTCGCGAACCTGACCGCGCCCGGCGATCGCGTGGTTGTCGTCTCAGCCGGCTCGTTCGGCGAGCGCTGGCTCGACATCGCGCGCAGGTACGGCTGCGACGTCGAGCACTCGCTCCGCTACGAGTGGGGCGAGACGCCGTCCGCCGACGACCTCGCGGCCCAGCTCGAGCGGGTCGACGGCGTCAAACTCGTCCTGCTGACGCACTCGGAGACGTCGACCGGCGTCGTCGCCGACGTCGAGTCGCTCGCCGCGGTCGCGGACGAGGCGGGAGCGCTGGTCGCGGTCGACGCGGTCTCGAGCCTCGGCGCGATCCCGCTCGCGACGGACGCGTGGGGGCTCGACGCCGTCGTCTCGGGCTCGCAGAAGGCGCTGATGACGCCGCCAGGGCTGGCCTTCGTCGCCCTCTCGCAGCGCGCGGAGCGAGCGGCGGTCCCGCAGAGCTTCTACTTCGACTGGATCCGGACCCGCAAGGCGCAGGACAAGCGCGACTCGGCGTTCACGCCCGCGGTCTCGCTCGTCCGGGCGCTCGAGGTCGCGCTCGGGCTGCTCCTCGACGCCGGCCTCGAGGAGGCGTTCGACCGGCACCGCCGGCTCGGCCGGGCCTGCCGCGAGGGCGTCAAGGCGCTGGGGCTCGAGCTCTTCTCGCCCGACGACGACTCCTCGGCCGTCGTCACCGCGGTGCGGATGCCGGACGGGTTCGACAGCGGCGACCTCGTGCGCGGGCTGCGGGACCGCTTCGGGATCACGATCGCCAACGGCCAGGGAGAGCTCAAGGGAAAGATCTTCCGCATCGGCCACATCGGCTACTACGACGTCTTCGACGTCACGACGGCGCTCGCGGCGACCGAGGTGACGCTCGGCGACCTCGGCGTCCCGATCGAGCGCGGCGCCGCCGCGACCCGCGCGCTCGAGGCGTACGAGGACGCGGCGCGCGTGTGACCGACCCGCGTCCCCGGATCCTCGTCTGCGAGCCGATCGCCGAGGCCGGTGTCGAGCTCCTCCGCGAACGCTTCGACGTCGACGTCGAGCCGAACGGCGACCTCGCCGAGCGCATCGGCGGCTACGACGCCGTCGTCGTCAGGTCGGCGACGAAGCTGACCGCGGAGGTGTTGGAGCACGCCGAGCGGCTGCGCGTGATCGGCCGCGCCGGGGTCGGCGTCGACAACGTCGACGTCGAGGCGGCGACGCGGCGCGGTATCGTCGTCGCGAACGCGCCGGAGTCGAACGTCGTCTCGGCGGCGGAGCACACGATCGGGCTCCTGGTCGCACTGGCGCGCAACATCCCGCAGGCGCACGCGGCGCTCAAGCAGGGCCGCTGGGAAAGGTCGGCGCACGGGGGCGTCGAGCTCGAGGGGAAGACGCTCGCCGTGCTCGGCTTCGGCCGCATCGGCCAGCAGGTCGCCCGGCGTGCGCTCGGCCTCGGGATGCGCGTCGCCGCCTTCGACCCGTTCGTCGGCCGCGAGCGCTTCCGCGAGCTCGGGGCAGAGCGGGCGGAGACCCAGGAGGAGGCGCTCCGAGCGGCCGACTTCCTGACGCTCCACCTGCCGCTCACCGACGAGACTCGCGGCTCGATCGGCGCGGAGGCGTTCGCGGCGATGCGGGACGGCGTCCGGCTCGTGAACGCCGCGCGTGGCGAGCTCGTCGACGAGGACGCGCTCGTGGCGGCGCTGCGGACCGGGAAGGTCGCGGGCGCTGCGCTCGACGTCTTTTCCTCGGAGCCCTATTCCGGGCCGCTGCTCGAGCTGCCGAACGTCGTCGTCACGCCGCACCTCGCCGCGTCGACCGCGGAGGCGCAGGACCGGGCGGGTGTAGTGGTCGCGGAGCAGGTGGCGGCCGCGCTCGAGGGCGCGCTCGTCACGCACGCGGTGAACATCCCGTCGATCGGCGCCGAGGATCTCGACGTCCTCGGTCCATACGTCCCGCTTGCCGCGAACCTCGGCCGGCTCGCGATGGAGCTCGCCGGCGGCCGCGCCGAGGCGATCGAGCTCACCTACTACGGCGGCTTGGCGGACTTCGACACGCGTCTCCTGTCGGTGGCTGCGCTGAACGGCGCCTTCCAGGGCAGGGTCGACGGGCCCGTGAATTACGTAAACGCGCCGCTCGTCGCCGCCGAGCGCGGAATCGACGTGCGCGAGCGGCGACAGTCGTCGTCCCGCGACTTCACGAACCTCGTGCGCGTCGGCGTGCGCGGCGCGGGGGACGAGGTGCGCGTCGCGGGGACGACGATCGGCCGCGACCACCGCCGCTGGCTCGTCAGCGCGCTCGGCTTCGAGCTGGAGCTCGAGCTCGCGCCGCTCCTCGTCTTCTTCCGCTACGACGACGTTCCGGGCGTGATCGGGCGCGTCGGGACGCTCTTCGGCGAGGCCGGGGTCAACATCGCCAACATGGCCGTCTCGCGCACGCGCCGCGGCGGGAAGGCGCTGATGGCGCTCTCGATCGACGTTCCCGCGCCGCCCGAGCTCGTCGAGCGCGTCCACGCCGAGGGCTTCGACGACGCGCGCTTCATCTCCCTCGCTTGAGCCCCAGCTCCCGCGGCCAGGTCACGGCCGGCCAGGTCTCGGCACGTGGGTGTGACGGAAGCGTGACGGAAGGCGCGCGGAACTAGGCCGCGCCGGCCCGCGGATCGAGCCTGCGCACCCACGCCGCCACGATCCCGTTCACCTTCCGGACGACGTGGTAGCGGCGCCGCCTCGACGACCTTCTCTACGCGCTCGTCCTCGTGCCCCGGCGCGAGCAGGAAGCGCGTGCCGTCGCCACGCACCTCGTCGTACACCTCGAGCGGCGCCTCGATCTGCTCGGTGCAGCCCGGATCGGCGCACTCGCACACGAACGCGGCGTCCTCCGACACGGAGCCCTGCGCGCTCTCGGCGATCCGCTCGTTCACGTCGCGGAAGAGCGACTCCGTCTTCGCGATCCGCACCTCCGGCTTCTCCATCTCGTCTCCCGACTCGGTTCTCTTCCAGAGTGCGAACGCGGACGCGCCCCGACCGGTTTCGGTTCGCAATCGAGTCGCCGCAGGTCCGCGTGTCGACCGGTCGTTTCAGACGGACGCGCGGGACCCGCACGTCCTCACGATCGGCACCGCAAGCGGTGCCGAGTAGGCTGCGCCGGTGACCGAGTGGCCCGAGCCTGTGGAGCGAGTCGCCGCCTTCCTCCGCGAATCCGGAGCGGAGGCGCGGCTGGAGGAGTTCGACACCGGCACACCCACTGCCGCCGACGCCGCCCGCGCCGCCGGCTGCGAGCTCGCGCAGATCGTGAAGTCGATCGTCTTCGACTGCGGAGACAGGTTCGTGCTGGCGCTGACCCCTGGAGACCGCCGTGCCGACGCGAAGAAGGTCGCGGCGGCGGCCGGCTGCACCCGCGCCCGCGTCGCGAGCGCGGCCCAGGTCGTCGAGGCGACGGGCTTCGCTCCCGGCGCGGTGGCGCCGTTCCCGGTCCGCAGGGTGGAGCGCGTGCTGATCGACCGGACGCTCCTCGCGCACGACCGCATGTGGATCGGAGCCGGCTCGCCGCGCCACCTCGCGGCCCTTGCGCCGGACGAGCTCGTGCGCTTGACGCGCGCGCAGCCGATCGACGCGCTGGAGCGCCTCCCCGACGCGGGGGGCGTCACCGGCCGCGACCCCGGGTAACATCAGTAGGTCGGCTGCGGAAGGGAGGGCGGTGGGATGCAGGAGACCGAGAAGATCTGGATGAACGGTGAGCTCGTCGACTGGGCCGACGCGCGCATCCACGTCGGCTCGCACGGGCTCCACTACGGCTCCGGGGTCTTCGAGGGCATCCGGGCGTACGAGACGCCGAAGGGCACGTCCGTCTTCCGGCTCACCGACCACCTGCGGCGGCTCGAGAACTCGGCCCGCCTGCTCTACATGGAGCTCCCGTACACGCTCGAGGAGCTCCGCGTCGCGTGCTTCGAGCTGATCGGCGTCAACGGCCTGCCCGAGTGCTACCTCCGCCCGATCGCCTTCTACGGGTACGGCGAGCTCGGTGTGGCCGCCCAGGGGAACCCGGTCGACGTCGTGATCATGAGCTGGCCATGGGGCGCCTACCTCGGCGAGGAGGGGCTGAAGACCGGCATCCGCGCCAAGATCTCGAGCTGGCAGCGCGTCGGGCCGAACGTGATTCCGCACGCCTCGAAGGCGACCGGCGTCTACGTCAACTCGATGCTCGCGGTCACGGAGGCGAACCGCGCCGGCTACGACGAGGCGATCCTGCTCACGGGTGACGGCTTCATCGCCGACGGGTCCGGCGAGAACGTCTTCGTCGTGAAGGACGGGGCGATCTACACCCCCGACCTCTCGACCTCGATCCTGCCGGGGATTACCCGCAATACCGTGATCCAGATCGCGCAGGATCTCGGCTACACGGTGATCGAGAAGAACCTGATCCGCTCCGACCTCTTCATCGCGGACGAGGTGTTCATGACCGGCACGGCGGCCGAGGTCACGCCGCTCCGCTCGATCGACGACGTCGAGATCGGCGTCGGGCCGATCACGCTCGAGGTGCAGGAGGCCTACCTCGACACCGCGCGTGGCCGCAGCGAGCGCTGGGCGCAGTGGCTCGAGTACGTGCCGAACCACGTTCAGGCGCCCGCCGAGGCGTGAAGCCCGTCGACACCCGGGCGGTTCCGCTCTCGGCCCCGTTCCTCGACGAGCGCGAGGGGGAGCTCGTGCTCGAAGTGTTGCGCTCCGGCCGCCTCTCGCTCGGCCCGACGATCGACCGCTTCGAGGAGCTCCTCGCCGAGCGCGTCGGCGCGCCGTACGCCGCCGCCGTCTCGAGCGGCACCGCGGGCCTCCACCTGCTCTGCCACCTCGCCGGCTTCGGGCCCGGCGACGAGGTGATCACGTCGCCGTTCTCGTTCGTCGCGAGCGCTAATTGCTTCATCTTCGAGGGCGCGGCACCGGTCTTCGCCGACGTCGATCCTCAGACGCTGAACCTCGATCCGGCCGCCGTCGAGGCCGCGGTCACCGAGCGCACGAAGGCGATCGTCGCGGTCGACATCTTCGGCTATCCCTGCGAGCTCGACGACCTGCGCGCGATCGCCGACCGGCATGGCCTGACGCTGATCGAGGACGCGTGCCAGGCGCTCGGCGCCGAGTACCGCGGCGCGCCGGTCGGCTCACACGGGCCCTCGACCGTCTTCGCCTTTTACCCGAACAAGCAGATCGCGACCGGCGAGGGCGGGGTCGTGGCTACGCACTCGGAGGAGGAGTGGCGGCAGCTCCGGAGTCTCCGGAACCAGGGTCGTGCCTACGACGGCGGTGGCTGGTTCCACCACGTCCGGCTCGGCTTCAACTACCGCTGGACCGATCTCCAGGCCGCGCTCGGGATCGCGCAGCTCGAGAAGCTCGACGAGATCCTGGCGCGCCGCGACGAGGTCGCGGCGCGCTACGGCGAGCTCCTCGCGGGCATCGACGGCGTCGAAGCGCTTCCGGCCGACGACGCCGACCACCGCCGCTCGTGGTTCGTCTACGTCGTGAAGCTCGCGCCCGAGCTCGACCGCGACCGCGTCATGGAGGGCATGCGCAGCCGCGGCGTGGCCGTCGCCGACTACGTCCCCTGTATCCACCTCCAGCCGTACATACGCGAGCGCTACGGCTTCGCGGAAGGCCTCTGCCCCGTGGCCGAGGAGGCGAGCCGCCGCACCCTCGCGCTCCCGTTCGCGACCGCACTCGAGGCCGACGACCAGGAGCGCGTGGTCGAGGCGCTCCGCGCGGCGGTCTCGGGCTAAGCGACCTCGCGGAGCCGGCCACTCTTGACGTCGTAGACGTAGCCGCTCGCCCCGAACGAGTCCGGGAGGAGGGGCGACGCGGCGATCCGGCGGACACTCTCCCGCACGCTCTCGTCGAGATCGCCGAACGGGTAGAAGTCGACTCCCGACGCGTCCGCTCCGGCCTCGGCCGCGAGCTTCTCGCGGAGCTCCGCGTTCGTGAACGTGAGCATTCCGCAGTCGGTGTGGGCGATCACGAGCGCCTCCCGTGTCCCCAGCAGCCAGTGCGAGATCACGAGGGAGCGCAGCGCGTCGTCGGTGACGAGGCCGCCGGCGTTGCGGATCACGTGCGCGTCGCCCTCCTCGAGGCCGAGGAAGTTCGCCGGGTCGAGCCGCGCGTCCATGCACGTCACGACGGCGAACAGGCGGCCGGGAGGCATCGGCAGGTCGCCCCTCGAGAACTCCGAGGCGTAGACCTCGTTGGCGGATAGCAGCTCGTCGCGAACAGACATGGGCGCCTCACTTTCTTTCGTGAAGCTTTGAAGCTATCGGTTTTGAAGTAGCGCGCGCAAACGAAGATGCAGCCGGGCTGGTGATAATCAGGCCATGGCGGAGCCCCCGCGCATGGTCTTCCTCGGCTTCGGCAAGTACGCCCGCGCCGACCGCATCTACGCGCTCGAGCCGATCCGCGGCGAGGACCGCGGCGGCGGCAGCCGGACCCGTGTCTGGGTCGAGGGCGTCCCCGACCCGATCGTCGCCTCCCGTACGGAGCGGACGATCCTCTCCGACATGGGCCAGTCCGCGGCGGCCGGGGTGGCGCTCGTCGACGACGCGGTGGCGCTCGCTCGCCGCATCGTCGAGGGCGCCGAGCAGGGACGGCTCGACCTCGGCGACCTGAACCGCCGCGCGCGCCGACTGCTCGACTCGACGACGAGCTCCGACGAGGGCGAGCGGCTCTTCTAGGAGTAGTCGACGCACCTCGAGCGAGTCGACCGTTCGTTTCAGACGGACGCCCAGGCTGAGCCTGTGCGTCCTGAAGTCGGCGCCGCAAGCGGCGCCTTGGAGGGCGACTCGACGAAACTCCGGCGGGTCGACCGGTCGTTTCAGACGGACGCCCAGGCTGAGCCTGTGCGTCCTGAAGTCGGCGCCGCAAGCGGCGCCTTATAGCGCGATCGAAGAGCTCGCCCCGGACCGCAAGCCAGGCCTCGAGGGGCTGGTCCGGCGAGCCGCGATCGACGTCACGCCGCTCCGCGAGTCGCCGCCCTTCCGGCGGCTGTGGGTTGGGCAGGCGATCTCGTTCGTCGGCAGCGAGATCGCCTTCGTCGCCGTCCCGATCCAGCTCTACGACCTCACGCACTCGACGCTCGCCGTGGGCCTGCTCGCGCTCTGCTCGCTCGGACCGCTCCTCGTCGTGCCGCTCGTCGGCGGCGCGATCGCGGACGCCGTCGACCGGCGGCGGCTTCTGCTGCGGACGGAGCTGCTGCTGGCGGCCGTATCGCTCCTCCTCGCCGGAAACGCGCTCCTGCCTCATCCGCAGGTGTGGGCGCTGTACGTGCTCGAGACGGCCGGCGTCGCGGTCTTCAGCCTCGGCGCGCCGTCGATGCGCTCGCTCGTCCCGCGGCTCGTACCGGAGGAGCAGATCGCTTCGGCGACCGCGCTCGAGGGCGTCTACGGGAACCTCGGTGCCGTCGCGGGCCCGGCGCTCGGCGGCATCCTCGTCGCCGCGGCCGGGCTGCCGCTCACGTATCTCCTCGACGTCGGCACCTTCGGTGCCTCGCTCTGGAGCGTCTGGCGCCTTCCTGCGTTGCCGCCGGCCGAGGACGCCGACCGCCCCGGGCTGCGCTCGATCGTCGAGGGTTTCCGCTTCGTGCGGACGAAGCAGGCGCTGCTCGGGATCTTCCTCGTCGACACGAACGCGATGGTCTTCGGGATGCCGATGGCGCTTTTCCCGGCCTATGGCGCGCACTTCGGCGGCGGCGCGAGCACCGTCGGCTTCCTCTATGCGGCGCCCTACGGCGGAGCCCTCGTCGCCTCCGTCCTCTCGGGCTGGGTCGGGCACCTCCGGCGGCAGGGGCTCGGCGTTTGTGTCGCCGCAGCGCTATGGGGCGCAGCGCTCGTCGCCTTCGGCTACGCGGACGCGCTCTGGGTCGCCCTCGCCATGCTGGCGGTCGCGGGCGCGGCCGACTTCGTCAGCGCGGTTCTGCGGAGCACGATCCTCCTCACGGCGACACCCGACGCGATGCGAGGCCGCCTCTCGGGAATCGAGCTCGCGCAGGTCGCGAGCGCGCCGTCTCTCGGCAACCTCGAGGCCGGCGTCGTCGCGTCGCTGACGAGCCTGCGCTTCTCGGTCGTCTCAGGCGGGATCGCATGCGTCGCCGGCACCGTCCTCTGCGCGCTCGCGCTCCCTCGCTTCGTACGCTACGACTCCCGCCGGCCGGACGCATGATCGGCCGCGACTTCTTCGCCCGCTCCGTGCACGAGGTCGCCCTCGACCTGCTGGGCGTGACGCTCCTCGTCGATGGCGTCGGCGGACCGATCGTCGAGGTCGAGGCCTACCACCACGAGGATCCCGCGAGCCACGGCTTCGCCGGCCGGACGGCACGAAATGCGTCGATGTTCGGCCCGCCCGGCCACGCCTACGTCTACCGCTCCTACGGCATCCACTGGTGCCTCAACTTCGTGTGCGAGGGCGAAGGCGAGGCTTCGGCTGTGCTCCTGCGCGCGCTCGAGCCCGTCCACGGCGTCGAGACGATGCGCGCCCGGCGCGGCCTCGGCGACTTGCGCGTGCTCGCGGCCGGCCCCGGTCGCCTCTGCCAGGCGCTCGGCGTGACGCGCGAGCACGACGGCGTGCGGCTCGACCGGCCGCCGTTCGAGCTGCGCGAGCGGGACGCAGAGCCCGAGATCGTCCGCGGGCCGCGGATCGGGATCACGCGCGCGCGCGAGCTCCCCTGGCGCTTCGGTATCGCCGGCTCGCGCTTTCTGAGCCGGCCGCTGCGTTAGACCGCGTCCTCGAAGTGACTCCCGCCGCCGAGTCGGCGCCTCAGGCCTGGGCGGCCGTGATCGGCTTCCCCGTCGGCGCGTCCACGCCGCCGTGCCGCTCGATGGTCACCGCGACGATGGCATGGTCGGGCACGGGTCGCGTCAGCCGGAAAGCGGCCGCGCTGGTGAACGTCCCGGCGCGGAGCGGTGAGCGGTTCTGGATCACCCATGCTTCGTAGGTCTTGCCGGGGGGGGCGTGGCCCAGGTTCGAGAGGAGCAATGCTGCTGCTCCGGTTCTCGACACGACGAGCGTCCCATGGGCGCCGCTCAGCGAGAAGTGCCGAGCGGCCGGATCGCTCACGATCGACAGGATCCGCTCCTGCTGGTCGCGGGCCGAGCGCGCGCGGTCGAGCGAGTTCGAGAGCGACGAGGCCCAGATGCCGAGCCCGATCGCAGCCGCCGCGGCGACGGCCGCAACCGCTGCGGGCCAGGAGCGCCAGGCCGGCCGGAGCGGGACGACGTTCGGCCGCTCGGAGCGGGCCTGCTCGATGATCCGGGCGCGCAGCGCAGGGGGCGGCGTGGGGGACTCGACGCCGTAGGCGAGACTCGTCGCCGTCTCCGTGAGCGAGGTGAGCTCGGCCCGGCAGTGCGGGCAGCGCGCGAGGTGCTCCTCGTACTCGCGCTCGTCGTGCTCGTCGAGCGCGTCCAAGGCGTAGGCGGCCGTCAGCTCGTGGATGGCGTCGGCTTCCATCGCTCTCTCCCCTCAGCTTCCGGCTCCGCGAGAAGCTCGCGCAGCCGGCTGAGGCCGGTGAACATCCTGCTCTTGATCGTACCCACGGGTTGTCCGAGGCGTTTCGCGAGTTCGGACTGCGTGAACCCGCCGTAGTAGGCGAGCTCGATCGCCTCGCGCTGCTGGTCGGGCAGGCGGGCGAGCGCCTCCTGCACCCGCTCGCGCTCGAAGCGCAGCCAGACAGCCTCGTCAGCCGGTCCGCCGGCCGCCTCGTCGCGCGCCTCGAGCATCTCCGTGCGGCGGCGCTCCTCGCGGCGAACGAGGTCGACCGCTCGGCGGTGCACGAGCGTCAGCAGCCACGTGCTCGCCTTCGCCCGCTCGGGTACGAAACGCGAGGCCGACCGCCAGGCGGCGAGAAACCCTTCCTGCACCGCGTCCTCGGCGAGCGCGTCGTCGCGGAGGATCCGCCGGGCGAGGCCGTAGGCGACGCGGCCGAAGCGGTCGTACAGCTCGCCGAGCGCCACCTCGTCTGAACGTGCGACGAGCGCGACGAGCGCTTCGTCCGATAGATGGGCGAGGTCTCGCGGCATGGCAGGTCGGGTCCGGACGCGGGCGCCGAACGCTAACACGCTGCCTCGACGAGTCATATGGACAGTTCGTCCGGGCGCCGCCTTCGGTTCGCTCGACATCCCGTCGAACCGGACCCGCCGCCGGTACGAACAAGGCGCGACCCCGAGAAGGAGTGTTAAGGATGAAGAAGGTCATTCTCCTGCTCGTCGTCGCCGGCGCGGCGGCCGCGGCGGTCGCCGTCGCTCTCGCCAGAGGACCGGCGCCGCAGGCAGGAAACGCCTCGAGCCACCGCGAGGCGCCGCTCATCTCAGAGGATCCTTCGGCAGACAACACGGACCTCTACGCGTTCCGCAGCCCGGACAAGCCGGACACGTTCACGATCATCTCGAACTGGATTCCGGGCGAGGACCCGGCCGCCGGCCCGAACTACTACACGTTCTCGCCGAGCGCCCGGTACAACATCTACATCGACCGCAACGGCGACGGGAAGCCGGACGTGACGTTCCGCCTCCGCTTCCAGCGCAAGCCGGGCCAGTTCTTCCTCGGCGACACCGTGCAGCCGTACACGGTGACGAAGATCGTCGGCAAGAAGTCGACGGTTGTCGCCACGGGCACGACGCCGCCGAACAACATCGGGCCGCGCTCGACCCCGAACTACCACGACCTCGCCCAGAAGGGGATCTTCCCGCTCGAAGGCGGCGGCTTGGTGTTCGCGGGACAGCGTGACGACGGGTTCTTCGGCGACATCGGCGCGATCTTCGACCTGCTCGCGATTCGCAAGGGAATCGGCAACGCCGGTGGCGGCAAGGACTTCTTCGCCGGCTACGCCGTCCACACGATCGCCCTACAGCTGCCGATCGCGGACTACGACACGGCGAGCCACGTGATCGGCGTCTGGTCGTCCACCGACCGGCAGGTCGTGACCGTGCAGCAGAAGAAGGTGAAGGTCAAGGGCAAGACGCGCGTGCAGGTCACCAAGAGGAACGACTGGCGGCAGGTGTCGCGGCTCGGAAACCCGCTCATCAACGAGGCGGTGATTCCGACCGAGAAGAAGGACCTCTGGAACCGGACGACGCCGGACAAGGACAAGCAGTTCGAGCAGTACTACACCTCGCCGATCCTCGCCGCGGTGATCAACAAGCTGTACAACCTCGGCGTCAAGGAGACCGACCGCAGCGATCTCGTGGCCGTGCTCCTGACGGGCCTGCAGCAGCCGAACCTGAACTTCACCGGGACGACGCTCGCCGACGAGCTGCGGCTGAACCTGTCGATTCCGCCGACGGCGCCCGGCAAGGTCAACCGGATGGGCGTTCTGGGCGGCGACCTGGCCGGGTACCCGAACGGCCGCCGGCTCGAGGACGACGTCATCGACATCACCGAGCAGGCAGTTGCGGGCGCTCTCATCGGCAAGAGCATCCCCTTGGGCGACGGCGTAGACGCCGACGACAAGGGCTACCTCGGCTCGTTCCCGTACCAGAACGATCCGGCCGCCGGCTTCGACAACACGAAGGGAGAGCAGAAGCCGTAACGCGACCGGCCTGGAGGGCCCCGTTGCGGCGGGGCCCTCCGGCCGTCGGTGAGGTCTCCACATGACGCGAGCCCGTATCGCCTTCGCCCTCACCGCCGTCGCGCTCGTGGCCGCCGTTCTCCTGTTCGGAGGGCTCTTCCACGACTCGGTCGGAGCGCTGCCGGCGCCGCCGCCGGAGGCTGCCGCGGGCGGCCTCGGGAACGAGCTCGGGGCAGGCGACACCGCCTCGCTCGTCCGCTCCCTCCAGGCGACGCTGCGCCGGAATCCAACCGACGTCCACGCCTACGACCTGCTCGGGCTCGCATATCAGCAGCTAGCGCGAGAGACGGGCGATCCGGCCTACTACACGAAGTCGGAGGGCGTGCTGCGGCGGGCGCTCGCACTCTCCCCGAACGATCTTCTGGCGACGAGCGGCTTCGGCTCGCTCGCGCTCTCTCGCCACCGCTTCCGCGAAGCGCTTGCGCTCGGCCGCCGGGCGCGGGCGATCTCGCCCACGACCGCCCGGAGCTACGGCGTCATCGGCGACGCGCTCGTCGAACTCGGGCGCTACCGGGAGGCCTTCGCGGCGTTCGACACGATGGCGCGGCTCCGGCCGGGACTCGCGGCCTATGCGCGGGTCTCCTACGCCCGGGAGCTGCGGGGCGACTTCGACGGCGCCGTCGCAGCGATGCGGCTCGCCGTCGACGCGGCCGCGGACGAGCCGGAGGCGCTCGCATGGACGCACGTCCAGCTCGGCAAGCTCTACTGGGGCCGCGGACGGCTCGCTGTGGCCGCGCGGCAGTACCGGACAGCGCTGTTTACTTATCCGGGCTACGTCTACGCGCTCGACGCTCTCGCCCAGGTCGAGGCCGCGCGCGGCCGCTACCGCCGCGCGATGGCGCTCGAGCGGCGCGCCGTCGAGACGATCCCGCTGCCGCAGTTCGTGACGACGCTCGGCGACCTGGAGCACGTGAGGGGGCACGACCGGCTCGCTCGCCGCCAATACGCGCTCGTCGGCGTGATTCAGCGTCTGCTCGTCGCGAACGGCGTCAGGACGGACCTCGAGGCGGCGCTCTTCGACGTCGACCACGGCGTTCGCCTCCCGCGTGCCCTCGCCCTCGCGCGACTCGCGTACCGTGAGCGCCCGTCGATCGACGGCGACGACGTGCTGGCGTGGGCGCTCGCACGGACTGGACACTGCGGCGAGGCGCTGCACTTCTCGAAGCGCGCCCTCCGCCTCGGCACGCGCGACGCAGTCAAGGAATTCCACCGTGGCATGATCGAGCGCTGCCTCGGGCACGACATGCAGGCTCGCCTTTCGCTCCGGCGGGCGCTCGACCTGAACCCGCACTTCTCGCTCCTCTGGGCACCGGTCGCACGGAGGTACGCGGTGTGAAGAAGCTCTTCGTTCTCCTGGCCGTGCTCGTGAGCGGTGTCTCGCTCCTCGTCCCGGTGGGCGCGTCCGCTCACCCGCTGGGGAACTTCACGATCAACCGCTTCAGCCGACTGGAGACGTCAGGGCCACGCCTCTACGTCCTCTACGTCCTCGATATGGCTGAGATCCCGACGTTCCAGGCCGGGAAGATCGATCCGCAAGCGTATGCCCTACAGATCGCACGGAACGCCGAGCTGAGCGTCGACGGGCGGCCCACGCGCCTGACGCCGATCGCGCACGCGCTCGCGCATCCGGCCGGTGCCGGCGGTCTCCGGACGACGCGGCTCGAGGTGGTGCTTCGCGGGCCGGTCCTCCGCAGGCAAAGCTCGGTTGTCTTCCATGACAACAACTATAGGGGGCGCATCGGCTGGAAGGAGATCGTCGTCGGCGCCAAAGCGCACAGCGTCAGTGACGAGTTGCGCGCATATCCGAAGGACCTTCTCTCGAGCCCGCTCGACGTGACCTCGGCGAGGGAGCGTCTCGCGCCCTCGAATGGATCCGACGTTCCACCGGCGCTCACGCGCGGCGCTGCCCTCCAAGCACCCGACCGCGTCGCCGACGGCGGCTTTGCGCGCCTGATCGGCCGGCGCCATCTGAGCGCGCTCGTGATCGTCGCGTCGCTCGCCGCCGCACTGTTCTGGGGCGCTGCGCACGCGCTCTCGCCCGGGCACGGCAAGACGATCGTCACCGCCTACCTGGTCGGAAGCCGAGGGACGCCGCTCCACGCGGCGCTGCTCGGGCTGATCGTCACCGCGACGCACACCGTCGGCGTGTTCGCCCTCGGCCTCGTGACGCTGACCCTGTCGCAGTTCGTCGTCCCCGACCGGCTGTACCCGTGGCTGAATCTCTCCTCGGGCCTGCTCGTGGTCGGGGTCGGCGCGGCTGTCCTCTCGGCGCGCCTTCGGCACCGGCTCGCGCACGCGCGCGGCGACCACGATCACCATCACCACCACCACCACCACGACCCAGCAGGCGAAGGCCTCGGCTGGCGCTCCCTCATCGGGGTGGGTGTCTCCGGCGGCCTCCTGCCGTGCCCGTCGGCCCTCGTTGTCCTCCTGGCAGCGATCTCGCTCCATCGGGTCGCTTTCGGCCTGCTGCTGATCGTGGCCTTCAGCGTCGGCCTCGCGCTCTCGATTACGGGTGTGGGACTCGCCGCGGTCCTCGCGAAGCGGCTCTTCGCACGCGCCAGCTTCAACGGCCGCGTCCTCGGCCTCCTGCCGGCCCTCAGCGCGCTCGTGATCCTCGTCGCCGGCGTGGCCATGACGGTGCACGCGCTCCCGAAGGTGGGCTGAGGGTGTTCGGGCTCGACGAGAGGATCGCCTCGCTCTCCGACGGGACGACGCTCCTCGTCGTCGTCCTCGTTTCCGTCGTGCTCGGCCTCCGCCACGCGAGCGACCCCGACCATCTCGCTGCCGTGACGACCCTCGTCGCCTCCGGCAAGGAGCGGGCGGCGCGGCGGGCCGGCGCCCTCGGCTTCACGTGGGGCCTCGGTCACGCGAGCTCGCTGTTCGCGTTCGGCCTGCCGATCGTCCTCTACCGCGCCTACCTTCCGGCCGCGGTGCAGCGGGCGGCCGAGACGGCTATCGGCTTCCTGATCGTCGGGCTCGCGGTGTGGCTCCTCGTCCGCTGGCGGCGCGGCGCCTTCCACTCCCACCCGCACCTCCACGGCGAGCATGCGCACACGCATACCCACGCGCGCGCGCGAGGACATGCGCATCCCCCGAGGAGCCGCTCCCCGCTCGGCGCCTACACGATCGGCGTCGTCCACGGTCTGGGCGGTAGCGCCGGCGTCGGTGTCCTGCTCCTCTCGTCGATCCCGAGCCACGGGCTCGCCGTCGCCTCCCTTGCCCTCTTCGCCTTCTGCACGGCGCTTTCGATGGCGCTGCTCTCCACGGGCTGGGGGCTGACCCTTGGCACAACCCGCGCCCGTCGCTCCTTCGCTCGCATCGCGCCCGCCGTCGGGCTCGTCAGCCTTGCCTTCGGCGTGTGGTACGCCCTCGGCGCCCAGAACCTCCTGCCGTACTACTTTTAGGACGGATTGGCGGCACATCGTTGTACCGCCCGGAGCGCGCTGCTCGCCCCGATGCGGCGTCCTCGGTCGCGCCCGTAGCCTCCGGCTACGAACGGTCCCTGCGTCCTTGCCTCGGAACGAGCATCACACTCCGTGCGACGAACGATGTGCCGCCAATCCCTCCTAGAATCGGCCGCCGTGGCCGGCGAGATCGAGGAGCTGACGCGAAACGCCGTCGACGTCCTTCCGCAAGGTGGCCTCGAGCGCAAGCTTGCGCTCGGTCGTCCGCTGCGCGTCAAGCTCGGGATCGACGTCACCTCCCCGGACATCCACGTCGGACGAGGCATCCCGCTGCAGCGCATGCGAGCGTTCCAAGACGCTGGCCACATGGGCGTCCTGATCGTCGGCGACTACACGACGCGGATCGGCGATCCGTCTGGCCGCTCCGCCGAACGCCCGGTGCTTACGGATGAGGAGATCGAGGCGAACGCCAAGACGTACGTCGAGCAGGCGATGCAGATTCTCGATCCCGAGCGGACCGAGGTGCGTTATAACGGCGAGTGGCTCTCCAAGCTCAGCTTCGCCGACGTCGTCCGGCTGACGCGGATCATGACCGTCGCGCGCCTGCTCGAGCGCGACGACTTCGCGACTCGGTACGCCGCGCAGGAGCCGATCTCCGTGTCCGAGCTTCTCTATCCGCTCATGCAGGCCTACGACTCGGTCGCGATCGAGGCGGACGTCGAGCTCGGCGGGACCGACCAGCTGTACAACCTCCTCGCCGGCCGCGAGGTCATGGAGGCGTACGGGCTCGAGCCCCAGGTCGCGCTCACAATGCCGCTCTTGCTCTCCTGGGACCACGAGAAGATGAGCTCCTCGGTCGGGAACAACATCCCGCTCACAGCGCCTCCGGAGGAGCAGTTCGGCCGCGCGATGCGGGTCCCGGACGACCTGCTCGACGACTGGTACCGCCTCGTCATGGAGCGGCCGCCGCCGACCGGCGATCCGCTCGAGGCGAAGCTCGAGCTCGCGCGCTTCATCGTCCGCCGCTCGCACGGGGAAGAGGCGGCGCGCCGTGCCGAAGAGCACTTCACGCGCGTCGTGCGCGAAGGCCGTCCGCCGGAGGATGTGGCGGAGGTCGACCTGCCTGCCGAGGATCCGGTCCACCTGCCGCGGGTGCTCAACCGGCACTTCGGGATGACGACGAGCCAGGCGCGCCGCCTGATCGGGCAGGGCGGGGTCAGGCTCGACGGCGAGCCGGTGGTCGACCTCGACGTGGCCCGGGAGCGGCTGCGAGGCGCCGTTCTCCAGGCCGGAAAGCGCCAATTCGTGCGGTTCCGGGCCGCTTGACAGGTAGGCGGACGTTGCTATCATTCCCCGGCTGCCCGTGAGGGCGGCGCAGAAAAGTCCCTGCACCTCGACACTGGAGCGCCTTCGGACGCAATCGGATACGAAGACTTCCGAGCATCTGAGGGCCTCTGGCGCGAGTCGGAGGCTTTTTTGCGCCGCCAGGCGGCGACGGTCTTTGAAAACTCAACAGCGTACGTTTACGTCGAGACCTGCTCGACCCGCTTCGGCGTGTCGGGTAGGACGAACCCTGTCTCATCCCTTCGGGGATGGACTTTGAGCGCAAGCTCGAAGTGAAAG
>DASQWB010000112.1:0-14870 GCA_035640455.1 Gaiellaceae bacterium | reverse complement strand
ACCGCGGAAAGGAGGTGGTCCGAGAGTGAGTATTGACAGTTCGGGCAGTGGAGGTACCAGCGGGTAGAGGCGCGTCCCCGGGACCTACGGGGAATCGCCTAGCCAGCGTGGGGGACGACGCGCTTGCGCGCCGCCCGGCTCACCGAAGCCGAGGCAGGAAGCGCCTCTACCGAATCCACCGCTGGTAGCCGGATCGGGGGCCGCCTTCGCGCGGCCCCCTTTCTTTTGTCGGCTCCGCACTTCACGTCGCGCGGCGGAGCTGTTCGTCGAGCGGGACGAGCGGGAGCCGGAAGGTCTCCACGGCGGCCGTGTCCGAGACGACGTTGTCGCCGGCGAGGAGCATCTTCAGGAGGTCGCGCGTCAGCGGCGGATTCGGCAGCGCCTCGAGGAGCGTGGCCTGCACGCGCAGCAGTGGGACCGGGACGTGGACGAGCGGCCGGCGTACGCGGAGCGCCCGGCGCAGGCGCCGCCAGAACTCCTCCCAGGTGACGACGTCCGGACCGCCGAGCTCGAAGGTCCGGTTCGCGGCCTCCGGCAGGTCGAGCCCCTTCGCGAAGTAGGCGGCGACGTCGTCGCGCCAGATCGGCTGGAGCCGCTGCTCGCCCGACCCGACGACCGGCGTGACCGGCGAGAGCTTCACGACCCGCTTGAACTCGCCGAGCGCCCCGCCCTCCTCGGCGAAGATGAAGCTCGGGCGGAAGATCACGTGCTCGAGCCCCGAAGCCTCGATCGTCTGCTCCATGTCCCACTTGGCGTGGTAGTAGGGGACGAGATCCTTCGTCTCCTCGCTCACGCCGAGGGCGCTCATGAGCACGAAACGGCCGACCCCGGCCTCGCGCGCCGCGGCGACGAGGTCGCGTGTCCCCTGCTCCATCAGCCGCTCGAACTCGCTCCGCCGGCCCGACCGGATCGCGACGAGGTGGATGACGCGGTCGCAGCCGTCGACGGCACGGCGCAAGGACGCAGCGTCGGTCATGTCCCCCTCGACGAGCTCGCAGCCCCAGCTCGCGAGCGTCGAGCCCTTGCGAGGGTCGCGGACGAGACAGCGGACCGCGCGGTCTTCGGCGCGGAGCGCGTGCACGATCCCCGTGCCGACGAAGCCGGTCCCGCCGGTGACGAGGACGGTCACGACCCCTCTTCTTCCCGGAAGTTGACGGGGGCCTCCGCGGCTACGGCCCTCGTCACTTTCGCGCTCCGCGCGAAAGTTCTGCCAGTACCGCGACGGCGTCGGCCCCTTCTGGCCCTGGTACTTCGAGCCGAGGCCGCCGGTCCCGTAGGGTGCCTCCGCCGGCTCGGTGAGCCGGACGAACGAGAGCTGGCCGATCTTCATCCCGTGGTAGATCGTGATGGGGAGGTTGGCGACGTTCGAGAGCTCGAGCGTGACGTGACCGTCCCAGCCCGGATCGATGAAGCCCGCCGTCGAGTGGATCAGCAGCCCGAGGCGCCCCAGCGACGACTTCCCTTCGAGCCGGGCGACGAGGTCGTCCGGCAGGCGCAGGCGCTCGAGGGTCGAGCCGAGGACGAACTCGCCGGGGTGGAGGATGAACGGCGTTTCATCCGTCATCTCGACGAGCTCGGTGAGGTCGTCCTGGGGCTCCTTCACGTCGATGAAGCCGTAGCGGCTGTTGTGGAAGACGCGGAAGTAGCGGTCGACGCGCACGTCGACGCTCGAGGGCTGGAGCAGGCTCTCGTCGTAGGGGTCGATGGCGATGCGGCCCTCGGCGATCAGGCGGCGGATCGTCCGGTCGGAGAGGACCACGCGGCGATTCTAGGCGTGTCCGGAGCGCATGCGGCGAGCGACTCTTCGTGCCTGGCGGAGAGGCTCCGGCGTCCTCGCCCCGCACTGGTCGAGCACGAGCCGGGTTGCGAGGTCCGGATCGGTGCGCCAGGCGGCGTGGACGGCGAGTGGGCGCCGTCCGGCGCGGGTGCGGACCCAACGACCGACCAGCTCGCCGTCGAGCTCGAGCGGCGCGGTCGCTCCGTGTGCGTCGTCGGGCCAGGCTCCCGTCGCGAGCAACGGCCGGTGCGTGACGCCGATCGTCGGCAGCTCCAGCATTGCGCCGAGGTGGACCGCGAGGCCGGCACGGCGTGGGTGGTCGCGGCCGGTTGCGTTGACGAGCAGCACGTCGGGCGGTTCTTCAAGGGCCCGGATCGCCGCTTCGAGCAGCGGGCCCTCGCGCAGCGCGAGCAAGCCCTCCTCGTAGGGAGCTCCGGCCGTTCCCTCCACCACGGCCGTGGCCGCAAGCGTCCCGTCGCGCACGACTGCCGCGCCGGCCCAGCCGCGCTCGCCGGCGCGCCCCGGGCCGCTCGGTCCTCGGGTGAAGCAGACGAAGCAGCCGCCGACCGCGCCGCCGTCTTCCGGTCGCCAAGGCGGCGGCGTCGCGCGCCCGAGCGCCACCTGGTGGTCGATCAGCGCCTGCTTGGTCGCGGGCCAGGACATGCAAGGTCTCTATTCACGCATACGGACCGGCCGTCTGTTCTTGTATGGTCAACGACATGGCTACGACACGCTCGATCGAGCTCAAGACGGAGATCCCCGGGCCCCGCTCGCGCGAGATCCTGGCGCGCAAGGAGCGGGCCGTGGCCGAGCCGCTCTCGGTCTACCTGCCCATCGCGATCCAGGAGGGCCACGGCGTCCTCGTCACCGACGTCGACGGGAACACGTTCCTCGACTTCACCGGCGGGGTGGGCTGCCTCAACGTCGGTCACTCGCACCCGCGTGTGGTCGCGGCGGCGCAGGAGCAGCTCGAGCGCTTCAGCCACACCGACTTCACGATCGTCGCGTACGAGGTCTACGTCACGCTCGCCGAGCGGCTCTGCGGCCTCGCGCCGATCGGCGGCGAGACCCGTGCCGCCTTCTTCAACGCGGGCACGGAGGCGATCGAGAACGCGATCAAGTTCGCCCGCTCGTACACGAAGCGGCCCGCCGTGATCGCCTTCGAGGGCGGCTTCCACGGGCGGACGCTGCTCTCGATGAGCCTCACCTCGAAGACGCACCCCTACAAGGCGGGCCTCGGGCCGTTCGCGCCGGAGGTGTACCGGCTCCCGTTCGCGCAGGACTACCGTGGCCCGACGGCGGCCAAGGCGCTCGGCGACCTCGGGCGGGCGCTCGTGACGCAGGTCGCGGCCGAGCAGGTGGCGGCGATCGTCATCGAGCCCGTGCAGGGCGAGGGCGGCTTCGTCGTCGCGCCGCGCGAGTTCCTGCGCGGAGTGCGTCGGATCTGCGACGAGAACGGGATCGTGCTCGTCGTCGACGAGGTGCAGACGGGCTACGGACGGACCGGTCGCATGTGGGCGGTCGAGCACTACGGCGTCGAGCCCGACCTCATGGTCGTCGCGAAGTCGATCGCCGCCGGCCTCCCGCTCTCGGGGGTGATCGGCCGCGCCGAGATCATGGACGCGCCGCCCGACTCCGCGATCGGCGGCACCTACGTCGGCAACCCGATCGCGCAGGCGGCCGCGCTGGCCGTCCTCGACGTCTTCGAGGAGGAGGGACTCGTCGAGCGCGCGGGGGCGATCGGCGAGACCATGCGCGAGCGGATGGTGCGCTGGCAGGACCGCTTTCCGGCGATCGGCGACGTCCGCGGGCTCGGCGCGATGCTCGCGATCGAGTTCGTCGCCGACCGCGAGACGATGCAGCCGGCGCCCGAGCTCGCGACGGCGGTCGCCGAGGCCGCAGCCGCGCGCGGCCTGCTGCTCCTCAAGTCCGGGATCTACTCGAACTGCATCCGCGTGCTCTGCCCGCTCGTCGTCAGCGACGCGGAGCTCGACGAGGCGCTCGAGGTCTGGGAGCAGGCGCTCGAGGCCGCTCTGACGTAACGTCCGCGACATGCCCTACGAGCGGGCCGGCGCGTATGCCGCGATCCGCGACTACGCCGCGATCGGCGACGGACGCACCGTCGCGCTCGTCGCTCGCGACGGCGCGATCGACTGGCTCTGCCTTCCGAACCTCGATTCGCCGAGCACCTTCGGAGCACTGCTCGACGCCGAGCGGGGCGGGTCGTTCGTCCTGCGGCCCACGTCGCCCTTCGACGCAGCGCGTCGATACGTGGCGAAGACGAACGTCCTCGAGACGACGTTCACGACCGCGACCGGTGCCGTTCGCGTCACCGACGCGCTCACGCTGCCCGGCCGTGGGCTGAGCCCGTACCGCGAGCTCGCGCGGCGAGTCGAGGCGCTCTCGGGCCGGGTCTCGATGGAGTGGCTCGTCGAGCCGCGGTTCGACTACGCGCTCGGACCGACGAGGCGGGAGCAGCGGGCCGGCGTCCCCGTCGCGACCCACGGCCGCGATGCCGTCGCCGTCTGCTCCTGGGCCGCAGGCACTGCCGGCTGGGACGGCGAGGCGATCGCAGGCTCCTTCACGGCGACCGAGGGAGAGACGAGCCTCGTCGTGCTGAGCGCCGCGCACCAGGAGCCGCTCGTCCTGCCGAGCAGAGCCGACGTCGAGGAGCGGCTACGGGCGACGGCCCGGACGTGGCGTGAATGGGCCGAGGGACGAGAGTACGACGGCGCCTGGCGCGACGCCGTCTTGCGAAGCGCGCTCGCGCTGAAGCTGCTCGTCTTCGCGCCGTCTGGGGCGATCGCAGCTGCGGCGACGACCTCGCTCCCGGAGGAGATCCGAGGGGAGCGGAACTGGGACTACCGCTTTGCGTGGCCCCGTGACGCGGCGTTCACGCTCGAGGCCCTGCTCGCGCTCGGCTGCTCGCGGGAGGCGCGGGCGTTCTTCTGGTGGCTGCTGCACGCGTCGCAGCTCACGCACCCTCGGCTCCAGGTCCTCTACCGGCTCGACGGAGGCGTCGAAACGGAGGAGAGATCGCTTCCGCTGGACGGCTACCGCGGCTCCCGGCCGGTTCGAGTCGGCAACGGCGCGTCCACGCAGACGCAGCTCGACGTCTACGGCGAAGTGCTTCAGGCGATCGGTCGCTTCGCCGAATTCGATGGCGGCCTCGACCGCGATCACGGCCGGCGCGCCGCCGCCATCGCCGACTTCGTCTGCGAGACCTGGATGCATCCGGACGCCGGCATCTGGGAAGTGCGCGGCGAGCCAAAGCACTACACGCAATCGAAGATGATGTGCGCCGTGGCGCTGGAGTCGCTCTGCGCGCTCCACGACCAAGGGCTCGTGAAGGGTGACGTCGAGCGCTGGCGCCGGGTGGCGGCGCGAATCCGGGAGTTCGTCGAGACGGCTTGCTGGTCGGAGCGGACGAAGAGCTACGTCCGCATCGCGGAAGACGAGGAGCTCGACGCCTCGCTCCTGCTCGTTGTCGTCGCGGGGTACGACGAGCCTCGGTCGGAACGGCTGCTCGCGACGGTCGACGCCGTCGCGCGCACGCTTCGTGAGGGCCCGTTCGTCCGTCGCTACCGGAGCGACGACGGCCTTCGCGGCGAAGAGGGCGCCTTCCTCACCTGCTCCTTCTGGCTCGTCGATGCCTACGCGCGGCAGGGACGGCTGGAGGAGGCGGCGAAGCTTATGGACGAGCTCGTCGGCCTCGCCAACGACGTCGGTCTCTACGCCGAGGAGATCGACCCAGAGAGCGGGGAGTTCCTGGGCAACTTCCCCCAGGCGCTGACGCATCTCGCGCTGATCAACGCGGCCGTCTCGTTCGCTCGGGCGCAGGAGGCCGGGCGATGATCTGGGGCGCCGTCGCGGGAGGGATCGTGGGGACGATCGTGCTCACGACGCTGCTGCGGGCCGCGAGCGAGCTCGGGCTCACGCGCATGGACATTCCCTTCCTGCTCGGGACGGTCGTGACGACGGACCGCGTGCGCGCGAAGGCGGCCGGCTACGCACTTCACTTCGTCTTCGGCCTGCTTTTCGCCCTCGGCTACTACGTCGTCTTCCGCGTCGTCGGCCACAGCGGCTTCCTGCTCGGCGCGGGCTTCGGGCTCGTCCACGCGCTCTTCGCCGGCAGCGCGCTCGTCAACGTCATGCTCCCGGCCGTGCATCCGCGGATGGGGTCCGGCTTCGACGCGGCCGGCTCCGCGCCCCTGCTCGAGCCGCCGGGATTCCTCCTCGTGAACTACGGCCGGCAGACGCTCGTCGCGACGGTGGTCGCGCACGTCGCCTACGGCGCAATCGTCGGCGGCTTCATTCGCCTCGCCGGTTGATTCCGGCTTACGGAGATGCCTTTCTGGAGAATCAGTGCTCGTGGTGGGGGAGGTCATCGCCGGGCGCTACGAGCTCGAGGAGCTCGTCGGCACGGGCGGCATGTCGAGTGTCTTCAGGGCGCGCGACAGGCTGCTCGAGCGGAGGGTCGCGCTCAAGGTGCTGCACGAGCACTACACGGACGACGAGGGGTACGTCGAGCGCTTTCGCCGCGAGGCCCGCGTGGTGGCGCAGCTCTCGCACCCGAACATCGTCACCGTCATCGACCGCGGCGAAGACGAGGGGCGGCAGTTCATCGTCTTCGAGCTCGTCGAGGGGCGGACGCTCAAGGATCTCCTCGAGGAGGAAGGGCGGCTGCCGGTGCGGCCTGCGCTCGAGATCGCGCTCCAGGTCGCCCGCGGCCTCGCCTTCGCCCACGAGCACGGGCTCGTGCATCGCGACGTCAAGCCGCAGAACGTAATCCTGAACGGCGACGGCCGCGCGAAGGTGACCGACTTCGGCATCGCCCGCTCCCGCGACATCCAGGGCGTGACGCAGACGGGGATGGTCCTCGGCACCTCGAACTACGTCGCGCCGGAGCAGGCCCAGGGTGGCAAGGTCGACCGCGCGACCGACGTCTACTCGCTCGGCGTCGTCCTCTTCGAGCTCCTGACGGGCGAGGTGCCGTTCCTCGGCGAGAGCTTCGTCGCGGTCGCGATGCGGCACGTGAACGAGCCGGCGCCGAGCGTGCGCGAGCGGCGGCCGGACGTCCCGGCGCGCGTCGCCCGCGCCGTCGACCGCGCCCTCGAGAAGGATCCGGCGGCGCGCTTCCCGACGATGGACGCGTTCGCGGCCGAGCTCGAAGCGTGCCTCGCGGCGCTGGGAGAAGAGCCGGACGAGGATGTGACACTCGTGCGGCGGGAGCCGATCCTGCCGGCGACTCACCGGCGGCGCGTGCTGCCGTTCGCTCTCGTCGGGCTCGGTGTCGCGCTGCTCGCGGCCGTCGTCGCCGTCGTCGTCTCGTCGCACGGGTCCGGCAACCATGCGAATCGCGGATCGAAGCCGACGCCGCCGGCAAAGCCGGTCCGGCTCACCGGCGTCACCGCCTACGACCCCGACGGCGACGGCGCCGAGCACGACGAGGACGCGCCGAAGGCGACGGACAAGGATCCCTCGACATACTGGACGACCGAGCACTACGACTCCTTCACGAAGGCCGGAGTCGGGCTGGTCCTCGCGGCGCCTTCGGACGCGCATGTGCGGCGGATCGTGCTTCGAGCCGACACGCCCGGCTTCACAGCGCGCATCGAGTCCGGCTCCTCCGAGTTCGGGCGGTTCTCGCCCGTGTCTCCGCTACGCACCGTCGGCTCGTCGACGAGCTTTCCGGTCCACGGGCCGGCGGCGCGCTACTACGTCGTCTGGATCACGAAGCTCCCGGGCGGAGTAGCCCACGTCAACGAAGTACGGGGCTTCTCCTAGACTGATTCCCACGGGTCGACTGGTCGTTTCAAACGTACACGCGGGCGGAGCCCGCACTTCCTGATGGTCGGCGCCGCCGAGTCGGCGCGGACGCCGAGCGCGTCGAGCGTCTTCGAGAAGAAGCAGCGGGCGGCGACCGCGAGGACGACGTCCATGATCTCCGTCTCCGAGAGCCCGAGGTCGCGGAGCCGCAGGTCCTTGAGGCCGGCGGCGCGGTGGTCGAGCGCGATTTGGCGCACCGGCTCGCCGAAGATCTCGCGCAGCACCTGCCGTAGGCGAGGCAGCAGTAGCTCGAGCGCAGGCGCCGCGCGGCGGCGAGCGTCACCAGCTCGTAGCGGCGGAGGTCCATCCCGGCCCGTTCAGCTGCACCAAGGCGGCCTAGATCTCCCGCCGCTCCGCGAACGCGAGCTCGTAGTTCGTCGGCATCCGCCTAGTACTCGAGCTTCGCCTTGCGCTCGTGCCGCTCGAGCGCGAGCGCGATGAGACGGTCGAGGAGCTCGGGGTACGGGATCCCCGACGCCTCGAAGAGGCGCGAGTAGAAGCTTGTCGCGGTGAAGCCCGGGATCGTGTTCAGCTCGTTCACGATCACCTCGCCGTCGTCCTCGCGCACGAAGAAGTCGGCGCGGGCCATGCCTTCGCAGTCGGTCGCGACGAAGGCCTCGACGGCGAGCTGCTGCGCCCGCTCGCACTGCTCCGGGCTGAGCGTCGGCGGCGGGACGAGCAGGTCGGAGCCGCCCTCGTCGTACTTCGACGAGTAGTCGTACCAGTCGTTGAAGTGCGAGACGACCTGGCCCGGGAGCGAGGCGATCGGGTCGCGGTTGCCGAGCACGCCGACCTCGAGCTCGACGCCGGGGACGAACTCCTCGACGAGTACCTTCTCGTCGTGCCGGCGCGCGAGCGCGACGGCGTCCGCCAGCTCCGCCTCCTCGCGCACCTTCGAGATCCCGACCGAGGAGCCGAGCCGCGCCGGCTTCACGAAGACGGGGTAGCCGAAGGGGTTTCGCACCGAATCGCCCAGGCGCAGCGTGATGTTCCTCGTCACGGGGATGCCTCGGTCGCGGAGCACGGCCTTGAAGAGGTCCTTGTCCATGCAGAGCGCCGAGGCGGTCACGCCCGCGCCCACGTACGGCACTCCGGCGAGCTCGAGCAGCCCCTGGACGGTCCCGTCCTCGCCGAAGGGGCCGTGGAGGATCGGCAGGACGACGTCGACCTGACCGAGCCGCTCGGGCGCGGAGGCGGGGGTCGTCGGCACCGGCAGCGTCTCCGCGACGGAGGCCGGCGGAAGCGCGCCGTTCGAGCCGGCCACGAGCTCCCACTGCCCCTCGCGGCCGATTCCGATCGAGGCCGTCTCGTAGCGGTCGGGATCGAGCGCCTCGAGCACCGACCGGCCGGACGCGAGCGAGATCTCGTGCTCGCTCGACCGGCCGCCGAGCAGCACCGCGATCCGCAGCCGAGGTCCCTCGGTCACGGCGTGGTCGAGGTCGTCTGGACCGAGAAACGCCCGACGAAGATCGTCACCGTCGTCCCGGGCTTGGCTTGTGAGTTCGGGGGTGGGTCTTGGTCGAGGACGATGTTCTCCTGGCTCGGATCGGTCGTCGTCTGGCGCACGACCTTCACCTTAAACCCGGACTGCTCGAGCGTCGTCCGCGCCGTATCGACGTCCAGGCTCGTGACCTCGGGCACGGCGGTCGTCGTCGGGCCCTTCGAGGCGGTGAGCGTGACCGTCGAGCCCTTCGGCGCGGAGGTGTTGGCGGCGGGATCCTGGTGGAGCACGGTGCCCGCGGGCTCGTTCGAGTCCTGGTCGTCGCGCTTGACGCTGAAGCCCTGAGCCTGGAGCTCGGAACTCGCCTGGGCAAACGGGATCCCCACGACCGGCGGCACCGTCACCTGGGCCGGCCCGCTCGAGACGTTGATCCGCACCTTCGCGCCCTTCACCACCTTCACGCCCGGCCGCGGCGACTGGGCGACCACGGTGCCCGGATCCTTCAGCGAGGGGACCTCGTGGACGTCGGGCTTGAGGCCGGCGGAGGCGATAGCGGCGGCCGCATCGGTCGAGTTGTCGCCGCGCACGTCGGGCACGCGTACCTTCGCCGCGCCGGTCGAGACGAAGATCGTGACCGAGTTTCCCTTCGGGATCTTGTTCCCTTGGGAGGGGTCCTGGTCGAAGACGAAGGTCGGCGGCTGCGCCGTCGACGGGCGCCGCACGATGTGCGCCTTCAGCCCTGCGCGGACGAGCTGGTCGCGCGCGACCGACTCGCGCTCTCCGATGTAGCGGCCGACGGTGACGTTCGAGGCGTTCAGCTGTTTGCGGATCTGGTCGTAGGCGAGCCAGCCGGCGAAGCCGGCCGCGACCAGCAGACCGAGCGCGAGCAGCCACGGCCAGAACGAGCGCCGGCGATCCGGCGACTCCTCGTAGTCGTAGTAGACGGGAGGAGGCGGCCGGGGCGTGACGGGCGGCGCGACGACCGTCGCGGCCGTGATCGGCCGGGCGATGATCGCGGTCGCGGCCTCCTCGGTCTCCGGGCTCACCGACACGCCGCGGGCGACCCGCGCCAGATCGGCGTCCATCTCGTCCGCGGACTGGTAGCGCTCGTCCGGGCTCTTCGCTAGCGCGCGCAGGACGACGAAGTCGAGGTCGCGCGGCACCTCCGGCCGGAGGCGCGACGGGGGCTCGGGCGTCTTCGAGAGGTGCTTCATCGCGAGCTCGACCGGCGTCTCGCCCGCGAAGGGAGCGGTCCCCGTCAGGAGCTCGTAGAGGACGATCCCTACCGAGTACAGGTCGGACGAGGGCGTGACCGGCGCACCCTGGGCCTGCTCGGGCGAGAGGTACTGCGCGGTGCCGATGATCGAGCCCTCCTCCGTCATCTGGCTCGGCCCGGCGCGCGCGATGCCGAAGTCGGTGACCTTGATCCGCCCCTCGCTGTCGACGAGGACGTTGTGCGGCTTGATGTCGCGGTGGACGACGCCCTGGCGGTGGGCGACGCGGAGCGCGGCGAGGATCTGCCGCGCGTAGTCGACGGCGACGTGGATCGGAGCCGGGCCGCGCGCCGTGATCAGCTCCTTCAGGCTGCGGCCGTCGAGGTACTCCATCGCGATGTAGTAGGTGTTCTCCGCCTGCCCCCGGTCGAAGATCGAGACGATGTTCGGGTGCGACAGCCCGGCCGCGTTCTTCGCCTCGCGGCGGAAGCGCTCGACGAACTGTTCGTCGTTCGCGTGCCGGTCATTCAGGATCTTGATCGCGACCCGACGGCCGAGCTCCTGGTCCTCGGCGAGGTAGACGTCCGCCATGCCGCCTGCGCCGAGCTTGCGCAGGATCTTGTAGCGCCCGTCGAAGATCGTGTTGAGCAGCGTGTCTGTGACGGCCATCGTTAAGGCGCCGACTCGGCGGCACCGACCCTCAGGACGCACGGGCTTTGCCCGTGCGTCCGTCTGAAATGACCGGTCGAACGATTGGAAGTCATTCGAAAACCACGTTGCCTCTATCTCACAGCGTAGGAGTTCAACCGCGCCGCAGGATCGCCTGCATGATCGCCTTGGCGATCGGCGCGGCGGTCCGCCCTCCGAAGCCTCCGTTCTCGACCACGACCGCGACGGCGACGCGCGGATGGTCGGCCGGGGCGAAGGCGATGAACCAGGCGTTGTACTGGTGCGGTATCCCGGTCTCGGCAGTGCCGGTCTTGCCGGCGACCTGGATGCCCGGGATTTGCGCGGCCGTGCCGGTGCCGCCCGTGACGACTGCCTCCATCATCGTCGTCAGCTCGCTCGCCGTCTCGGGCTTGATCGCCCTGCCGAGCTTCTCCGGGTGGCGGCGTGTGAGGATCCCGCGGTTCGGCGAGAGGATCTTGTCGACGACGTGCGGCCGCATGACGACGCCGTGGTTCGCGATCGCCGCCGCCACCATCGCCATCTGGAACGGCGTCACGAGCAGGCGCTCCTGGCCGAAGGCGAGGCGGCCGGGGTCGGCGTCGGAGGTCGACCGGTCGAGGCGGTGGCCCTTGTAGCGCCCGCTCGCGGCGCGCTCGTCGATCGGCGTCTCGAGCGGCGGCACGGAGTAGAAGCCGTACCGCTTCATGTAGTCGACGATCGGCCCCGCCCCGAGCGCCTGGCCGATCTTGCAGAAGACGGCGTTGATCGAGTGCTGGAGCGCCGTCGTCAGGCTCACCGTCCCGAACGACTCGGGGCCCGTCTGGTCGGGGTTGCCGGCGTTGAAGACCTTCTGCCCGTACTCGACGCAGTAGCCCGGGTCGAAGAAGGTCGAGTCGGGTGTGAACCGGCCCGTGTCGAGCGCGGCCGAGGCGGTCACGACCTTGAAGGTCGAGCCGGGGGCGTACAGGCCCTGCGTCGCGCGGTCGAAGAGGGGCGACGCCGGCTTGCACGCGCCGCCGCTGCGCGTGATCTGGGCGAAGTTCTTCTCGACGAGGTTCGGGTCGTACGACGGGCTCGAGGCGAGCACGTACACCTTGCCGGTCGAGGGCTCGAGCGCGACCGCGGCCGCGCACTTCCCGGCGAGGAGCCGGTTGGCGAGCCGCTGCGCGCGCGGGTCGATCGTCGTGTAGAGGTCGTTCCCGGTAACGGTGACGCCCTTCAGGCGGTCGATCGCCGTGTGGAAGACGGTGCTCAAGTTCGAGTTCGAGCCGGTCAGGCAGTCGTTGTAGGACCGCTCGAGCCCGGCCTGCGAGCGGCTCTGCGTCGAGTAGCCGACGACCTCCGGCGCGAGCCTGCCGTTCGGGTAGCGGCGGAAGTAGAGGGTCTGCCCGCCGACCTGCTTGCGCACGTTCGTCGCGAGCAGCGTGCGTCCGTCGCCGGCATAGATCAGGCCGCGCTTGACCGTGAACTGCGCGACGCGCTGAATCGCGTTGTCCTGTCGATCGGCGAGGCCCGCCGAGGCCCAGGCCTGCCAGTACGTCGTGCCGAGGATGAGGGCGACCATGAGCGCGAGCCCGACGAGCGCGAGGCGGCTGATCTGCGCGTTCACGACGGCGGCCTCGCGGCCCGGTTCGAGATCAGGAGCAGCCCGGCGAGGAGCACGAAGTTGGCGACGACGCTCGACCCGCCGTAGGAGACGAACGGGAGCGTGATCCCGGTCAGCGGGATGATCCGCAGGATCCCGCCGACGATGATGAACGTCTGCAGCGCGAAGCCGAACGTGAGCCCGGCCGCGGCGAGCTTCGAGAAGCCGTCCTGGGCGAGGAGCGCGATCCGGAAGCCGCGCGCGACGAAGAGCATGTAGACGAGGAGGAGCGCGGCCGCGCCGATCAGGCCGAGCTCCTGCGCGATCGCGGAGTAGATGAAGTCGGTCTTCAGGTACGGGATCAGCTCGTGCGGCTTCCCGTGGTCGGGAACGGTGACGAAGGTGCCGCGACCGAGCCCGGTCCCGCCGAAATGGCCGTTCCCGATCGAGTACAGCGACTTCACGAGCTGGTAGCTCTGGCAGTCCTGGCGCAGCGTGAGCCGGTCGACCTGAGGGCAGTAGACCTTGTGGTCGGTCCACGGGTGGAGCCAGATCGTCACGCGCTCGCGGACGTGCGGGATCAGCTTGTAGGCCGCCGCCGACCCGGCGAGGAAGAGCGCGCCGCCGAGGCCGACGAAGAGGCCGCGGCCGGTAGCCACGTACAGCATCCCGAGGAAGATCCCGAAGTAGAGGAGCGCGCTCCCGAGGTCGTTCGTCTCGACGAGCACGAGCATCGCGCCGCCCCAGATCACGAGCAGCGGCCCGAAGTCCTTGAGGCGGCCCTGTGCCAGCACCTCGCGCTTCTCGCGCAGGTAGCCGGCGAGGAAGACGATGAGCATGATCTTCGCCAGCTCGCCGGGCTGGAACTGGTACCCGCCGACCTCGACCCAGAGGCGCGCGCCGTTCACGGTCGTCCCGATCCCGGGCAGCGCGGGCAGCACGAGCAGGAAGATCGCGGTGAGGCCGGCGATGTACTTGTAGCTCTCGAGCCGCCGGTAGTCGCGCCGCAGCGCGACCAGGGTGGCCGCGAAGAGCGCGACGGCGATCACGATCCACAGCCCTTGCCGGAACGCGTCGTCGGGGTTGATCCGGTAGATCTCGGTCACCCCGACGGCGGACAGGAGGCCGGCGATCGGCAGCAGGTACGGGTCGGCGTTCGGCACCGTGAGCCGCGTCACCACGTGCGCCGCGACGTAGAGGCAGAGGAAGAAGACGGCGTAGGAGAGCGAGCCGGTCGAGACGACGTGCTGGCGCGCGATGTAGACGCTCGCGAACCCGAGGCCGGTGAGAACGCCGACCGCGACGAGGTTCGCGAGCTCGCGGTTCCGCAGGCTCATCGGTCGGCTTCCGCTAGCGCACCAATAGGTAGACGATCACGGTCGCCGCGATTGCGACCAGGATGAGCACGAGGAGAGCGAGCACCTTCCGCGGCGGACGCGGCGGCGCCGGGCGCTGCTCGGGCTCCGGCTCCGCGAAGGCCTCTGCCTCCTCGGGCGGGACGACCATCGTCGTCACCGCCGGCACCCGGTCGACCTCGGTCAGGGTGTCCTCCTCGTCCGGCGTCCGCTCGGCGGTCACGGCGGGCTCGCGGTGCAGCGTCTCGTCCTCGGCCCCCGCGATCTCGAACGCGACGACGGTGATGTTGTCCTCGCCGCCGCCCTTGTTCGCCGCCGCGATGAGCGCCTTCGCGGCCGTGTCCAGGTCGCCTCGGTGGCGCTCGACGAGCTGGAGGATACGGTCGTTGCCGACCATCGAGTAGAGGCCGTCGGAGCAGAGCAGGAAGAGGTCGCCGGCGCGGGTCTCGACGGTGGCGGTGTCGACGTCGACGTCGGGATCGGTGCCGAGGGCGCGCGTGATCACCGAGCGCTGCGGGTGCGACTCGGCGTCCTCGGGCGTGAGCTTGCCGCTCCGCACGAGCTCGCCGACGAGCGAGTGGTCGTCCGTGAGCTGCACGAGCTCTCCGTCTCGGATCAGGTACGCGCGGGAGTCGCCGACATGGCCAATCCGGACACGTCCGTCCTCGAGGAGGGCGACGGTCATCGTCGTCCCCATACCCGACGCCGCGGCGTCCTCGGTCGCGCGCTGGTAGACGCGGCGGTTCGCCTCCTGGATCAGCGTCACGACCGCCTCCTCGCCGCGTCCCTCCTCCTCGGCCTCGCGGAGAGCGTCGGCCGCCAGACCGGCCGCGACCTCGCCGGCGTTCGCCCCGCCCATGCCGTCGGCGATCGCGAAGATGGGCGGGTCGACGACGTAGACGTCCTCGTTGTGACGGCGCTTGCGGCCGGTGTCGGTCAGGGCAGCCGTCCTGCCGAGGCTCATACGTCGAACCTCAGGTCGGTGGCGCCGATCCGGATC